>NC_007775.1:1712500-2012500 GCF_000013205.1 Synechococcus sp. JA-3-3Ab | reverse complement strand
CCTGCCCTCTTCCCTCCAACCCAGCATAAGCCCCTGCCCCTCACGAGGGTTGACTTGTCAACAGGTAGTGGTAGAAATTTAGTTGTACACAACCCGTAGCGTTAAGCCGATGTCCACCTCCTCTGATTCCTCCTTTGCCGACCGTTTGCGACAGGTGATCGGCGATGAGGCCATTTATGCGTTTGGGCGGCGGGCCGGCATTAGCGATACAGCCTTGCGCAGTTACCTCAAGGGATCCGTGCCCGGCATCGACAAGGCCGTGAAAATTGCCCAGGTGGGGGGGGTGAGTCTCAGTTGGCTGATTACGGGGGAGGGATCCCCGCGGCTGGAGGCTGGCGACGCCAAAACGGAGTATGTATACGTGCCTCTGGTGGATGTGGTCGCCTCGGCAGGGGCGGGGGCGCTGGTGCGGGAAGAGTCCATCGAGTCGGTGCTAGCTTTTGAGCGTAACTGGCTACGGGCCCATCTGAAGGGGAACCCGGATGGGCTCAGTTTGATTCGGGTGCAAGGGGACAGCATGTCTCCCACCTTGGAAGATGGCGACTGGATCTTTGTCGAACGGCAAAAAGAGCTGGGGGGTGAGGGCATCTACGTCTTTCAGAGGGATGGCGAGCTGTGGGTCAAACGGCTGCAACGCCTGTCAGGATCCCGAGTAAAAGTTATCAGCGACAACCCTCGCTTCCCGTCTTTTGTGGTCGATTGTGCGGATCCCGTCAACGGCCTGATCCTCATAGGACGCTATCGGGGCCGTCTCAGCTTCGACTAGGCTTTTGCCGAGGATGGCGGGAAGGGGTAGCCTGAGCAGCCCCTAATCCCCTTGGCAAGCTGCGGTCGCCGGATAGGATCGACTCTAGGCGTTGAGTTGAGCCCGGTTTTCGCTCCTCGCCTGCGCCCATCTAGCCAGAGGTTTGCCTGCGATGCCCCGCCCATCGGAACGTGCAACGGTCTTTCTCAATCTCTCGAGTGGGATCCTCCTGGTCGGCAGCGGCATCTGGGCGGGAATGGTGCTCCCGCAGCCGCTTCAGACCCAACCGCTGCCAGTTCCCCAGCCGCAGGCCAACACGCCGCCGCTCCTGCCCACCCTGTCTCCACCCCAGGCCAGTCTCCCAGCGGTGAGCCCAGATGCAGATTCACCAAAGGGGAATCCAAATCACGGCGGCTCCACGGATCTGGAAAGGGAGATTCGAGAACTCCGCCAGCAGGCCATCCAGCTTTTGATCCGCGTTGAAGAACTGGAGTCGCGGCTGCAACGGCTGTCTTCCCCAGCAGCGGCCCCTGAGCCGAGGCGAGAATCGGCCACCACTGCCGAGATCGCCCCGGAGGGAGCAAGCGTCCCTGCCCCCACCGCAACGCCGACCCCTACCTCTTTTCAGGTGGGAACCCGAACCATTAGCCTGCCGGGCGATCTGCTCTTCGACTTCGACAAGGCCGAGATTCGGCCTGAGGCGGCCTCCCTGTTAGCAGAAGTGGCCAAATCTTTGCGGGAAATGCCCGGCGCCCGCGTTCAAGTCAACGGCCACACCGACAACATCGGTTCCTTGAACTATAACCTCGACCTTTCCCTGCGCCGCGCCAACGCTGTGAAAGACTACTTAGCTAACCTGTTGCCGGAAGACCACCCCATCAGCTGGACAACCTCTGGCTTTGGCCCCACCCTGCCGGTGGCCGACAACGATACGGAGGAAGGGAGACAGCGAAACCGCCGCGTGGATCTCATCATCGCCCCCTAGTGGCCCCCCCCAAAGTTGGGGGTTGGCAGGCTTGAACAGCGCCTTAGTCTAGAATCAACTGGTCCGATCCCTGGTGGGGGCGAGGGCCAAGGCAACAGTCTGAGCTTTGGGGTTCGATTTTGAACGCGGCAGGGATCCCGTCGGGGGAAAAGCAGACCTTTGCGCTGAGAGTAGACACAACCCTGGATGCTCTCAGCCAAGTTTTGACGTGGTTTGAGTCTTTCCGCGACGCCGGCATTCCGGGCCCCATCTGGTTGGAATGCCAGTTGGCCTTGGCGGAGGGCTTTACCAACGCCGTTCGCCATGCCCACCGCACTTTGTCTCCCAGTACACCCATCGATATCGAGCTGGTTCTGATGCCCCAGGAGCTGGAGCTGCGCATCTGGGATCAAGGGCAGGAGTTCAACTTGGAGGAATTCTTCCAGAACCGAGCAGCCAGCAGGCCCCCCGACGCCGAGGTCGAATCCGAGGGGGGACGGGGTATTCGGCTGATGAAGGCTCTCTCCACCCACCTGAGCTATACTCGCCAGGCAGATGGCCGCAACTGCCTGCTGATCAGCAGGCGCTTCGACGATCCCGCCCCCCTCTCCCAGCGGCCGGCCTAGGCCAACAGGCCAGCGCTCAACTGGCGAATGGCCGAGCTGGCCACATCGCTGTAGCGCAGCTCACCGGCCAAGATCTGGCCCATGCGCCGAGTGGCTCCCGGTCGCTTGACGCCTACCCTGTAGCCGACGCCCGGAAAGCGGTAGAACAGCGCCGCGATCCGCTTGGCCCAACGCATCTCTGAGCCCCACTCCTGCTGCACGCGGGCGGAGTAGTTCGCCAGGGCTTCGGTATCTCCCGCCAGGGCTTGGTCGATGGCCTGCGCTGCCAGCATGCCAGTGAGGAGGGAGGGGCGGATCCCTTCGGCGGTAAACGGATCGACGACACAGGCAGCATCTCCCACCAGGAGGGCATTTTGGCTGTGCAGGGGTTGATCCCCCTCCCAAAGACAGATGGGATGGCCAAACTGCCTGACCGATTTCAAGTCCACACCAAAGCTTTGGGCATACTCGGCGGCGATTTCCCGCAAGTTTTGTTTTTCGCCACCCCGAAAGGTGCCTGCCCCGATGGAGTAGCCATCGGCTTTGGGGAAGTTCCAAATGTAGCCGTTGCTCACGGCGCCAAAGTCGAAATGGGCGGCTGCGGTTTTTGGCTCTGAGACGGGCACTTCTGCTTCCAGGGCGGCAGCCAGGCGGCGCTGCCGGTTTTGAAAGCCGAGCCACTTGGCCATCGAGCCTTTGGCCCCATCGGCCCCGATCACATACCGACCCCAGACCGGGCCGGTGGCTGTCATCACTTGCCAGCGGTCGCTCTGCCACTCAATGCCGGAGACGGGACATTCCGTCTGGAGTGCTGCCCCCTGCTTTTGCGCCTGCTGGATCAAGTAATGGTCGAAGACCTCCCGCCGCACCATCCATACCGGCTCTTTCAGATCCAGGTCGGCCACGACCGGATCCCCGCCCCGCCAGGTGTAGCGAATTTGCCGGATCTTCAGCGAAATGGCGGGACTGAAATCGAAGTCAAACCAGGCCGCCACCATGGGAGAAACGCCGCCGCCACAGGGTTTGTAGCGGGGCAAAGGATCCTTCTCCAAGACCAGCACTGAGCGCCCCCGCTTGGCCAGGTGATAGGCGGCCGAGCCGCCGGCAGGGCCAGCGCCGACGATGACACAGTCGTACACTTGGGACATGGCTCTCGATCCCCAACCCCTTCTCCCTGAATTTGGGCTGTCGGCTCCTAGCCTACCGCATCCTTTTTCCCTCAAGAAAACAAGGGGGAGGGGGCCGGCGGATCCCCCCAACGGCGTAGGCTCAAGTGGGCCAATTCTGCAATGGGATCCCCTTTCCATCAGCTTGTTCAGGCTGAGGGGTGGCCGGGATCCCTGCCGGGTTGTTACAGCGATACACCTTGGCCCCAACGCTGCGCAGCTTTTCATCGATAGCTTCGTAGCCGCGGTCGATGTAGTGGAGCCCGTGGATAGTAGAGCAGCCCTCAGCCGCCAGGCCAGCCAACACCAGAGCTGCCCCCGCCCGCAAGTCCGTGGCCACCACCGGCGCTCCCGACAGCGACGGCACCCCCCGGACAATGGCCACCCGGTTCTTGAGACGAATATCCGCCCCCATGCGGTTGAGCTCGGGAATGTGGTGCATGCGGTTTTCAAACACCGTCTCCTCGATGGTGCAACTGCCCTCGCTCAGGGCAGCCAAGGCCATGATCGGCGCCTGCACATCGGTGGGAAAACCTGGATAGGGCAAGGTTTGGATATCGGTTGCCTGGCAAAGCCAGCCCGAACTGAGTTGAGCCGGGGCAATGCGCAGCCGGTTGGGGCCTTCTTCCTCCACCCGCAGCCCCATGTCGCGCAGCTTGGCAATCACCGCTCGCAGGTGATCCGGGATAACAGGGCCAACCGTGAGTTCGGAGCGGGTGATGGCCCCGGCAATGAGGTAGGTGCTGGCCTCGATGCGGTCGGGAATGACCGTGTACTCGGTGCCGTGCAGGCGCGGCACCCCTACCACCACAACCGTATTGGTGCCCACGCCACGGATGCGGGCTCCCATCGCCTGACAAAAACGGGCCAAGTCGGCCACCTCCGGCTCTTGGGCAGCATTTTCAATCACCGTTTCCCCTTCGGCCAGCGTAGCGGCCATCATCAGCGTCTCGGTGGCGCCGACGCTGGGATAGTCAAGGTAGATGCGGGTTCCCACCAGCTTGCGGGCATAGGCATGAACCACGCCGTGCTCGATTTGAACCGTTGCCCCCAACGCTTGCAGGCCCCGCACATGCAGATCCACCGGACGCGAGCCGATGGCACAGCCGCCGGGCAGAGGAACTCTGACCACTCCCAGCCGCGCCAGCAGCGGCCCGATGATGAAGAAGCTGGCCCGCAACTGGCTGACCAACTCGTAGGGCGCCTGGGAAGTTTTGAGGGAGCTGGCGTCCAGGTCAAGGGTATTGCCCACATGGGACACCTTAACCCCCAGGCTGGTCAGGATCTGCCCCATGCGTTCAATGTCCAGCAGGCGCGGCACGTTGTGAATTCGACAAGCGGCAGGAGCCAAAAGGGATCCCGCCATGAGCGCCAAAGCTGAGTTTTTCGCGCCGCCGATGGGAATGTGGCCGCTCAAGGTCTGCTTGCCGACAATTTTCAGCACTGGCCCCATCATCTCCGGCGGGGCTGCCACTCTGGTCTGGGCCGGCGACAGGTTAGGCGCTAGGGATTCCGTCCTGCCGACGCGATTGTCAAAAAAATCTCTCAATCTTCCTCCTCACCCACCAAAAATAGAAAGGCTCTTTCCAGAGAATACTCCGGGGATCAAAGCAGCAACTAAACTTGCAGGCCAAAACTTAGGGTGACGAAGGAAGAGAAGCTCCAGTGGCTATGCCTCTATCCTACAGCGGCGGATGGGCAATTAGCTATGTCAGCTCTTTGTGGCGCGAAAACCCCTGGCTGATCGCTGTGGGGAAGCAGGCCCTGGGCGTAGAGAGTATGTCAACAAACGCAGGTTCCTGCCGCGGGCGGCTAGGGGGATAGCCTGGCAGCAAGGGGCAGTATGATGGATGGTCATGAGAAGCGCTTGCCAGTAAGACAGGAGACACTCGATGACCGCGACCCAAGTTTCTGCCGAAGAGTTGTTTCGGGCCGCCTACGAAAATCGCTACACCTGGGATCCCGACTTTCCGGGCTACAGCGCCGAGGTCACCTACTGGGATGGGGAGCGCACTTTTGTGGGCCAGGTGCGAGTGGGGGCAGACCTAAAAGCGACGGTTACGGGCGTGGAGGATGAGGAAGCCCGGAAAGCCATTCACAATCAACTTTGGGAGATTGCCGTTCACCGGGTGCGCCGCAGCTTCGCCGAGACCCACGGGAACAACACTTTTCGCTATGGCCAGATCCTACCCGATGGCACCGTGGAGATCCTGGTGGGCGGCAAAGCCGAAGGGGATCGCTACCACGTGCGCGACAACCAAGTTACCATGGTGCATCGGCATATTCACGGTATGGTGGTTACTATTCACACCTTCAGCAGCCATGACACGGGCGAAGGCTACCTCTCCCACCGCTACGACTCCGTCTATCACGACGCCAAGACTGGCGAGCAGAAGGGTGGGCGCAGCCAATTTGAAGATCTCTACACCAAAGTGGGCAAGTACTATATCCTCTCGGAGCGGCGCATTCAAACAGAGACGGAAACCGGCCCTGTGGAAAAGCGCTTTACCTTCCGCAACCTGGCGTTGCTGGATGCGGGGGCCTGATTGGCCAAAGGCCAACGGAAAGCCCGATAATCTCATTTGTGGCAGCAACGCCCCCCTTAGATAGAAGAAGTGGGGGATCCTGAGCTATGCTTTGAGTATTCTCCCGCCCACACTTTGGCATGGACAACCCTGCGGAAAAGCCCAACCCGGATTCCAAAGCTCCTAAGGAGGCTCCCGAACTGATTCTCCGCCCGGCTCAACTGGGTGATCTGGAGGCGGTGGAGGAGATTTTGGCTCAAGCTTTTGATGAAGAGTACAGCGGCCGCTCGGTGGACATTCGTCGCCAGGTGCGGCGGCTGCGCCAGTGGTATGGCCCCCTGAAAACTTTGAGCCTGTTTCCCAACCGTTTTCAGCACATGTTTACGGTGCATGTGGCGGAGCTGGAGGGCAAAATCCAGGGGGTCATTCAAGTTTCTCCCTTTAATCATTCCCGCAGCACCTGGCGGGTGGATCACATTGCTGTGGTGCCCTCCGCCCGGCGGCAGGGAATCGGCTCTAAGTTGCTCAGACACTGCATGGAGCACTTTCGCGAGGCCCGCACCTGGATCTTGGAGGTGAACATCCACAACAAGGGGGCGATGGCCCTCTACCGCCACAACGGCTTCCAACCGCTGGCCCAGATTACCTACTGGTCGATCCGGCCCGAGATTCTGGCCGCCCTCAGCCAGCACGAGCCCATGCTGCCCAACCTGGTGCCGGTGACCAACCGGGATGCCTACGCCATTTACCAACTGGATACGGGATCCATGCCGGCCACCGTGCGCCAGGTATACGACCGCGACGTGAGCGATTTTCGCACCAGCCCGCTGGATTGGCTCCTAGATCAGGCCAAATGCGTCATCAGCCAAACGGAACGGGTGGAGATGTGTGTCTATGAGCCGGAGCGGAAAACCGCTATCGGCTATTTCAACCTGAAGTTGGACCGTACCGGGCAGCAGCCGCATGTGGCCAAGCTTACGGTTCACCCCGCCTACACCTGGCTCTATCCTGAGCTCATGGCCAAGATGGCCCGGCTCACCCAAGCCTATCCGCCGCAGGCTTTGGCTTTGACCTCCACCGATTACCAGCCGGAACGGGAGGAATTTTTGCTCAAGCTGGGAGCCCGGGACGTGGAGCGGACGCTGTTGATGTCGCGCTCGGTGTGGCACAAGGTGCGAGAAGCTCGCTCCCCATGGTACAGCGAGTATCTCGCTCTGGTGCTCCAGAAATTGCCGGTGAAACAGCCGGTGCCGGAACGCTTCGAGGGGCTGGCAGAGGGCTGTCTGGAGCATCCCTTTCATTCCCTTCACCCAACTGGTCTGGATTCCCATTCCGTTCGGCCGGAATCCTCACTAGGACAGGCCAGGGATCCGCAATCGGAAGCTCCTCCCCCTCCCGGCTAAAGTCTCGGCTGGCACCTGCGCACCCCTATGAACGAGTTGAAGGATAACCCGGCTGGGGATCCCTCTTGGCGGACGTTGCTGCAGGCGGCCTTGCACCGCAACCGCAGCGACGCGGGTGTGCGCTATTTGCAGTTGGCTACGGTGGATCCTTGGGGGCACCCGCGCAACCGCACGGTGGTCTTCCGGGGATTTTTGGGGGATACCGACCGCATTCAGTTGGCGGTGGACAGCCGCAGCGAGAAGATCTGCCAGATCGCCCACTGCCCACTGGCCCAGATCTGCTGGTACTTCTGTAAAACTCGCGAGCAATTTCGCATTGCCGGCACTCTCGAGGCCATCACCGCCGACCACCCGGATCCTCGGGCGCAGCAGCACCGACAACAGTTGTGGCAACAAATCTCGGAAAAAGGACGGCTGCTCTGGTTCTGGCCGGAACCTAAAGGCCCTCTTGCCCCACCCGAGGCTTTTGTTGAAGAGCTGCCCCCCGAAAAGGCATCTTTGCCACCGCCGACATTTGTCCTACTGCTGTTGGATCCAACGGAGGTGGATCACCTCCAGCTCAAGGGAGATGCGATCTATCCCCAGCGACGGACTCTGTATGAGCGCAGCCCGCAAGGGTGGAAATGCCGAGCGGTCAACCCCTAGAAGGATCCCAGCCGACTGCAGGTGGGAGGGGGGAGCGGTTTTCGCCTTCCGAGAGAAGGTTGAATGAATATTGAAGAACAGACAAGGATAGAGGTGTTAGCGTGGCTGAACAACCGTCCTATTCTGAGCGCGACGCCGCCTGCGGGCTGGATCTGCTCACCAATGGCGAGGTCACGGTCGCTCAGCTTCTTTCTCAATCCGGCATGTAGCACTCCTGGTTGCGGTAATCTGATGTCTGTTTCCATCCGCTCATTTCCTGCCTGTATCACCCAAGCTGTTGCCGCTCTTGTTGCCGGCGGGCCGCCGAAAGGGACCTTGCGGGGCAAGCTGCGCCAGAGATCCCTGGGGTTGGCTGCCGCTTTGGTTTGGGGTCTGGCTCTCGTTCGGGGGTTGGCAGCCCAGCCGATGTTAAAATCCCCACAAGGCTCCTTCGAGGGGAATGCAGCTCCTGTCCTGCCCTCAGAGTCTGCCTTCCCCACCTCCACCCGCACAGGAGCCTTTCGAGTCGGCAATCGCACCCCTCACCCGATTCGGCTGGTGATCTTGATGCGCAGCGGTGGACGGCTGCTCAACCCGGAAACGGCCCACTGGGACTTTGCGCCCGGAGAAGGGGGCAGCGAGGGGCTGGTGCTGAGTTTGGGCGAGGAGCCATTGCAGATCGGCCCCGGCGATATTGTGGTGGCTTTTACCCTGGATGGAACCGCTCGCTACTGGGGGCCGAACGTGGTGGGAGAGTCGCTGGCGCCCTTTTGGAATGAAGAGAGCGGCTTTTGGTCGATGATCCTGCAGCCTTAGAGGGCTCTGCGGGCGGCCTAGAAGCCCTTTTCAACCATTTTTGAAATTGCAGCCATTTGGGTTGGGGACAGGATGCTGTACCCATGGACAAATCTCTGCCCAGGGCAAGCCACAACCCTTAAGTCAGTTTAGACCTGATACATTCACGCTGAACTCTCCTGAACATGGTTCAGGAAAGAAGCGATCGCATCCTGCCTATCTCTGAGCAGGAAGGCGGTATCCCGCAAAGCCCTGAGGAATACCCCCCGAGCGCTTTCCCCCTTCACTTCCCGGCAACCGTTGCGGTGGACTCAAGGATCAGGGGGAAACTTGGTCTACTATATCCCTCTCAATGACTTTTGCCAAACCGCCTAAAGCTCAGTAAATTCAGCAAAGTTCAGGGTTTTGGGGGTTAGAGGCATGCTCCTCCCAACCCCGAAAGCAGCCCCAAGTCCGGCTTCGGCGCTTGGCCCCTGCCGTGGTACCCCTGGATCCTCTGCCTCTCAAGCGCCGGCCCAGTGCCACCAGGCCCAGCCCAGCCCCACCAATAGCGCCGTTAGCCCATAGAAGCACCCCACCACCTGCACCTCCGACCAGCCCCCCAGCTCCAGATGGTGGTGCAAGGGCGACATGCGCAGCAGCCGTTTGCCTTGTCCGGTTTTGCGTTTGGTGTATTGGAAGTAGCCCACCTGCAGGATCACCGACAGGGCCTCTGCCACCAGCACCGCGCCCATCCAGGCCAGGGCCCAGAGCTGATCCCCCAACAGCGCCAGCCCCGCCAGAGCGCCCCCCAACCCCAGGGATCCGGTATCGCCCATAAACAGGCGGGCCCGGTGGTGGTTGTGCACCAGAAAGCCCAGACAGGTGCCGCTCAAGGCAAAAGCCACGAGCGCCAAAACGGGATCCGCTGCCGTCAGCCCCAGCCCTGCCAGGACAAGGGCCACCATCCCTGCCGCCAGGCCGTCCATGCCGTCGGCGAGGTTGACGGCGTTGTTGGTGCCCACCAGCACAAACAAGGCCAAGGGCCAGAACAGCCAGCCCAGGGGGAGGGCGCCTATTCCCGGCAGGGTGAGAACGGTGGGGATCCCTTGCCAGGCCAGGTAGCCACAGAAAACCAGGCCGATCCCAACTTGGAGTAAAAGCTTCGATTTGGCAGACAACCCCTTGTTGGAGCGCTGCCGGATGACCAGCCAATCGTCCAGCCAGCCAACCACGGTGTAAGCCAGGGTCAGTAGGGCCACCGCCAGCCATTGGGGATCCCAGCCGCTCCCGATGCCGGCCACCAGCAGCCCTACGGGCAAAAAGCTAAGGCCACCCATGGTCGGCGTGCCCGCTTTTTTGTGGTGGGACTGGGGCCCCTCCTCGCGGATGACCTGGCCTGCCTTCCAGCGCCGCAAGACCGGGAGAAGTAGGGATCCCAGCAGGGCCGAGCCCAGCACGCTCAATCCAAAGGGGACGGCCACCTGGGGCCGGATCCCGATGACCAGCGCTGAGAGGGCCAGGCCGAGAACTAAGGAGAGGGCCATCCCTCCCCAGTCCGCCTCTTCCAGCCGGGGAAGGGTATCCGCATCCACCCGTTCTGAACCCCTCACATTCTCAACCTCCAGCACAACCGCCCAGAACGCTCCGGCAGGAGAGCCCAAGAAAACTCTACCCTGCCGGCGGCTAGAGGTGAAAGTTGGGGGAAGGGGGATCCACTAGTAGGGCCACTTCCAGTTGCGCACCTCGGGCAGATCCTCGCCGTACTTGCAGATGTACTGCTTGTGCTCCACCAGCTTGTCCCGAATGAGCTGCTGGACGTGATCCCGCCGGTATTTGAAGCGCTCCACCCGCTCCAACACGTCGTTGGCCAGGTTGAAGCGATCCACCTGGTTGAGGACGCACATGTCGAAGGGAGTGGTGGTGGTGCCTTCCTCCTTGTAGCCGCGCACGTGTAGGTTGTGGTGGTTGGGGCGGCGGTAGGTGAGGCGGTGAATGAGCCAAGGATAGCCATGGAAGGCAAACACGATGGGCTTATCGGGGGTGAAGATGCTGACAAACTCCTTGTCGCTGATGCCGTGGGGGTGTTCGCTGGGCGGCTGCAACTTCATCAGGTTGACCACGTTCACCACCCGGATCTTGATGTCCGGCAGGTGCTGCCGCAAGAAGTCCGCCGCCGCCAGGGTTTCCATCGTCGGCACATCGCCGCAGCAGGCCATGACCACATCCGGCTCCGAGCCCTGGTCGTTGCTGGCCCACTCCCAGATCCCCAAGCCCTGGGTGCAGTGCTTGATGGCGGCATCCATGTCCAGGTACTGCAGGGCCGGCTGTTTCCCCGCCACGATGACATTGACGTAGTGGCGGCTGCGCAGGCAGTGATCCGCCACCGAGAGCAGGGTGTTGGCATCCGGGGGCAGGTAGACGCGGATAACATCGGCTTTCTTGTTGACCACGTGATCCAGAAAGCCGGGATCCTGGTGGCTGAAGCCGTTGTGATCCTGCCGCCACACGTGGGAGGTGAGCAGGTAGTTGAGAGAGGGGATGGGCCGCCGCCAGGGGATGTGGCGGGTGGTCTTCAGCCACTTGGCGTGCTGGTTGAACATGGAGTCCACCAGGTGGATGAAGGCTTCGTAGCAGGAGAAAAAGCCGTGGCGGCCTGTCAACAGGTAGCCCTCCAGCCAGCCCTGGCAGACGTGCTCGCTCAGGATCTCCATCACCCGCCCATCGGGGGAGAGGTGCTCGTCGTAGTCGTAGATAGGCGCCACCCAGGTGCGGTCACTGGCCTCAAACACGGCGTCCAGGCGATTGGATGCAGTTTCATCGGGGCCAAAGAGGCGGAAGTTGTGGGGGTTGAGCTTCATCACATCTCGCAAGAATTGCCCCAGCACCTTGGTGGCTTCGGCTTCGAGGGTGCCGGGGTGCGGCACGTCCACGGCGTAGCGGCGGAAATCCGGCATTTTCAGCTCCCGCGTCAGCAGGCCGCCGTTGGCATAGGGGGTGGCGCCCATGCGCTTTTCCCCTTTGGGGGCCAGCTCCTGCAGCTCGGGCCGCAGGCGGCCGTTTTCGTCGAAGAGCTCTTCCGGTCTGTAGCTGCGCATCCACTCTTCCAGGATCTTGAGGTGCTCTGGTTTCTTGGCCAGATCCGCCAGCGGCACCTGGTGGGAGCGCCAGAAATCCTCCACCTTTTTGCCGTCCACCTCTTTGGGGCCCGTCCAGCCTTTGGGGGTGCGCAGGATGATCATCGGCCACTGGGGACGGCTGGGATCCCCCTTGGTACGAGCATGCTGCTGGATTTCTTGGATCTCGTGGATTACCGTGTCCAAAGTGGCGGCCATCAACTGGTGCATCTGGGCCGGATCGGAGCCTTCTACGAAGTAAGGCTTGTAGCCATAGCCCACAAACAGGCTCTGCAGCTCTTCACGGCTGAGGCGGCCCAGGATGGTGGGGTTGGCGATCTTGTAGCCGTTGAGGTGGAGAATCGGCAGCACTGCCCCGTCGTGGATGGGGTTGAGGAACTTGTTGGAGTGCCAGGAAGCAGCCAGAGGGCCGGTTTCCGCCTCTCCATCCCCGACTACACAGGCCACCAACAGATCGGGGTTGTCGAAGGCCGCCCCAAAGGCGTGGGCCAGGGCATAGCCTAGCTCTCCCCCCTCATGGATGGAGCCGGGGGTTTCTGGGGCCACGTGGCTGGGCACGCCGCCGGGGAAGGAGAACTGTTTGAAGAGCTTGCGCATCCCGTCGGCATCTTGGCCGATGTTGGGGTACACCTCGCTGTAGGTGCCCTCCAGGTACGTGTTGGCCACCAGAGCGGGGCCGCCATGGCCGGGGCCGGTGATGTAGAGGACGTTGAGGTTTTCCCGCTTGATGATGCGGTTGAGATGCACGTAGATAAAATTCAGCCCCGGTGTGGTGCCCCAGTGCCCCAGCAGGCGCGGCTTCACATGCTCTAGCTTTAGAGGTTCCCGCAGCAGCGGGTTGTCCATCAGGTAAATCTGCCCCACCGACAGGTAGTTGGCGGCCCGCCAGTAGGCGTCCATTTTGCGCAGTTCGTCGTCGGTGAGCGGTTTGGTTGAGAGCTGTTCTGCCAAAACCATAGCCGTACCCCCTAGGTATCTCTACTCTCATGCTGCTCCAGGTTGGGGCGGGGGCTTGGGGATCTTGGGATTCCTTTGGATTTGGCAGCGGTGGTCAGCCTACCACCACCAGGGCTTGAGGGGGGTGCCGTCGGGGAAGATGAGGCCGGCAATCTGGGATCCGCTGTGTTTGAGGCCCTCGATCTGGGCGCCTTCCAGGTTGGCCTGAGTCAGGTTGGCGCGGCTGAGGTCAGCCCGGCGCAGGTTGGCCCCCTGCAACTGGGCCTGGCGCAGCTCGGCGCCGCCGAGATCGGCCCCCTCGAGGTCGGCATTTTGCAAGTTGGCCCCCCGCAGATCCGCTCGCTGCAGGTTGGCCCCCCGCAGGTCTGCTCCCTCCAGGTTGGATCCGCGCAGATCCACGCGCTTGAGGTTGGCCCCCCGCAGCCGGATCTGGCGCAGCCCCAGCCCTCTCAAGTCGGCCTTGCTCAGGTCTTGGCCGGAGAAATCTTGCCCTTGTCCCCCCCAGTTTTGCAACTGCCAGATGTGGCGCAGCCGCTCCTCCAGGCGGGTCTCTTCCGAAAGCCGGGATCCCCGCAGGCTGGTGCCGCTGACTTTCGCCCCCCTCAGATCGGCTCCCCGCAGATCCGCCCCCTGGAGGACGGCGCCACTGAGCTTGGCCCCTTGCAAGTTAGCTTGGCGCAGATCTGCCTGGTGCAGGTGGGCGCCGTTGAAGTTGCAAAGACCCAGGTTGGCCTTTCTCAAATTAGCTTCGTAGAAGTTGGCACCCCCCAGCCGCGCCTCTTGCAGATCCACTCCCTCCAAGTCGGCGTAGGCAAAGTTCCGCTCCCCGCGCCGATAGGCCACGATGACCCCCTGGGCACCCCCCACCGGGCGAAAGGGGCTGTAGGTTCGACAGGCTTCCTCTGCCTCCGGCTGCTCGAGCTGGGAGAGCAGCCGCCAGGCCTCTAGGCGCACCGCCCAGGAGGTGTTGCCAGCAAGTGCTTCGATCAGTTCGGCCAGGCCTGCCGGCCCGTACTGCAGCAGCTGGGGCAAGGTGGCCAGACGCACCGCCTCGTCGCCCTGGGTGAGCCGTCGCCGCGCCCCCTCAAGCCCCCCCAAAACTAAGGCGTGGGCCGGGGCACCGCCGGCTGCGGCTCGTCCTCCCAACACCAGATCCCAAGGGCGGGGCCGGGATCCCTCACCTGTGCCCACCAAGGGTCGGGAGTTGCTGAGCATGAGCGGATGCCAATGGGCCCGGCTACACCCAGCGCCCCACCACTACGCGGATGGTGCCATCCTCTAGATGCTCCTCCGCCTCGATGGCGAAGCCCTGTTGCCGGGCAGAGCGCAGCAAGCTCTTGTGGGCGTAGCGCTGCAAAATCGGCTCCAGAAAGGTCTGGGGATCGATGCCCGCCCCCCACAGATCCACCACAAGCTCATAGTGATCCCCGTTGCGGCGAAAGCCGATGTCGAAGCCGTTCTTTTGCCGGATCACCAGATCGGCGCGGGTGCGGTTCCAGAGGTAGCCGCGCAGGCTGGCGTTCCGCTCCACGGTGTAGCCCAATTCCTTCAGGGTCTCTTCCAGCAGGTCGGCATCCTTGATTTGCACTTGCAAGGTGGTGAAGTGGGACATGGCGGTTCCGATCCTTGGACGGATGGAGACGGGATCCTCACTATAGAAGCGCCTCTGCAGTTGTGGAAGAAATGTGAAGGAGGATTACGTTTCCCGCGGCTCCCGTAACTTCTCTACCCTCACGGCAGCAGGATGGCGTTCTCGTTCTCCGGCTGCAGAGGCTTCCGCTTCTCCTGGGAAGCCGGGATCCCATCTCCCTTGGCCAGGGGCAAGGGGCGGGCCCGGGATCCCTGCCAGGGATCCAACACATCCCGAATCAGCACCTCCTGGATCCACACCTGCAGGATGGCCGCCAGCGGCACAGCCAAAAACAAGCCCAGCACGCCGAAGAAAAAGGCCGAGGTAACTTGGGCCACCAAAGTTAGGGCGGGCAAAAGCGACACCTGGCGCGACATGACAAGCGGGGTAAAGACGCTGCTTTCAAGCTGCTGGATGAAGATGTACAGCCCTAGCACTGCTAGGGACTTCCAGGGGGCGTCGGTGAGGGCTACCAGCATTGGGGCAACCACGCTCAGGGTGGGGCCGATGTTGGGGATGAAATTAAACAGTCCCGCCAGCACCGCGTTGGCCAGGCTCAGGGGCACACCTAAAATCCAGAGGCCAATGCCGCTTAGCAGCATCACCAAGCTGCTGGTGAACAGGATCCCCACCAGCCACCCTCGCAGCGCCAGCTCGCAGCGCTTGAGGATGTAGCGGACGCGGGGGCGGTAGAAGGCCGGGAAAACCGAGACAAAGGCGCGGCTATAAGCCTGGGGATCCACCAACAACAGGATGGTGAGGATGATCACAAACAACAGATTGAGCAGGGTGGCGAAAAAGGCGGTGAAGGACTCGGAGAAAAAGTCGCGCACCTGGCGCACCAACTCGGTGGCCTGGGGCACCAAGCTATTGGCCAACTCCCGCAGCGTCGGCAGCTCGATATCCGTCGGCAACGAGAGGATGAGGCTCTCGAACAGCCGCTGCGCCTGCACGATCCCGGCGGGCACCCCATCGGTAAACAGCCGCCGCAACTGATCCGCCAAGGGAGGCACCACGATCAGCCCCACCAGAATCGCCCCCACCAGAACCGTCAAACCGGTGATGAGGAGCGAGGGGCCGCGGCGAAAGCCGTAGCGCTGCGGGATCTGGGCTAAGGTATCCAAAGCTACTGCCAAGACGATGGCCGCAAACACCAACAGCAGGATCTGCCGGATCTGCCAGAGCAGAACCAGCAAACCCAGCAATGCTGCCAGCCCCAGCCACTGGGCGAAGGTCACCGCAGCTCGCCTCCTCTCTCGCCCTGTCGTCGCCTATTCTAGATGGGATCCCGAGCATTTCCATGGGGGAGCCCGTATGCGCGATCTGGATCCGCAAGCAATGGCTCTGGCCTTTGATGGCCTCGACTGCGGGACAGAATCCTTTCTTGCCGAGGAAGTCCGCTCCGAAAGACTTATGCAACGCTGAACAAAGCAGAACTTTGCCCAGCATCGCTGCTTTCTTCCTGCTTCAGCGACCCATGACTAGCGGCAGAGTTCACCCCTACCACCCCGCCAGAGGGATCTCCACAGGCGTCACTTCCCCCAGAGCTTGAGGTAGTTCTGTACCACCGCAACAGATTTAGGGCTGCATTCAAGTCGCGGTCTAGCTCCAGACCACAACACGGGCAGCAGAACATCCTTTCCTGTAGCGGCATCTTCTGTCGGTGCCCACAGCGAGAACACAGTTGGCTGGACGGATAAAACCTATCCGCCACCACCACCTGACAGCCGTAGAGCCGGGCCTTATACTCTAGCTGTCGCCGAAACTCGTAAAAGCCACAATCTGACAGCGCTCCTGCCAGCTTGTGGTTCTTAAGCAGGTTCTTCACCTGCAAGTCCTCAATCACCACTACCCGATATTTCTTGGCCAGGTAGGTCGTTAGCTTGTGCAGATTGTCTTGCCGAATGCCTGCCACCCGCTTATGGGCCTTAGCGAGCTGTGCTACTGCCTTCTTACGGTTAGCGGATCCCTTCTGCTTACGACTCAGTCGCCGTTGCAGCCTGGCCAGACGCTTCTTCGCTTTGTAATAGGGCTTTGGATTCTCGAATACTTCCCCGTCGGAACAGGTGGCCAAGCGATTGATACCTAAGTCTACTCCCACAACTTCCCCGGTCTTCTCCACCTGAGGCGCCGGAGCTTCATACTTGAAGGAGACATACCAATGTCCAGCGCGAAGACTAATGACCACGTTCTTGGGTGTGGCAGTGGGGAGCAGCTCCGCACAGCGTAACCAACCAAGGATAGGTACCTTGATGCGGTCACCAGAGATGCGGATGCTACCTTCCAAGTAAAAGCTGTCTCGCACTCCCTTGCGTTTGAAGCGGGGGAACTTCCCCAACCCACTCCGCCAGCGCTTAAAGGCTTGCTCCAAGTTGCGGAGGGCCTGCTGAGGAGCGCATTTGGAGACCTGGTAGTACCAGGGATTTTCTTTCTTCACCTCGGCTACCAAGCGCTTGTGCAGGTCAATAGCCGTGGGTAGCTTCTGTTTGGATTCAACAGCCTGCTTGCAGATAGCCAGACCCCAGTTGTAGGCGTGACGGGCCACCCCTGCATGCTGAGCGGCCAAGGTCTTTTGCCGGTTATTTAGTTCCAATCGGGTACAAAAACCTAGCAACATAACTTTGGGATAGCGCGGCAGCACGCTTAATTCAGTGTGGCTATTTTAGTTCCGTAAGACAATATGTTGTTCAGTAAATTCAGGACTAGAGGCTTACCCCTGCTCTCGGTGGGGGGAGTGTCCGGCTACTTGAAATCGCTGCTGGCCGGGGATCCCTACCTGGCCAGGCTGTGGGTGGTGGGAGAAGTCTCCAGTTGCCAGCGCAGCCGCAACGGCCACCTGTTCCTGACCCTGGTGGATCCGGAAAGCGGCGACCTCCTCAAGGGGGTTGTGTGGCAAAGTCAGACTGCCCGGCTCAGCTTCTGGCCAGAAGTGGGGCAACGGGTGCTGGCCCTGGGTCAACTTGGCATCTACAGCGGCGGCAGCTACTACCGCCTGGTTATCTGGCAACTGCTGCCGGCGGGCGAGGGGCTGTTGGCGTGGCGGTTTCAGCAGCTTAAGGCCCGCCTTGCCGCCGAAGGCCTGTTCGACAACCAGCGGCCCCTGCCCACCCACCCTCAGTGTATTGCCGTCGTCAGCTCTCCCGACGCCGCTGGCTGGGGCGATATCCGCCGCACCCTCAACCAGCGCTACCCCGGGCTGCGGGTGCTGTTTGCGCCAGCCCAGGTGCAGGGGGAGGCGGCCCCGGAGTCGATTGTGCGGGCCATTCGCCGGGTGGAGCGGGACGGGCGGGCGGAAGTGCTGATCGTGGCCCGGGGGGGCGGATCCGGCGAGGACTTGGCCTGCTTTAACGACGAGCGGGTGGTGCGGGCCATTGCCGAGTGCTCCATTCCGGTGGTGACCGGGATCGGCCACCAGCGGGATGAGACCTTAGCTGACTACGCTGCTGACTATGCGGCGCACACCCCCACAGCGGCCGCCGAGCGAGTTGTGCCCGATCTGCGGGAACTGCAGCGCCAGGCATTCCAGTTGCGCCAGCAGCTTGTCGAGCGCACCCTGCATGCTCTGGAAAAAGCTGAACAGCGTTGGCACCACGCCCAGCGCCGCCTAGCCCAGGTGCATCCGGAGCGGCTGCTGCAGCAGGCCCAGGAGCGCCTAGCCCAACAGCAGCAGCGCCTGGTCCAGGCCGTGCGCCACCGTCTCCAGCAGCAGCAACAGCGCCACCAAGCTCTCCAGCAGCACCTGCAAGCCCTCGATCCTGCCGCCGTTCTCAGGCGGGGCTATGCCCTGGTGCGCGACGAGCGGGGATCCCTGGTCCGCAGCCACCGCCTGCCGCCCCAGACCCGGCTGAGGATACAACTGGCCTCGGGCAGCCTCTGGGCCCGAGTGGAGGAGAGCCATGAGCCGCCGCAAACGTGAGGATCCCTGGCGCTACGAAGCAGCCATCGCCGAAGTGGAAAGTCTGATTGCCCAGATCGAATCGGGAGAGCTGGATCTGGCGGAGGTGGTGGAGCGCTTCCAACAGGCCGCCCAGACCCTGAAGCGCTGCGCCGAGTTTTTGGAGGAAAAGCGGCAGCAGGTGGAGATCCTCATCGAGGAATTGAACCAAGACGACGAAGACTGGCAAGCATTCTAGGGATCCCGCTCTGCCGTCGCCTCTTTGCTGCGCCGAGGCTTGACGGACAATGCTCGACCCGTAACAATCGTCAAGTTGTCAAGATGTCTTCTGGGGCCCCCATGTCTGCCAAGATCCTGGATGGCAAAGCCTTGGCTGGCCGGCTGCAAGCCGAGATGGCCGCTCAGGTGCAAGCTTGGCTGCCGCGGGTGGGGCGTCCGCCGGGATTGGCAGTGCTGCGGGTGGGGGAGGATCCCGCCAGTGCTGCCTATGTGCGCGGCAAAGAGCGGGCCTGTGAGCGAGTGGGCATTGCCTCCTTTGGCCGCCATTTTTCCGCCCAAGACTCCCCCGCCCATCTGCTCGACGCCATCGCCCAACTCAACCAGGACGAGCGCGTCGACGGCATCCTCGTGCAACTGCCTCTGCCCCCCGGCTGGGATCCCATCCCGCCCCTTCTGGCCATCGACCCCGCCAAAGACGTGGACGGTCTCCACCCCCTCAACCTGGGCCGGCTAGTGCGCGGCGAGCCCGGCCTGCGCAGTTGTACGCCTCTAGGTGTGATGCGCCTGTTGCAAGCGGAAGGGATCCCCATTGCCGGACGAAAAGCGGTGGTGGTCGGCCGCAGCCTCCTGGTGGGCAAGCCCCTGAGCCTGATGTTGTTGGCCGCCGACGCAACGGTTACCGTGGCCCACTCCCGTACACCCAACCTGGCCGAAGTAACCCGCAGTGCCGACATTGTGGTCATGGCTGTAGGGCGTCCTCGCTTGCTCACGGCAGACATGGTGAAGCCGGGCGCCGTGGTTGTCGATGTAGGCATTAACCGTATCCAAGACCCTGACGGATCTGAGCAGTTGGTGGGAGATGTGGACTACGAAGCGGTCAAAGAGCGGGCCGCTGCCATCACGCCTGTACCAGGCGGCGTGGGGCCGATGACGGTGACGATGCTGCTGGCCAACACCCTGGAAAGCTACAAGCTTCGCAGCCACCTGTAGCCTGGAAGCTGTCCTCAAAATCCATGAACAACTGCCAATGGCCGGCCACCAGGAGGGAGCCTTGGAGACATCAGTGAGGCTTTTTGTATAGCTTGTTACTCCGAGTGGCAGTGAGATCGGGTCATCTTCGGGCTTGCTCAAGAGTCTTCGCTGGGGGAACGCAAGAAGATTGCTAAGCAATAGTTATTCGCCATCAAATTTTTGTCCAAGTCCTTTACATTGACAGTCGCAGATCGGGGATCGCTGTAACGTATGGATATGAACTTAGGTTAACTAGCAGCCCGTCTCCCCAGAACTGAAGCTCCGAGGGCGGGCAAGGAGTAGGGTCTCATGCTGCCGAGTGGCTCCAAAAACGCCTCTATGCCGGCGGCCGAATCAGGGCAAGGGGATCCGGCTCCCTTTTTAGCTGATGCTAGCTCTCCGCCTCCGCGAGCTACAACCACCGCTCCCTACGTGGTGCTGCACGGTCATTTCTACCAGCCGCCGCGGGAGGATCCCTGGCTAAACCGCATTGAGCGCCAGCCCAGCGCTGCCCCCTTCCACGACTGGAACGAGCGCATTCTGGCGGAGTGTTATCGTCCCAACGCCTTTGCCCGCATCCTGGACGAGCAGGGGCGGGTGGTGCGCATTGTCAATAACTACGAATTCTTGAGTTTTAACTTTGGCCCCACTCTCCTCTCCTGGTTGGAGGAGCACGATGTTGAAGTGTACCAACGCATCTTGACTGCCGACCGCCTCAGCGCCGAGCGGCTGGAGGGGCATGGCAATGCCATCGCCCAGGTCTACAACCACGTCATCCTGCCCTTGGCCAACGAGCGGGACAAGTACACCCAGATCCGCTGGGGGATTGCCGATTTCCAGCATCGCTTTGGCCGCTTTCCCGAGGGCATGTGGCTGGCGGAAACCGCTATCGATGCAGCAACGGTTAAGGCCTTGGTCGACTGCGGGATCCGCTTTGTCATCTTGGCACCCAGCCAGGCGCAGCGCATTCGCCCTTTGGGTCAAACGGAATGGATCGATGTCAGCCAGGGTCAGATCGATCCCAGCCGGCCCTATCGCTGCTTTACCCCCGACCGAGGCGGCTACCTAGATGTTTTTTTCTTTGACGGCCCCATCTCCCGCGACCTTGGCTTTGGCGATATTGCCTACAGCACCCAGGCGCTGGCGGAGCGGCTCCAGTTGGCCATTCGCCCTGGCCGAGAAGTCCAACTCGTCAACTGTGCCACGGATGGCGAGACCTTTGGCCACCACAAACGCGGAACCGAGCGTACCCTGGCCTATGCCTTCTGCGAGGAGTTTCCCCGCCGAGGCTGGCAAGTGGGCAACTACGCCCATTTCCTCAGCCACCACCCTCCCACCTGGGAGGTGCAACTAAAGCCAGTTACTGCCTGGAGCTGCGCCCATGGGGTGGGGCGGTGGTCACGGGACTGTGGCTGTGGGGCAGTGCCTGGCTGGCACCAACGCTGGCGGCAACCGCTGCGGGAGGCCCTCAACTGGCTGCGGGATCAGTTGGCCGAGATCTACGAGACGGAGGCTAAGGCCTACCTGCGGGATCCCTGGCTGGCTCGGGATCGCTACATCGAGGTGATCTTGGATCGGGAGCGCTGCGAGGCATTTTTGCAGGAGCACCAAAGCCACCGCCTCACTGCCGAAGACCGGGTGCAGGTGCTGCGCCTGTTGGAGATGCAGCGCTACAGCCAACTGATGTTCACCAGTTGCGGCTGGTTCTTTGAAGAACTCGCTCGCCCTGAGGGGGTGCAAATCCTGCGCTATGCGGCGCGGGCCATTGAGTTGGCAGCGGCTGCCACCAAGGTGGATCTGGAGGAGGAGTTTCTGCTTCGCCTAAGCAAGGCCCCCAGCAACCTCGAACTCTACAAAGACGGCCGAGGAGTTTACCAAGCTTTGGTGCGCCCCCGCCGGGTTAGCCCGCAGCGGCTCGTGGCCCAGCACGCCATGCTTTCCCTGGTCAACGGCGTACCTCGCTCCTCTGGGTATATGCTGGAGCCGGTGGATCAGGAGCGCCTAGCTATAGGGGGATCCACGCTGCTGGTTGGGCGGGTGAAGCTCTCTTTTCCCACCACCTCTGAAGAGCACGACCTCATCTACGCTCTACTCCACCTGGGCGGCTGGGACTTTCAATGTGGCGTCAAGCCGTTTACAGGGCGGCGCAGCTACGAGCAGTTGAAAGCCACCCTGCTATCTGGATCCCGCAGCCGCATCCAGCTCGTCCTAACCCTGCAAGAGCTGCTGGGACCGGAAACCTTCGACCTCAACGCCCTGATTGAGGAAGACCGGCAGCAGATGCTGCGCTGGCTTACCCAGGACACGTTGGAGCGCTTGGCCCAGCTCTATCGCCAAACCTACCTGGAGAATTACGGGGTTTTGATGGCTTTTCGGGCCGATGGCCTGCCGATCCCGGAAGAGCTGTTGGCCGCCGCCCAGATTACCCTCAACCAGCGCCTATTGAGCAGCTTACGGGCCATGGAAATAGAAGAGGGCAAGCGGGATCACCTGCTGGAGTTGCGAGCAATTGCCCGCGAGGCGGAGCAGTTGGGGTGTCAGTTGCGGCGGGAGGAGGCGGCCCGGGTTTTGGATCGGCTCTTGCAGCGGGGGATGTGGCACCTTGCCCACGATTTTGAGCCGGAGAGCTTTGGCGAACAGCTCCACAACCTGGAGGAGTGGCTAAAACTAGCTGACGATCTGCGCCTGCCCATCAACCTGGATCGCCTCCAGGAGCTCTACCTGCTGGGTCTGGAACGGCAGAGAGAACTTCAACTGCATCTGGCTGAAGGGAGCGCGAGCGGCCCAACCCACCTTCGAGAAGAAGGCCAGGAGATCCCTGGCGAAACCTTGCGCCGCCTCTTCCAGCTTGGGCAGCGGCTCCGCGTTAACGTCAACGCCTGGCTGCGTCACCTACAACCCCACCAGTGATCTGAGTGCCGCAGGCTGCGCTTTTGCCCCTCTGCTGCCCAAGGGGAAGAGGGCCTTAGGCTCGAAGGATGGCCGTTGCCCCGCATTTTCCTGAATCTATCGGGATGACAGGATTCGAACCTGCGACCCCTTCGTCCCGAACGAAGTGCGCTACCAAGCTGCGCTACATCCCGAGGAGCAATCCAAATCCAAGGCTTTGTAAGTATAGCATGCCATGCATGGCATCTTCCCGCGGGCGGGAGTCGTTCTGCGCTAAGCTATGGGGATCCACCGTTGCCCTACTGGAGTATGAGTCAGCCCAAGGGTTTCAGCCAATCCAAGCCAGAGAAGAAACCGGCCAAGGCCAACACGGCCAAGCGCAAGGAAGCCGCCAAACGCTACGACGAGCTGAAAGCCAAGGGGATGCCGGAGTTCGCCATTTTTGCCCGGCGCCGCCAAGCTGAGCCCGGCAAACCCAACCCCTGGCTGCCCGTGGGATCCCTGGCGGTCAGTCGCTCCAGCGCCATCCACCAGGCCATCTTCCAAAACGAGGAAGAGCTCAAAAAAGCAGCCGTCCGCCTCTTTCCCCGTCTTAGCAAAGTCAAAGACGAGCTGGAGTTTGGCTTTCGCCTTAAGGACAAAGAGTTTCAAGACGAGCCGATTCAGGTGGCAGTTCGGCCCCAGCCTTCGCCCCTTCAGAGCTGGATAGACAGGGTGCGCAAGTGGCTGGGCCTGGGCAAAAGAACTACCCAAGCCTCCAAGAAAGGCTAAGCCGTGGCAAAGGCTTTGGGTAGCCAGCTCAAAATCAAGGGGTTGACAATCTCTGGGCGCTCGTCGTGGGGGCAATGGCCCGTATCGGGAAGAGGGAAAAATTGGTAGTCGATCCCCTGCACATGGTTTTGAAAGCCGCGACCCCGCTGAATAGGCGTCCAGGGATCCCGTTCCCCCCAAATCACCAGCAGCGGACAGCGCACCTGGGGCAGCAACGCTTCCGGCGTAGGGCCAGGGGGAGCCGTGAGAACAGCGGCAAACACCTGCTGCGCTCCCGGCTCACAGGAAGGGGCGTAGAGGATCTCCACCAGCTCGTCAGTGATGGCGGCAGGGTTGCAGTACACCTGTTTCAGAGTGGCGCGGATCCGCTGCCGCTGCCGCACCCAATCAAACAGAAGGGGCCCCGTGACCGGCGAGGCCACCAGAGCAGTGAAGGTGGCCATGAAAAGGCGGGCCAGCGGGCTGAGCTCGTGGGAGCGGTGGTTGAGACCGCCGGCACAGTTGAGCAGCACGGCTCCAGCAACAAGCTGGGGATAGCGGGCAGCCATGAGCAAGCTGAGCAAGGCGCCGATAGAGTTGCCGATGAACACCGCCGGCTGCCGCACATGCTGCCGCCAAAAATCCGCCAGCAGCTCGGCCCACAGCTCCAGACTGTAGGCAAGGGCCGGCTTGGCCGAGCCGCCAAACCCCAGCAAATCCAAAGCATAGACCCGGTATCCCGCCGCCGCTAGCACAGGGATGTTGTGCCGCCAGTGGCCAATGGAGGCCCCAAAGCCATGCACCAAAATCAGTGGGGAGCCAGATCCCTGGACGACGTAGCGAATGGCGTGACCCCGCCAGCTCCAGGTTTGGGGAGCAAAAGGGGCAATGGGATCGGCTGCCAAACTCGCAGGAGGAGCAGTGAACACAGACAGAAAAAAGATGTGGAGGCGTTGTGGAAGGGTCCCCACCTCCTCATCCTACCGCCACTCTCGAGCGTCTTTCTCTGCCGGCCATTGCCCCTAATCCCTCCCCCCAGAGAGATCTAGCTTCTCGGCAGAACTCTCAGGTGATCACATCCGGCTGCTGCCGACCGGTGCGGGCGCGGATCTGGGCGAAGTGATCCGCCAGTTGGATCAGCTCGGCCAGGGCCACCTGGGGATCCAGGCCGTGCCGGCTGGGATCCGGCTCAAACCGCTCCAAGTACACCCGCAGGGTGGCCCCGTGGGTGCCGGTGCCGGAAAGGCGGTAGACGATGCGGGAGCCGTCCTCAAAGCCGATGCGGATCCCCTGGTTGCGGCTGGTGCTGCCGTCCACGGGATCGGTGTAGCTGAAGTCATCGGCATAGGCTACTGTTTGGGAGCCAAAGCGCTGCCCCACCCAGCTTGCCACGGAGCGCCGCAAGTGCTCCATCAGCTCCTCGGCCACCTCCACCGGTAGCCCCTCGTAGTCGTGGCGGGAGTAGAAGTTGCGCCCGTAGGTGCGCCAGTGGTCTTCCACAATCTGCCGCACCGACTGGCGCCGCACGGCGAGGATGTTGAGCCAAAAGAGGACAGCCCAGAGGCCGTCTTTTTCCCGGATGTGGTGGGAGCCGGTGCCGAAGCTCTCCTCGCCGCAGAGGGTAACTTTGCCGGCATCCAGGAGGTTGCCAAAAAACTTCCAGCCGGTAGGCGTCTCGTAGCAAGGGATCCCCAGCTTGGCCGCCACCCGGTCTGCTGCCTGGCTGGTGGGCATGGAGCGGGCGATCCCCGCCAGCCCCTCCCGGTAGCCGGGCACCCGGTGGGCGTTGGCGGCCAACACCGCCAGGCTGTCGCTGGGGGTCACGTAGAAGCGGCGGCCCAGGATCATGTTGCGATCCCCATCCCCGTCGGAGGCGGCGCCGAAATCCGGCCCATCTTCTCGAAACAGCAGCTCCACCAGGGCGCGGGCATGCACCAGGTTGGGATCCGGGTGGAGGCCGCCAAAATCCGGCAGCGGCTGGCCGTTGAGGACGCTGCCCTGGGGCGCCCCTAGAGCTCCCTCCAGGATGGCGTGGGCATAGGGGCCGGTGACGGCGTGCATGGCGTCGAAAGCGATGCGAACCCCGGAGGCCAGGTAGTCGCGGATGGCGTCGAAATCAAACAGGCGCTGCATTAGGCCTAGATAGTCGGCCACCGGGTCGATGACGGAAACCGTCAGGGATCCCAGCCGCTGCTCCCCCAGGCGATCCAGGTCCACATCCGGGGCTTGCAGGATGCGGTACTCCCGGATCTGCTGGGTGCGGGCGTAGATGGCCTCGGTCACCTTCTCCGGGGCAGGGCCGCCGTTGCCGATGTTGTACTTGATACCGAAGTCTCCCTGGGGGCCGCCGGGGTTGTGGCTGGCGGAGAGGATGATGCCGCCGTAGGCCCCGTATTTGCGAATTAAGCAGGAAACCGCTGGCGTGGAGAGGATCCCACCCCGGCCCAGCAGTACTCGCCCGATGCCGTTGGCTGCTGCCATCTTGAGCAGGATCTGGATGGCTTCCCGGTTGTAGTAGCGGCCGTCTCCGCCCACCACCAGGGTTTGGCCGGCGGATCCCTCGAGGACGTCAAAGGTGGATTGGATGAAGTTCTCCAGGTAGTGGGGCTGCTGGAACACCTGCACCGGCTTGCGCAGGCCGGAGGTGCCCGGCTTTTGGTCGGGAAAAGGGATGGTGGCCACGGTGCGCAGGATCATAGGCTGCCCAACTCTGCTCGCCCCTCTACTATCTCATCGTTGGGGCCTCTAGGGAGGATCCCTGGGCAGCTTCAAGCTCAGGGCAGGACTTTGAGCGCCTGGCCAGCGCTGCGGCCATAGCGGCTGGGATCGTACATCTCCTCGACAAGGGCAGGGGCCACCTGGAATTGGCCAGGGATCTCGGGACGGAAGAGGTAGACGAACTCGTGGCGGCCCCGCTTGAGCTCGGTGCTGAAGAAGGCCACCCGGTCGTCCCGGTTCTCTTGATGGGCCCAAAACCAGTCCCACCAGTAGTCGGCGGCAAGCCCTCGCGGATCCCGGGAGGTGATCTCGGCGCCGCTGGGCAAGGGATCCTCGATCACCACGTAGTGGCTATCCCGCTCAGCTTCCACCGTCAGCCGGGCCAGGAGCACCTCGCCCGCCCGCACCGCCTCGCCGGGGCGCAGGAGCTGTTCCCGGTAGCGGATCTCGCCATTGGCTTGGGGCTGGGGCTGTAGGCGGAAGTAGCGGCGGCTCACCGTGAAGCCCTGGCTGTCGGGGGGCGGCAGCTCCGGCAGAAAGGCCTCTCCCCGCAGGCTGTAGTAGAGGGGGCCGGGGCCGGATTTTTCCAGGCGCAGGCGGCGCAGGTTACTCACTTCGGCGTCGTCCCAGTCCAGCACCTGGCGAGGATCCTGAGGACCGGCCTGCCACTGGGCCAGTTGCGCCCCGCTTACCCCATCTTGCACCCGCACCTGGCGGGGGCCAGGCTGTTGCTGTTGCTGGGCTTGGTAGTGGGCCACTAGGCCCAGGAGGGCGTCGGCGGTGGCTTTGGTGGTGCGCCAGCGGTTGTCCTGCCGTTGCTGGAGAAGGGCGGTGGCGATCTCCCCGGCGCGGCCATCCTGGAGGCGCACGGCCAGTTGCAGGAGGGGCCCGGCCACCTCCAGGTCGTCGTAGGTGGGGCGTTCCCCGGCTGGCGGAGCGGAGGCGGCAGGAATAAACCAGCGGCCCTGGGGATCCCTTTGTCGCCGTTGCAGACCTTCCTCCAGAGCCGCCTGGGCGAGATCCCGCTGGCCCCGTTGCAGGGCGGCCAGGCCGCGGTAGGCCAGGCCAAAGGTGGAAAGCTGCGGCGGCGGCGGCAGCTCGGCAGTCACCAGCGCCGGATCCCAGAGGGCCAGGCTGTAGGCCACAAAGGCCCGCAGATCGGGGGAGAGGCGTTGGAACGGCTGCCCAGCCAGATACTCCAAAGCCCGCCGCACCCGCCACTCCTTGAGGGCGTAGCCGGCGGCCTGGGCGAGATGATAGCCCTGCAGGATGTAGGCGGTCAGGTAGGGGTTGCTGGTGTCGTAGGCCCACCAGCCCCAGCCGCCGTCGTAGTTCTGGGATTCCTCCAGCCGCTGCAGGCCGGCCCGAACCACCCGCGGCAGCCGCTCCAGGGTGGGCAAGCGCAAGCTGAGGCCCAACTGCTCGCCGGCCTGGGCCACCGCCAAGGCGGGCAAAAAGCGGCTCAAAGTCTGCTCGGTGCAACCGTAGGGGAACTGCACCAGGTAGTCCAAGGGCCCCAACAGCTCCGCTGCGGGGCTGGCGGCCAGTTCCAGATGCAGGTGTCGGGATCCCGGCACCCAGGTGGCCGGCCAATCCAAAGGCAGCTCAAGGCCATCCTCCTGCAGCCGCCCCGTTTGGAAGAAGCGGTGCACTGCCCCTAAGGGCTGACTGGGGATCCGCAGTTGCAGCGCATCCTGCAGCCCCTCCCCTTGTGCCCAAACCCGCAGGGGGGTCTCGCCGGCCCCCAGCACCCGCAGGGGCCATTCCACCCGCTCCGCCCTCTGGGCCGGCACGGTAAGGCGTTGTCGATCCGGGCCTTGCAACGCCAAGTTGGCGGGCACTTCCAGCCCCACCTCCACCGCCTGGGCTTTTGTGGTGCGATTTTGCACAACAGCGGCCAAGGTGAGTTGATCCCCCACCCGGAAAAAGCGGGGAGCTGCCAAGCGCACCAACAGGTCTTTGCTAACCGAGACTGTGGCAAGAGCGGATCCCACCTGGGTGTCGGCAGTGGCAGCACGGGCGGTCAAGCGCCAGGTGGTGAGGTTGTCGGGCCAGCGCACCTGCACCTGAGCCAGGCCATCGGCGTCGGTAACCAGATCCGGGAACCAGGCGGCGGTATCGCGAAAGTCTTCCCGCACTTGGCCGGCCAGCTTGTCGGCGCCGCCGGGATATTGTTGCGGGAAAGAGGTGGTGGTGGTGACTTGGTTGTCCTGGCGCCCGTAGAAGAAGCGGCGGATATCGGGGGTAAAGTCGGGCCGGAGCAGGTAGAGGGCATTGTCCACGATCCCCAGCCCCACCTCGGCGCTGACCGGCTGCCCTTGGGCATTGCGGGTGCGGATTTGAATTCGGGCCGTCTCCCCCGGCTGGTAGGTGGGCTTATCCGTCTGCAGCTCCACCTGCAAAAAGCGATCCAGCGGCGAGACCCGCAGCAGCGCCTCGTTCTGGTACAGCCGCCGCTCTGGGCCAACGACAGTGGCGGTGACGTAGAGGTTGGGGCGATACTCCTCCCGGATGGGCAGGCGCAGGGTGGCCGTATGCCCCTGCAGGCGCAGCAGTTGTACCTGGTGCAGCCGGGATCCCTCCAGGCCCACCAGCACCGGCAGATCCGGCAGCGGCGAGGCGATCAGGATCTGGGCCTCTTCCCCCACTTCGTAGATCTGGCGATCCGCCACCACCTCCAGGCTGGGCAGGGATCCCCAGCTTTGCAGGGGGCTGCCCGGCTCCACCACCCAGAGAGAGGCGACCTCCTGCACGCGACGGCGGCGGGGATCCCATGCCGTCAACCGCACCCGGTAGTCTCCCGGCTCCAGGTCGGCGGGCAAGCTGAGGGTGAGGCTGCCCTCCCCGTTGACGATCTGAAAAGGCTGCCGCAGCAGGGTACCTTGCCGTTGGTAGGTGCTGCTCTTGGGATCCCAGCGCCAGCGCTCCAGGCTCAGCTCCCCGGCGGTGCTGACGGGGCGGCCATCGTAGTCGCGGGCTTGCAGCCGGTAGGTGACGACGTCCCCCGGCGCGGGCAGGTGGCGATCGGCTGCGGCAAAGAGGGCCAATTCGCCGGCTGTCACCCAGGCCCGCGCCGCCCCGGTCACGCTGCGGCGGCTGATATCGGTCACCTCCACCTCAATGCGCAACTGCTGCACCTCCTGCGGGCCCCAGTAGCTGTCTTCCTCCCAGTCCAGATCCGCCAACAGGCGCTCCAGGCGCAACTCGGCCCGTCCCTGAGCATCTGTCACCCCTTCCCCTTCCGCCACCAGCCGCCCGTAGCCGCCGTAGTAGGCCGGTTCCTCTCCCAGGTCATTGGCAAAATAGTCTTCTGCCGCAGAACGGGGCAACAGCCCGTAGCGCAGGCTCCAGTCGGGGCTGCTGTAAACTCGGTAGCGGAGCTGGGCAGCGGCCACCGGCGCGCCGAAAAGATACTCGGCCTCCACCTGCACCTTCAGGGATCCCCCCCGCACCAGCCAAGGCCGGTCGGGCACCACCGTCACCTCAAACTCCGGTTTGCGGTAGGCTGCCACCCCAAAGTCGGTGGACTCGCGGCTGGATCCCTGGAACTGCCACTCTAGGCTGTAGCTGCCCAGGGGGGTTTCTTCCGGCAATTGAAACTGCCCGTGGACGCTGCCGAAAGCGTTGGTGGCCAGGGTCTGCTCCTCCAGCACATCGCCGTTGGGAGCGGCGAGGGTTACTTGCAGCGGCTGGCCTGCCGGGGGCGGGGTGAGGCGGCCTTGCTCCCGCACCAGGGCGCGAAAATAGACCGTCTGGCCGGGGCGGTAGAGGGGGCGGTCTGGGTAGGCGTAGATGCGGTACGGCTGGTTCCAGCCGTAGGTGTAGCTGCGGGACAAAACCTGCAACGTGTTGTCGGCGCTGCGGCCATAGACCACCAACGAGGATCTCTCCCCCGCCGGCAAGCTAAACTGGGCCAGCCCCTCCTCGTCGGTGGTGGCCGTCAAGGGATCCCCCCACTCCCCAAAAACTTGGATCTGGATCCCCGGCAGAGGACGCAATTCCTGCAAATGCACCGCCTGCACCACCAACTGGCTGGCATCCTGTTTCTGGATTAGGCCCAGGTCGCTTACCAAAAGCCACTCCTCAGAACGGGGCAAAGGTGCACTCGGGTTCAGCGGCTCCTGTCCTTCCGCCTCCAGCCAGTAGGCCCCCGGCGGCAGGATCCCCAGATCCAAGGTGCGGGTCACCTCTTCTCCCCCCAGCGGCTGCTGCCAACGGCGCAGCAGCTCTCCTCGCAGGGTGGAATACAAATCCGGATCCAGGGATCCGTAGCCGAGGGCCAAATTCCGCAAGCGAGGGGATCCCTCCAGATCGGCCAGGGAAAAGCGGTAAACGGCAAACTGCACCGCCCTCAAGCCACTGGCCCTCCACTCCAGCCGCGCCGGCTCGGCGGTCGTGAACACCTGGCTGGTGCTGTAGAGGTAGAGGCTGGGGGGCAGAAGCTGCGGGCGCAGGAGAGGAGCAGAAGCTACTGACCCTTCCCGCACCTGCACAGGCCTCTCGCTGAAGACGGTTTCCAGGCCGGATCCCCGCACCGTCACCCGGTATTCCCCAACGGGCAATTGATCCAAGCGATACTCGCCCTCCGCAGACGGGCTGACGCTGCGGCTCACCGGGCCGGCGGCAATCACCTGGACGTTCCCCGGCGCCACCCCTGCCGGCAGCTCCACCCGCCCCGTCAGGGATCCCGTCGGCGGCTCCGACAGCAAAACCGCCAGCCCCACGGCCAAGAACACCCCCAGGGCCACCAACCAGCGCCGCAGCATGGGATCCCTTCCTCCTCCCTATGTGTCCTGGTTGCCCTGGGGACGGGGTCGCTACTTCACCAGCTCGAACACGTTGAACATCGGCAGGTACATGGCCACGATGATGCAGCCCACCATCCCCCCCAAGATCACGATCATCAGCGGCTCCAGCAGGCTGGTGAGGGCGCGCACCGCCTCCTCCACCTCCAGCTCGTAGAAGTCCGCCGTCTTCATCAGCATGGCATCCAGCTCCCCCGTCTCTTCGCCCACGCTGATCATCTGGATGGCCATGATCGGGAAGACCTTGGCCTTATCCAGGGCCGGGGCGATCTGGCCCCCTTCCGAGATGGATTGGCGGGCGGCGTCGATGGCGTTGGCCACCACCTGGTTGCCGGAAGTGTCGCGCACAATTTCCAACGAAGTCAGCACCGGCACCCCAGAGCGGGTCAAGGCCCCAAAGGTGCGGCAAAAACGGGCCACCGCCGACTTCTGGATCAGATCCCCGAAAATGGGCAGCTTGAGGGCCAGCGCGTCGATGGTCTCCTTGCCGGCGGGGGTGCGATAAAAGCGGCGGAAGGCAAAGAAGACCGCCACCAGAAAGCCCACCAGGCCCAAGCTGTACTGGGGCGTGCGCAGGAACTTGCTGATGTTGATGAAAAACTGGGTAAAGGCGGGCAGCTCACCCCCCAAGTCGTTGTAGATGCTCTCAAACGTGGGCAAGATGAACAGCACCATGCCCAAGAAAATCAAGACAGCCAAGATCGTCACCACCACCGGGTAGGTCATGGCTGACTTGATCTGCTTCTGCAGGCGATCCATGTCCTCCAGCAGCTTGGCCAGGCGGTTGAGCACCTCGTCGAGCACGCCGCCCACCTCCCCCGCCTGCACCATGCTGCAGTAGAGGCCGTCAAAGGCATCCGGATAGGGGCGGATGGAATCGGACAGGTTTTTCCCCGCCTCCACTTCCGCCCGAATCGCCCGCAGGTATTTTTTGAGCTTGGGGTTGCCGGTTTGCTCCTCCATAATGGTGAGGGAGCGCACCATCGACACGCCGGCGTTGATCAGGGCAGCAAATTGCCGCGAGAACACCGCCTTGTCCCGAATGTCGATGGATCCCAGCATCGAGAAATCAAAAGAGGTCTCCAGCGAGAAAAAGGGCTTTTCTTCCTGAATGTCCTCTGGCTTGGCAAAAACGCCCTCTCGGCGCAGCCGTGCACGCGCCTCGGTCAAGTTGTTGGCCACCACCGTCAGGCGTACCGGCTGACCGGCCTTTAACCCCCGAACCTTGTAGCGCGGCATAGCTTACCCCCGATTCAAACTCATGATGAGAGGGTTCGAGTTGTGGGATCCAGCCCCCGAACTTTGGGCAACTAACTTTCTCAGCTAGAGCTTAGCCACAAATTGAGGCGGCGGCCAGAGATCGGCAAGAAGACCTCACCCCGGGACGCGGCGCTGCGGCTCAACGACGGACGGCAACCCCCGCTGGACGCTGGTGTTGAGCTGCCGCGGCTGGCGAGGGCCCGGCAACGTTGCCCAACAGCCGCTGCAACTCCTCAGGGCGAGAGGTCTTGGACATGGCCGTCTCGAAGTCGATCTTGCCCTGCAGGTAGAGGTTGGCCAGATCCTGCTCCAGGGTCTTCATGCCCTGCTTGCCGCCCGTCTGGATGGCCGAGTAGATCTGGGCGGTCTTGCCCTCCCGAATCAGGTTGGCAATGGCCGGCGTCACCACCATGATCTCTTGCACCAGCACCCGCCCGGGCTCTCCCGGCTTGGGGTTGAGGCGGCGGGCCAAAGTTTGCGAGAAGACGGCCTTGAGGGAGTTGGAGAGCTGCACGCGGATCTGCTGCTGCTGCTCCGGCGGGAACACGTCCACCAGGCGATCCACCGTCTGGGCGGCAGAGCTGGTGTGGACCGTGGCAAAGCAGAGGTGGCCGGTCTCGGCGGCGGTGATGGCCAACTGGATGGTTTCCAGATCCCGCATCTCCCCGATCAGGATCACATCCGGATCTTCCCGCATCGCCGCCCGCAGGGCATTGGCAAAGCTCTTGGTGTCTTCGCCCAACTGCCGCTGGTGGATGATGCTGCGGATGGGAGTGTAGATGTACTCGATGGGATCCTCGATGGTGAGGATGTGCTCGGCCCGCTCGCGGTTGATGAAGTCGATGATAGCGGCCAAAGTGGTGGACTTGCCGGATCCCGTCGGGCCGGTCACCAACACCAGGCCCCGAGGCAGACGGGCCATCTCCTTACACACATCCGGCAGGCCCAGCTTGTCGATGTTGGGGATCTCAGAGGCCAGCGCCCGCATGGCGCAGGCGTAGGTGCCGCGATCCCGGTAGACGTTGACGCGGAAGCGCCCGATCCCGCGCACGCCGTAGGAGCAGTCCAACTCCCAGTTCTGCTCCAGGTGTTTGCGCTGGGTGTTGTTCAACATGCTGAAAATGAGCCGCTGCACCTCCTCAGGGGTGAGGGGCTCGTGCTCGGTTGGCTGGAGTTCGCCATTGATGCGGAAATAGGGGGGCAAACCGGCTGAGATGTGGATGTCAGAACCGCCCCTGCGGACGATTTCTTCCATCAGGTCTTCGATCATGAGTTGTGGCATAGGGCTGGTGTCTCCAATCGGTAAGCTGAGTCAGGCTGGGTTCGACCTAGGAGTTGTCGATGAAAAACCCTTCTAAAGCCGGGCTAGAGGCAACCCTCCAGGACTCGTATAGGACTGTTATAATCAGCACCTTGGCGGCGTCAAGAGCCAGGCGCCTTGCCTAAAACTTCGGCGTCAGGCAGTAGGGGCAATCCATCCAGTCTACCTGCAGGGCGGCGCCACAGTTGCGGCAGGTGCTAAGGGCCTTGGCACGGGCCTTCAGCTCCGTTTCCAAACCCTTGTCGGTGAGGATAACCCGATCTACCTCCTCCAGCGTGGTCAGGCCCTGCTTTACCAGCATCAAGCTGTAGGCGAGCAGGGTTTTCATGCCGCTTTCGACAGCGGCTTCCTTGATGACCTCCGTGGGAGCCCCCTTGTTGATCAACTCGGCCAGGCGGTCGTTCATGCGCATGAACTCGTACACCCCCACGCGGCCTTTGTAGCCCACGCCCCCACATTTCTCGCAGATGGGCTTGCCGGTGGCTTTGCGCTGCTCGATCTCTTTGGGGGAGAGCTTGTTGGCTTTGTAGAAGGTGAGCTGTTCGCCGTCGCCGCTGAGGCTGAGGCCATAGCGGGCCAACTCCTCGGATGTGGGGTGGTACGGGATCCGACACTCGGTACATACCCGACGCATCAAGCGCTGGGCCAGCACCCCCAACAGCGAGCTGGAGATCATGAACGGCTCGATCCCCATCTCCGTCAGACGGGCGATGGCACCGGGGGCATCGTTGGTGTGCAGGGTGGTCAACACCAGGTGGCCGGTGAGGGAGGCTTCGATGGCGGTTTTGGCCGTCTCGTGGTCGCGGGTTTCCCCCACCAGGATCACATCCGGGTCTTGCCGCAAGAAAGCGCGCAGGATCATGGCAAAGTCCATGCCCTTTTCGCGGATCACCTGCACCTGGGTGATCCCCGGCAGGGAGTATTCGATGGGATCCTCGGCGGTGCTGATGTTGATGCCGGGATCGTTCACTTCTGCCAGCGCCGAGTAGAGGGTGGTGGTTTTCCCGGATCCGGTGGGCCCGGTTACCAAGATCAGGCCAAAGGGTCGCCTGACAACCTCCTTGAAGCTGGCCAGGGTCTCTGGGTCGGTGATCAGCTTGTCCAGGCCGAGCTGGGTGGCGGAGTTGTCCAGAATCCGCAGCACGATCTTCTCCCCGTAGCGGGAGGGCAGGGTGCTGACGCGGAAATCCACCTTGCGCCCCTTGAAGACGCGGCGAATCCGCCCGTCCTGGGGCAAGCGCCGCTCGGCAATGTTCAGGTTGGACATGATCTTGAAGCGAGCGGTGAGGGCAGGGACGATCTTCTTGGGAAAGTTTTCAAAAGCCTGCCGCAGCACCCCATCCTTGCGGAAGCGGATGCGCAGGTATTCTTCTTGTGGCTCGATGTGGATGTCCGACGCCCCGTCCTGCAGGGCCTTGACCAGGATCTGGTTGGACAGTTTAATAATCGGGGCATCATCTGCCGATTTGACCTGCTGCTCCAGGGATCCCTCGCCAGCCTCATCGACGGCGACATCCTCGATGCTGTCCAGATCGAGCTCGGCGATGTTGACCACCACCTCTTCTTCCTCTTGGACAGGGGCAGCCGCGTCGTTGATGCCCTTGATGGCCAGCAGCTCCGCCTGGGCATCCATGTAGCGGTTGATCAGGGCGTCGAAATCCCGCTGGGTGAAGACCCGCCGCTGCAGCTTCAGCCCCTGGATGCGGAAGCGCCGCTGGATGTCGTCCAGCGCCTGCAGGTTGTCCGGCCTGACCATCGCCACCAGCACTTGGTTGTCTTGGCGGCGGATGGGCAAGAACTTGTAGCGGTTGCAGATGTCGAGAGGCAAGAGCGAGTCGATGAGCCCGATCATCTCCGAGATCTCCACCGGCTCCAAATCGATGTCGAGGGGGGGGATCCCGTAGATGATTTTCAGCTCAAAGAGCTGCTGCCGCTTGTAGGCCCGCTCCAGGTCAGGGGTGATCTCTTTGCCGACAATCTCTTTGACCACCAGGGCTAGGGCCTTGCTGCCCCCTTCGCGATCGGCTTTGAGGGCGTTTTGGATGTCCTGGATTTGCTTATCGTCGGCAAAGCCCAGCTCTTTGAGCTTGCGGCCGAAAGGAGTGATGCTGACGTTGGCAATGGCCAGGGCTTTGCTGGCAGCGCCGGCGCGGCGCGAGGTAAAGGGAGGGGAAGGAAGATCGCTCATGCTGGCGGGTCACCCACAATGCCTCTATTTCACTGCACTTGGCTGCTAAGGGTCAACGGTAAAGATACATAAGTCTGGACTGCCCAGAGGCCGCCAACCCTGGGCTTACTATGCCCCAACTCGGCTCAAATCTCGCATTCACATCCATCTCGTCCCCTAAGTCTCGCAGACCAGCGCTTGCGACCGCTGGGTCAAGTAAAGATTTTCGCCGTAATCGACAGGGCAGTCGATGAGGGTGGGCACCGGCTGCTCGAGGGCCTGCTTCAGGATGGGGATCAGGTCGGCAGCCTTTTCGACGCGGTAGCCCTTGAGGCCCATGCTCTCCGCCAGCTTAACGAAGTCTGGATTGCCGAACTTGACGAAAGCAGCCTCGCCATACTGGTTGTGTTGCTTCCACTCGATCAGCCCATAGCCGCCATCGTTGAAGATGAGGGTGACAAAGGGGGTGCCCACCCTGAGGGCAGTTTCCAGCTCTTGGCAGTTCATCATGAACCCCCCATCTCCGGTCACGGCCACAACGCGCCGGTCAGGATGCACCAGTTTGGCGGCCAAGGCCCCCGGAATGGCGATGCCCATGGCGGCAAAGCCGTTGGAGATGAGACAGGTGTTGGGTTTGTCACAGTGGTAGAGGCGGGCCATCCACATTTTGTGGGCGCCGACATCGGAGATGACGATGTCTTCGGGTTCCAGGACTTGGCGCAGGTCGTAGATCAGCTTTTGGGGCTTGATCGGGTAGCTCTGATCCTGGGCATAGCAGGTGTACTCGCGGACGATGTTCTGCCGCAGGCTGATGCCATAGGGATCCGGCTTGCCCGTGCGATCGCAGCGGCGCAGGATCTCCATCAGGGAGTCGGAAATGTCTCCCACCACCTCTACTTGCGGGATGTAGCTGCTGTCGATTTCAGCCGGCAGGGCGGCGATGTGAACGATGGGGATGGTGCCGTCGGGGTTCCATTTCTTGGGGGAGTATTCGATGAGGTCGTAGCCGACGGCGATCAGCAGATCGGTGCGGTCGAAGCCACAACTGATCAGATCCCGCTGCTGTAGGCCAACGGCCCACAAGGACAAGGGGTGGGTGTAGGGGATCACTCCTTTGCCCATGAAGGTGTTGACCACGGGGATGTTCAAGCGGGTGGCAAATTCCGTGAGGGCGCTGCTGGCTTGGGCGCGAATGGCTCCATTGCCGGCCAAAATCAAGGGGTTGCGGGCGCGGGAGATCAGGGAGGCCGCTTCGTTCAGGCTTTGATAGGAAGCGTAGGTTTTGTCCAGGCGATCTCTCCTCAAGGGAGTGCCGCTGGCTTCCATGGCGGCAATGTTTTCCGGCAAGTCGATGTGGACGGCTCCCGGCTTCTCGGTTTGGGCCAATTTGAAAGCCTTGCGCACGATCTCCGGGGTGATGCTGGGGCGCACGATCTGGGCATTCCACTTGGTGACGGGGGCAAACATGGCCACCAAATCCAGGTATTGATGGGATTCGATGTGCATGCGGTCGGTGCCGACTTGGCCGGTGATGGCCACTAGGGGTGCTCCGTCCAGGTTGGCATCGGCAACTCCGGTCATCAGGTTGGTGGCGCCCGGCCCCAAGGTGGAGAGACACACCCCCGCTCTGCCCGTCAGCCGGCCATAGACATCGGCCATGAAGGCGGCCCCCTGTTCGTGGCGGGTGGTGATAAAGCGAATTGAGGAGCGGCGCAGGGCTTGCAGGACTTCCAGGTTTTCTTCGCCAGGAACGCCGAAGATGTACTGCACCCCCTCATTTTCCAGGCAGCGAACCAGCAGTTCGGCGGTATTCATGGTGGCAAGGGTATGGAGAACGGTGGATCTGGATCCCACCATAGACGGCGGACGGGGCAAGGGATAACTTGTTTTCTGGGCTTGGGGACGGGGGCAGGCTGGGCTGGGAACCAAGCTAAGCTCAAAGGGACGGCCCAGGCCCAATTGCCCCTCCAAGCTTCTTCTTCTGGAGATGCCCATGCGGCTCTACGTCGAACCTTTCACCGTTCACAAGCGCTACGCCTTGACCATCAGCCGAGGTACCCACAGCGATACAACCTTGGCTTGGGTGCGAATTGAGGAGGAGGGAATTGAAGGGTGGGGAGAGGCTTGCCCTTTTTCGGTGAGCGACGATTGCCACCAGTCTCTGGACGACATCCTGATGGGCTTGGACGTGGCCAAAGGGATCCTGCGCCGCCATTCCCCCTGGGAGCGCCAGCCAATCGAGGCAGAACTGCTGCGGGCCGGGATCCCTTCGGCAGCGCGGGCAGCGGTGGATATGGCCCTGCACGATTGGATGGGCAAACGGCTGGGGAGGCCCCTGTGGCAGTTGTGGGGGCTGGATCGCTCCCGCATCCCGCCCACCACTTTGACCATTGGCATTTCCACCCCTCAGGCGGCCCGCCAGCGTGCCTTGGCCTGGATGGAACAGACCCAAGCGCGGGCCTTCAAGATCAAGCTGGGCAGCGACTTGGGGCTGATGGCGGATCAGAACATGCTGATTGCTGTACAAGAGGTGATCCCGCTGGGATCCCTGATTACAGTGGATGCCAACGGCGCTTGGACGGTGGAGCAAACCCTGAGCATGAGCAATTGGCTGGCGGGGCAGGGGGTGAGCTACCTGGAGCAGCCCTTGGAGAGGGGACAGGAGGCGAAGCTGATCACCCTCTGGCACGAGTCGAAGCTGCCCATCTTCGTGGATGAGAGTTGTTTCGACAGCCGCGATATTCCCGCCCTGGTGGATCGGGTGCACGGCATCAACATCAAGCTGATGAAGTGCGGCGGCCTTAGCGAAGCCTGGCGCATGATCCACACCGCCAAAGCCTATGGGCTCCAGGTGATGCTGGGCTGCTACAGCAACACCGCCCTGGGCAACACGGCGGCGGCCCACCTAGCGCCGCTGGTGGACTACGTGGACTTAGACAGCCACCTCAATCTCATCGACGATCCCTTTTCCGGGGCTTCGGTGCAGGAGGGCTGTCTCATCCCCACCGACCGACCCGGCCTAGGGGTGGAGTTGCGGGAGTAGGACCATGCTCTCCAGTCAAACTCGGGTGGCCATCCTGCTCCACGGCGGCCTGTTGGGGGAGCACGGCAAAACAGGGCTGGGGCTATTGCGCTATGGGCCTTTTCCAGTGGTGGCCGTCATCGATCGGGAGCAGGCGGGGAGATCCCTGGCCCAACTCACGGGCATTGCCAAAGACATTCCCATCGTAGCCTCGGTGCAAGAGGCGCTGGTTTACGGCCCCGAGGTGTTGGTGATTGGGATCGCTCCTTCCGGCGGCCAGTTGCCCCCTGAGTGGCGGGAGGAGCTCTGCCAAGCCCTGCAAGCCGGCTTGTCTTTAGCAAACGGGCTGCACACCCCCCTAGCGGAAGATGCCCAGTTGCGGCAGTGGCTGCAGCCGGGAGCCTGGATCTGGGACATTCGCCGCGAACCCCCTGGTCTGGGAGTAGGGAGGGGCCTAGCTCGCTCTCTCCCCTGTCGGCGGGTACTGACGGTGGGCACCGACATGAGCGTGGGCAAAATGTCCACCAGCCTAGAGCTGCACCGGGCCAGCCTGAAGCGCGGCCTGCGCTCCCGCTTTTTGGCCACCGGACAAACCGGGATCCTCATCAGCGGCGATGGGATACCCCTGGATGCGGTGCGGGTGGACTATGCCAGCGGCGCTGTGGAGCAACTGGTGTTGCGCTATGGATTTGACCACGACATCCTGCACATCGAAGGCCAGGGATCCCTGCTCAACCCCGCCTCTACAGCAACCCTGCCCCTGTTGCGGGGATCCCAGCCCACCCACTTGATCTTGGTCCACCGAGCTGGGCAAACCCACATCAAAGGGATGGACTACGTACCCATCCCTCCCCTGCGTAAGGTCATCGAGCTGTACGAACAGGTGGCCAGAGCTGCCGGCGCCTTTGCCCCCGTGCCGGTGGTGGGGGTGGCCCTCAATACCTTCGGTTGGGAGGAGGAAGCCGCCCTGGCCCAGATCCGCCAGGTGGAAGTGGAGACCGGGCGGCCCTGTACCGACGTGGTGCGCTTTGGGGCGGATCCCCTCTTGGATGCCATTCTCTCGACAGGCTAGCCTCAGGGATCTCCCTTAGGGCGAGTTTCGCTGTCGAGCACTTCCAGGATGGCCTTGGCGGCGCGGGCCAAAACTCCCGGCTCCCCCAGCGCTGCCCGCATAGCAGCATAGTCGGCCTGCAGTTGGGTGCGGCGCTCGGGCCGAGTCAGCAGCTCCAAGGCCAGTTGGGCGACTCGCTCTGGCTGGGCCTCCTCCTGGAGGAGTTCCGGCACAATGGGGCGCATCAGCACCAAGTTGGGGGGAGACATAAAGGGCACCGACACCTTCAGCCAATGGCGGGCCAGCCAAAAGGTAATTGGGTTGAGGCGGTAGATCACCACCTGCGGGATCCCCAAAATGGCCGCCTCCAGGTTGACAGTTCCCGACTTGGCCAGCACCAGGTCGGCGGCCGCCAACAGCAGGTGATGCGCCTTCGGAGGCGAAGGGCGAGGCAAGAGAAGGGTGAGATCCTCCAGCCCATAGCGGCGGGCGGCTCGGGCAATCGGGGCGGCAAAGCGGGGCGAGGCCAGCGGCGCCCAAAACCGCACCTGGGGCAGGCGAGCCCGCAACAGCCGCGCTGCCTGGAGCAAGATGGGCAAAACCGAGCGCAGCTCCTGGCGGCGGGAGGCCGGCAGCAGCGCCACCACCATCGCTTCCTCAGGGATCCCTAACTCAGCCCTGGCCTGAGCGCGACCGGGTACACTCGCCAAAATATCCAGCAGGGGGTGGCCCACATAGCAAACCTGGGCACCTGCTGCGGCGTAGTAGCGGGCTTCTTCAGGGAAAATCGCCACCATCAGTCGCATCTGCTGGGCTAGCCGGTAAGTGAGGCGGCTGTTGGGCGACCACACCCATTCTTGGGGGGCAATGTAGTAAACGGCAGGGATGCGTCGCCGCTGCAACAGGCGGGCGATGCGGCTATTGATGCCGATGTAATCCACCAGGATGGCCAAATCAGGCGGGTCTTGCGCCAGGAAGCGGCGGATCTTCCACTCCGTCCATAGGGCAGGGCCGACGAAGGGGAGAGCCTCCAGAATGCCGATAGAGCTGATCTCCGTGGTGCGGTGCAACAGATTGGCCCCCGCAGCGGCCATCTCCTCTCCCCCAACTGCCGTGATGCGTAGGTGCGGGCGTTGGCGCAGCAACTCGCGGATGAGATGGCCGGCCTGCAGATCCCCGGAGACTTCTCCGGTGCAGATAAACAGATGGCTCACAGGTCGTCCTCTTCTCTGCTGCGGCGCAAGGCCGGCAGAGGGCCGCGCCGTTGGGGTTGGGAAAGGGAATCTTCCAAAAATTGCAGCAGATGGAGCAGGGATCCCGTCTCGTCCACCAGCTCTTTCCCCTGCAGGGAGAAGATGCTAGAGCCCCCCTCGCTTCGCAGACTCTCCCGCAGCGTTTGCAGCGCTTTTTCCAGGGGCAAACCGGAACGGTAGAGCAGCCGGTAGGCCTGCCGCAAGGCCGCCAGGGATCCCTCCATCCCCTTGGCTCGCCGCAACCCCACCAAGTTAAGGCCCCGGATGCGGGCCGGGTGCCCCTCCACCAACATGTAAGGCGGCACGTCGCGATCCACCCGGCTCATGGCCCCCACCATAGCCAGGCGCCCCACACGGGTAAACTGGTGGAGCCCGACCATGCCGCCGATGCGCGCCTGCGACTCAATGTGAATGTGGCCAGCCAGGGAGACAGCGTTGGTGATCACCACCTGATTTTCGATGACGCAGTTGTGGGCGACGTGGACGTAGGCCATCAGCAGGTTGTGATCGCCGACCACCGTCGCTTCCCCTTCATTGGTGGCTCGGTTGATGGTGACGAACTCGCGGATGCGGTTGCCCTTGCCGATCACCAGCTGAGAGGGCGCGCCGCTGTACTTCAGATCCTGAGGCTCCGTGCCCAGCACCGCCCCCGGAAAAATCTGGTTGTCCTCGCCAATATCTGTCCAACCATCGATCACCACGTGGGCCCCCACCACCGTACGGGCGCCAATGCGCACATGCTCGCCGATAACCGCATAGGGGCCAACTTGTACCGTCTCGTGCAACTCAGCCTTCGGATGGATCACCGCTGTGGGATGAATCCGAACAGAGGAGTTGGGAGTGGATCCCGCTGAAGCCAACGAACTCATTTCTAACCTAGCCAGCAAATGTAGCTACGCTCCCAACCCTGCGATTAGGGCTTGCTTGGGGAGGGCACAATCCTCCACCGCTCTGCTGTGAAACTCCGACCGGGAGGTGAAAGCAGCACTTGACATGCCCCTATCCCAACACTTTAGCAGGGTCTTTCCACGCCAAGTTGCCTCCGCTGGGCTCCTCCTCGGTGACATCCTCTCCCGCTAAGCCCTGACGGGCTGTAGACGGGAGCTTCCGGGAATCACTTCCCGGAGTTGCTGCTTCAACGGACTGGTAAACCAGGATCCTCCACAGCCAGAGAGCGGCAGTCCCACCGCCCTGAGTCCTCGCTTCAAAATCTCGATAGCAGCGTTCAAGTCTCTGTCCCACGACCCGCAACGGGGGCAATCATGCACCCGTTCCGACAAGGCCTTGGGAACACGCTCCTCACAAACACAACAATTTTGGGACGTACCACGGGGATCCACTCTCAACACCTGTTTGCCGCGTTTGACCGCCACTGCTGTCAGAATGTCAAGAAATCGTCCCCAAGCCGCATCCAAAATCGATTTAGCCAACCGAGTCCGTGCCAGCCCTCGGACGTTGAGATCCTCCACCACCAACAGGTCGTATTGCCCCACCAGCCAGTGCGCCACTTGGTAGTGGAACGCTTTGCGTTGTCGGGCAACGTGCAACTGCAAACAAGCAACTTTCGTGGCTTGTCTCTTCCAGTTGGCGGATCCCTTCACCTTGCGGCTCAGTTGCCGCTGCTGTCGGGCCAAGTGCTTTTGAGCTTGGCGGTAGTACCGCGGGATAGGCACCACCTCCCCATCGCTGGTGGTGAGAAACCTATCCAATCCCACATCAATGCCCACCGCCTTTTTGATCGGCACAGGCTCTGGGAGAGGAACGCTTTTGTCCTCCAAAGTAATGCAGACATACCACCCATCGGCCTTGCGCACCACTGTGCAGGTTTTGGGCACAAACCCCTCTGGTAAGGGGCGGTGCAGCACCACAGGCAGCGAGCCAATCTTGCTCAGCCGCAGAGTCTCCCCTTCCAGATGCGCTCCCGCCTTGGGGCAATTGATGCGGGGGAATGTGAAGGATCTCAACTCCCCCGCTTTTTTGAAGCGGGGCCGCCCCCGCCGCTTGCCTGTGCTATCCGGCACCTGCCACGCTTTCCACGCCTTGTCCAGCCGCATCAAGTTTTGCTGCAGCACCTCGGCGTAAATGCCCCGGTAGGCCGGGAACAGTTGCTTGATTTGTTTGAGGGATCCCGCCTGCCGATAATAATTCGGCTCCAGCGGAGCTTCTGACACAGGCAACGGACAAGAGACAAGGCTGCAGCGGTCAATTGGACAACGGGTTGCGGTCAGCCAATCCAGTCTCTGCCCCAGAGCGTCGTTCCACTGCCGCCGCAACAATTCCAGCCACTCGGTCATCAGAGCGGCTTGGTCGTCGCTGGGCAGGATCCGGTACTCGTAGGTGATAATCATGAGACGGTTCTAGCATTTAGCGCAACGAGCTACAACATAGGCCATCGTTCTGTTTACAGCCTACAAATCCACTTGGTGCTGGTGACAAAGTACCGTCGTCGGGTGATAACTGCTCCAATGTTGCAGAGGCTGGAAGATATATTTCGAGCGACCTGCCAAAAGTGGTGCTGTTCCTTGGTGGAGTTCAACGGTGAGGCGGATCATGTGCATCTGTTGGTGAGTTTTCCGCCGGATGTTCAGGTCTCGAAGCTGGTGAACAACCTGAAAACAGTCTCCAGCCGGTTGATTCGCAAAGAGTTCGCCACAGAGGTGGCACGGTTCTACAGCAAGCCTGTATTTTGGACAGGGGCCTATTTTGTTGCCTCTTGTGGTGGGGTCACCGTTGAGGAGTTGAAGAAGTATGTTGAGCAGCAGGCAACGCCCAGATTGTGAGACTCAGGGGCATTGAACCCCTTCGTCTCACCGCCTATCCCCCACCCGCCAAGCTGCGCTGTGGCGGGAGTACCCCGGAGGTTCTGATGGGGAAAACAGATGGCCACCCCCCACTTGCCCCGCGGTTGCGGAGCGCCAAAGGCCCCGCTGCTGGCCGCTGTTGGCCCATCAATCCACCAGGGAGAACATCAGCTCCCCTTCGGTCACCAACTGTCCCCCCACCTGGGCCCGACAAAACATCTTGCCGATGCGTTTTTGCCGGATGGTGAGCAAATTGGCTGACAGCAGCAACTGATCCCCCGGCAGCACGGGGCGGCGGAAGCGAACGCCATCGATGCCGGCAAAGAGAGCCAACCGCCCAGCCACATCCGGCAACTTGGTCAACACGATCCCCCCCAACTGCGCCATGGCCTCGACGATCAGAACGCCGGGCATGATCGGTCGGTTGGGGAAGTGCCCCTGGAAAAAGGGCTCGTTGAAGGTGACGTTTTTCAGGCCCACCGCCCGTTGCCCTGGTTGATACTCCACCACGCGATCCACCAGCAAAAAAGGGTAGCGATGGGGCAGGATCTCCAGGATTTGATCCGTGGTGAAGACGGGGGGAGCGGTTGCCAACTGGGCAGCTGCTTCAGCCGAGAGAAGAGGTGGAGGAGAGACATCAGAGGACATAGTAACCCACAGAGCCAGAAGACAAACCGTGAAACCGTGACGTACTCCCGCACTCATGCTGACGCATAGAGTGCAGGCTTCATGGCTTACGCCACGCTTCGCCAACAGTGACTCCTGCCCAATGGCAGGACATTTCCTGAGCTTGAAGAACGGGACGCCCCACCGCTCTGGATTTGATAACTCGCGCCGAGTTGTGATCCCGTGACAGCCTTAGCCCGCAGGAGGGGCAATCGTGCCACCGCTCATGCAGCTTTTTGGGCACCTCACGACCACACCCCGAGCACCCTTGACTGCTGCCGCGGGGATCCCCTGCAATCGTCAACAGCCCAGCTCTTTCAGCCTTGGCTGCCAGAATTTGCAGGAACTGCCCCCACCCAGCATCATGCACAGATTTGGCCAGTCGAGTCCTCGCCAGACCTTTGATGTCCAACGCCTCATGGGCTATGTGCTTTCTTGTCTGCAAAAGTTTGCGGGCAGTTTTGTGGTGAAAATCTCGGCGCTGGTTGGCTACTTTCTGATGTGCCTTGCTCAACCTCTTGACCGCTTTCTGGTAGCGGTTTGGCCTCTTCTGCTTGCGCGATACAGACCGTTGCAGCCGCTTGAGGGGCTTTTGCGCCCTACGGTAATGCTGAGGAACCTCAACCGCCTCACCCTCATCGGTGACCAAGAAAGAGCTTAGCCCCAGGTCTATCCCCATCGTGTTTTCCCACGTTGGCGTGTCAGGGCTCCATTCCGGGACAGACGAATCCTGCAAACTCAAGGTGACGTACCACCCATCCACCTTGCGGGTGATGGTGGCCGTTTTGATAACAAACCCCTCAGGCAAAGGACGGTGTTGGACCAGCTTGACCGGCCCAATTTTGGGCAGATGGATAAACTGCCCTCGAATGCAGTCCTGCTTCATCTGAGGGAAGGTGAAGGAGCGATACCGCCCAACACCCTTAAACCTGGGCCTGCCTGCCCGCTTGCCGTTACAGTCACCTTTTAGCCATCGGTCAAACGCTCTTTGCACTCGTTCTACACAGTCTTGGAGCACCTGGGAATGAATCGCTTGGTATTCGGGGAAGAGAGCCTTTGTGTTTACCAAGTCTCGTTTCTGTGAGTCGAAATCGGGCTTGTCTTTCAACTCAGGCAGATGGCAGACCGTCAAGGAGCAGGCATGGATATTGCAGCGATTCTGCTCCCACCCGTTGAACCGTTCTGCCAGGCGATAGTTGTACTGCTTACGCAGCAGCTCCAGCCACTCACCCATCAGGGCGACTTGGCTAGCAGTAGGGCGCAAGCGGTACTGGTAAGCGGTTCTCATGATGAATGCATTGTACCTGTTGAACGCTCCCGCCTCTCATCCTGACTCTGACCGGCCCGCCCCCCCTATATCCCCCCGTATACGGGGGGACTGGGGGGCTGGGGGACTGGGGGGTACAGAGCGGGGCTTCCAGGACTACGTCCCGCTAGCGCGAACGGCGGATTAGCTAAAGCCCGCATGGGCGGGCATTGAACCCAAAGCAAGGCCGCACAGAGAAATTGCAGCAGGCCAGGAACTTTTCACCCATCCCAGCAGCCGGGATCCCCCTCAAAACGAAGAGCGAGATTCCACCCCACCGAGGCAAAGGGGATCCCTTGCTTGCTCTTGAGCTGGCTCCACCTGCAGGGATCCACTCTTGAGCAACTGCTCAGCCAAACGGTGGTGGAGGGCGTGGCCCGCCTTGTAGGCCACAATGTGCCCCTGCAAGCGGCAGCCCAACAAGCTGAGATCTCCTAGTAAATCTATCAGCTTATGGCGCACCGGCTCATCCGGGAAGCGCAACGGCCCCAACCACTCGGTTTTGCTGCAGACGATAGCATTTTCCAAGCTGCCCCCCTGAATCAGCCCCTGTTGGTGGGCCAGCTCCGCATCCTGTTGGCGGGCGAAGGTGCGGGCCGGGGCAATGGATTGGACAAAGTCCGCCCTGTTCTCCCGCCAGCTCAGCCACTGTTGGCCGATAGGGCAGTCGGCAAAATCGATGCCATAGGTAAAGCGAAACCCGGGGTAGGGCACGGCGCTGACAAAGGCTTCCCCTGCCCAGACCGTGACCGGCTCCTGGATCACCCCCAGCAGGGCCGGCTGCTCCTGGGCCAGGATCCCGGCTTGGGCAACGGCCTCCACAAAGGGCAGGGCGGAGCCATCCAGAATCGGCAGCTCCGGCCCCTCCACCTCGATGCGGCAGTTGTCGATGCCCAGCACGTAAAGAGCGGCCAACAAGTGTTCCACCGTCTGCACCTGGACAGGGGGGGATCCCTGCTGTAGACGGGTGCAGAGAGCGGCAGGGGCCAGGGATCCCAACCGAGCGGGGATGGGAGGGGAGCCCCGCTGATCCACCCGCACAAAGACTCGACCGCTGCTGGCAGGGGCCGGATGCAGGCTACAGCGAACCGGCAGGCCGGTGTGCAGGCCCACCCCCTCTAGGGAAATAGAGCTGGCCAAGGTGTGTTGTTGTTCTCTCATAGGTCTCTATGGCCAACGCTCTTGGCCCCGGTCGAAAACGCGATAGTAGAGTTCCCGATAGCCAACGCGCAGGCTGCTGCTGGCGTCTGCCAATTTGCCTTTGCGACTGCCGTAGGCGCTGAACACCTCGTAAGTATCTCCCTCAAAGAAAAACGAGGAGACATCGGAAACCTCTTCCCCCCCCAACAACTGCCAACGCCCCCCCCGAAATCGCAGCCGGTAGTGGGCCCTGTCCAAGCTACCGGAGGGGCGGTCGATGGCGGCGTCGATGCGGCCCTCGTACTCCGGCGGCTCGGCTCCTGCTATGGGTCGAACCTCGACGGAGATATCGCGGTAACGGCAGTTGGGGCGGCTGCATAGGCGGATCGAGCGCATGGCCTCGGCAATGGCTTCCAGCCGCTGTCGCGCCTCGGCCAGAGAAAAGTGCTCCGCACCGCTATCGCGAACGAGCTGGGGCGACACCTGAGTCGGCTCTGCTGCTGGGGAGAGCGACGAATGGGCAGCCAAGGCTGGGGATCCCCAGCAGCACCCCAGCAGCAATAGGCACATCCAACTCAGCCAACGGCGGTAGGCGGATCCCATCGGCGCAATCTATGACAAGATCTAACTCCTCTACTTTAGGGGATCCCTATCTGCGATTTCTGAGCAATGCCGGCATCGTCCAACTGGGCTCAGGAGCGATTGGCGCAGGTACGCCTTGTGTTAGTGCGGCCGGCAGGGCCGCGCAATCTCGGGGCCATTGCCCGCGTGATGAAAAACATGGGCCTGCGGCAGTGGGTGTTGGTGGATCCCCAATGCGATCCCCTCGACGCAGAAGCAGTCACCATGGCCGTGCATGCGACGGACTTGCTCCGCCAAGCCCGGCAGGTGCCAACCTTAGCCGAGGCCCTTCAGGGATGTGTGCAGGTATTCGGGACAGCAGGCCGCCGCGAGCCCTACCCGCCCGAATGGCAAATTCAGTCTCCCCGCCAGGCTTTCCCGGAGCTGCTGGCTGCCGGCCCTGCCGCTCTGGTGTTTGGCCCTGAAGATCGGGGCTTGAGCAACGAAGAGCTGGCCCTCTGCCATCGCCAGATCCAGATCCCCACCGATCCGGCCTACCCTTCCCTGAACTTGGCCCAGGCAGTGGGCATCTGTTGCTACGAGCTGCGCACCCTCCTCTGCCAGAATCTTCCCCCGCCAGTGACCAGCTCTGGGATCTCAAAGCCGGCTCCCTTCGAGCTGCTGGAGGGTTTTTTCGGCCACCTGGAGGCGCTGTTGCTGCAAATTGGCTACCTGCACCCCCACACCGCTCGCCGCAAGATGCTCAAGCTGCGCGCCCTCTTTCACCGCGCCGGCCTGATCGTGTCCGAGGTGGCCCTGTTACGCGGGATCCTGCGACAACTCCAGTGGAGCCAAAAATCTTCTCCTCGAGAACCCCCAAAAAAAGAGGATCCTCATCCTGCTGAGAGTGGATCCTAGCTGCCGCGGCCTCTGGCCGGCTGCCTCTGAAAACAAACCTCTGGGAACTGAGACAAGGGAATCCAGCTAGGTCTGGATGGTCTTCCTGCGGCAAACTTGATTTGACGGAGAGGGTGGGATTCGAACCCACGGTGGCTTGCGCCACGACAGTTTTCAAGACTGCTTCCTTAAACCACTCGGACACCTCTCCAGAACCTATCTTAGGCTGTGCAGTTGCCGCTTGTGCAGCTCGAGGGGTCCTGCTATCCCTGCTAACGGGTTGTGGGGAGGAATGGGGATCCGCTATAACCCACTGAGGGATCCCTGGCTATGCGATGAGAGGACATTTTTGCCCAGGTCAGGTGCAACTTCTGGCTTGGCTGTCGCTAGCGTTGTTGGCTGCCTGTCGCCCTTGGCCAGACGCATCTCCTTCCGAAGCTGCCCCCCCGGATCCGGTGCTGCGCCACATCGGCGAAGATGGCACCCATTTTGAGGCTTCCGTGGGCGATACCCGCGCTCTCCCTCCCCACTTCCCGCACCAGTTGCGCTTGCCCGACGCCACCGTCATCTCTTCGGGGCAAATTTGGGATCAGGAAGGAGGGCTTGCCTCCCTGATTTTGCAGACCTCTCAACCTCTCTCGGAGATCGCCGCCTACTACCGCCGCACCCTCTGGGGCCGGGGCTGGGATCTCCTCTCCGATCTCGAGCAGGCCGGCGGCATCCGCACGCTGGTGTTCGAGTCTCCCCCTCGCCCCGACAGGCCGCCCCAGCAGGCGGTCATCCAAGTGGGATCCCCCCGCCGCGGGCCGGATCAGGTGGAGTATCGCGATATCCTGATTTTGCTGAGTACCGTCGTCCCTGGCGGCGAAGCGCAGCCTGCCGCTGCAGCCGCTCCCTAGAGCATGCCCGTCTATACTCAAGCGATTGAAATTGCCGCTGGCGTGGCCCAGGTGGAGCGCTGTCTAATCGATCCAGCGCTGATGCGGCGCTGGCTCAACCCCCTGTTGAGCTGTGAGGCGCTGGGATCCCCCACTGGGCAACTGGGCAGCCGCTACCGCTTTTTCCTGCGCCTGCCGCTGGTTTCCCCCAGCCTAGACTGCGTGATCGCCGAGCGGGCCGAGGGCCTGGTGCAGTGGCAGTTTGAGGGTTTTTTTCAGGGCACCGACCGCTGGGAATGTTGCCCCCAGCCGCTGGGAACGCTATTGGTAAACCGCTTTGAGTTTTGCATCCCCAACCCTTGGGTGGCGGCAGGGTTCTATCTGGTGGCAGCGGAGCTGACCCGGCACGACATGCGGGCACAACTGCGACGGCTAAAGGCAGTGGCCGAGGCTTTGGGTTAGGCTGGTGGCAGGTAGTAAAGAAACGTAAAAAATGGCAATGACCAGCAACAGCAGCCTGTTCAACCGTCGCTTTTTCGACAACTTCATCCCCCAGCCGGCCAACAGCCCTCTGCAGATTGGCGAGCTGGCCCCTGACTTTGAGCTGCCCAATGTGCACGGGGATCCCGTGCGCCTGTCGGACTACCGCGGCCAAAAGCCGGTGGTTCTGGCCTTTACCCGCATCTTTACAGAAAAGCTCTTCTGCCCCTTCTGCTACCCCCACATCCAGGAGCTGAAGGCCCGCTACGAGGAGATCCGGGCTCTGGGAGCAGAGCTGCTGATGGTTACCAGCACCGACCCGGTGCAAAGCCAACAGATCCAAGCCGACCTGGAACTGCCCTATCCGCTGCTGGTGGATCCGGAGTGCAAAACCTTTCGGCTCTACGGCGTCGGCCAAGCCCTGGGGGCGCCCCTGCCAGGCCAGTTCATCGTGGATCGCGAAGGGAGGCTGCGCTATAAGCACCTCTTCTCCTTTGCCGAGCCCAACGCCAGCACCGACGAGGTGCTGCGGGTCTTGCGAGAAGGGCTAGCCAGCGGCTGGGATGGAACCCGCCGGGTGGCTCCCGTGCCCTTTTTCTAAGCCTTCCTAGGCAAGCCCGGAAGAGGAGAGGAAAGAGGTGGTCTTTGCGCGGCTGGCCCAGAATAGCGCCCGTCAGGCGGAGATCCTAGAAGTAGTCCTGCGCCACGGCTGGGACTACATGCGGCGCTTGCTCTCTTTGGGCAAGGCGGAAGAGCCGCAACTGCCACCACCCCTGGTGCTGCGCAACATCCTGGTGGATCTGGGGCCGGTCTATGTGAAGCTGGGCCAGTTGCTGAGCACCCGCCCCGACCTGCTGCCGCGGGAGTATATCGAGGCCCTCAGCACCCTGCAGAGCAATGTGCCCCCCGTGCCCTGGAACGCGGTGGAGATCCTGCTGCGCCAGCAGTTGCGAAAGCCGCTGGAACAGGTATTCAGCAGCCTCGACACGGAAGCGGTGGCGGCGGGATCCATTGCCCAGGTCCATCGCGCCCATCTCGTCAGCGGCGAAGCGGTGGCCCTCAAGATCCAGCGGCCCGGCGTGGAGGCAATAGTAGAGCGGGATACAAGGCTCATCCGCAGCATTGCTGAATTGGTGGCGCAAACAGAATTTGGCCGGCTGGCAGACGTGGTGGCCTTGGCGGATGAGTTTTGCCGGGCCATTCAGGCGGAGCTGGACTTTACCCAGGAAGCCCGCCACACGGAGCAGCTGCGGCAACGCCTGCAGGCTGGCCGTTGGTTTGATCCCAACCAACTGGTGGTGCCGCGCGTCTATTGGGCTCTTACCACCCCCAAGGTGCTGACCCTGGAGTGGATCGAAGGAAAGCCACTCCTGGAGGCGGATCGCAGCGACGCCGAGCCGCAGCAGCTTGCCCGCCTGCTCACCCGCGCCTTTTTCCAGCAGATCTGCATCGACGGCTACTTCCACGCCGATCCCCACCCCGGCAACTTGTTCTATTTGGGATCCGGTCGCGTAGCCCTCTTGGACTGCGGCATGATTGGGCGGCTGGATCCGCGCACGCAGCAGATTGTGCTGGAGCTGATTTTGGCCATCGTCAGCCTGGATGCCCAGCGCTGTGCCGAACTCACCCTGGAGCTGGCCCTGCCGGAAAGCCCCAGGGGCCGCTTGCGGGATCCCGCCGTCAGCCTGGCCCAGTTGCAGCGGGAATACGAGCGTCTTTTGCGGCAGTACTACACCCTAACTGTGGCCGAGCTGGATTTTAGCCAGCTTTTCTCCGAGATCCTGCAAGCAGCGCGGCGCAACCAGATCCGCATCCCCGGCAACCTGGGGCTGTGCGCCAAGGCCCTGGCCAATCTGGAAGGGATCGCCCGCCAGCTCACCCCAGACTACAATCTGCCGGAGCAAATTCGCCCCCTGATGGCGGACGTGTTTCGGCAGCAGTTGCTGGGGGAAGCTCCCCTACCCTCGCTGCTGCGCACAGCCTTGGACCTGAAAAACCTCTCGCTGCAGTCGCCGCGGCAATTGGAAGTGCTGCTTAGCCGCATCACCTCGGAAACCCAACGCTGGAACCTCACCATCCAAGAGCTGGAAGACCTCCGCATCAGCCTGGATCAGTCGGCCAACCGCCTCTCCTACAGCATCCTGGTCGGATCCCTGATTATCGGCGCCGCCATCATCTCGGCGCAAACCCAGCGCTTCCAGGTCTTCTGGCTGAGCGAGCTGCTTTTTGGCGCCGCCAGCCTCTTGGGACTGTGGCTCATCCTCAGCATCCTCCGCTCCGGTCGCCTGCGCAATTAGCCCCTAGCTCGGACTTGCCAGGGATCCCGATCCTAGCCATGTTGCCAAAAGCACATAAAAACGGTATCAACGCTTCTGCGAGCGCCTCGCCAAAACCCGCAAAAGCCGATTTTTTCGTTGACCCGCTCGATGCCTTGCGCCACAAGGCTTTCAGGCCTCTCACCCCTCCTCTGCAAGGCCTTTTTTTGCCCTCTTCGACCGACCCCCTCGCAAATAGGCCTTGCATTCCTTGCCCCGCTTGGGTTTAATAAGGGTAGAGTTCCCCCTTCGGGGGGATCCCTAGAAATTGGAAACAGATGGACCCGCCCGAGTATCCGGGCAACATCCCGGATGGTTCCCCCTTCGGGGGGATCCCTAGAAATTGGAAACAAAAGAAAACCTGCTACCCAGTGAGTAGCGGGTTAGCGGCTCTCCCTTCAGGGAATCTCCAGAAATTAGGAAGGCGGCTAAGGAACTCCGAGTAGATCTCGGTATAGGCCTTGACCCACTCGGGATCGGGCTGGATGAGGCGTTCCACCTGCACCAGCCGATCGGCAGCCTGCTGCACCGAGCAGCACCAATAGGCCGAGGCGGCCAGGACAGCTGCCCCTACGGCGGCCTCGGGGTGCTTGACCACTGCTAAGGGGCGGGCAAGGAGGCTGGCGCGCAGGCGCAGCCACAGAGGGCTTTTGCAGCCGCCGCCGGTGGTCAACAGCGTTCCCTCTATGGGGATCCCGTGGGCGGCCAAGGTCTCCAGCCCCAGCCGCTCCACCATTGCCACCCCTTCCAAGAGAGCTGCATAGAAGCGAGGGGATCCCACTTCCGCCTGGGGCAAGAAGCCGGCAAATTCACTATCCAGGATGGGAAAACGCTCGCCGGGTCGGCAGAGGGGATAGCTGACCAAGCCCGTGGGCAGATGGGCTTCCGCCTGCCGATCCAGGGCAGCAAAGTTGCCGCCGGGGAAGAAGTGGGGCAAGACCCCGCCGCCGCAGAAGGAGGCTGCTCCTGGCCACCAACTGGTTCGGTCGGGGTGCAGATGGGAGTAGAGGCTTTGCGTTTGCACGGGATAGGACTCCGTCCCGCTCACGCGAACAGCACTGTTGGCCTTGAAGATGAGGGTTGTGCCCAGGCTGGTGGCAACCTGCCCCAAGCGAGTAGCCCCTGCGGCCAACTGTCCGGCGCAGCCATCGGTGATCCCGGCAGCAATCAGCACCTCTGGCCCCAGCTCCCACTCCGCCCGCACCGTTCCCAGAACCGTTCCTGGCGCCACCACCTCAGGAAAGCGCTTGGGGTCGAGGCCATGGCGAGACAGCCACTCCCGCGGCCACGTGTAGGTTTCCAGGTCGAAGCCGCTTTTTAGGGCATGGGTGTGATCGGTTACCCGCCGGCGGCCTCCCAGTTGGCTCAGGAGAAAGTCCGCCGGGTGGGCCAGGTAGCTGTCCCGGTATTGATCAGGATGGGCTTCTGCCCACCACAGCCAGCGGCTGAGCCCCCAACTGGCCGGGATCCCCAAGCGCCGGGCCTGGGCCTGTCCCCGCAGGTCGGAATACAGCCAGGCCTGATCCAGCGGCATGCCCCGCCCGTCTACCGGCAAAACCGTGCCAGAGGTGCTACAGGCACTGAGGGCAACGATGGCGTAGCGATCCCCCAGTTGGGTCTTCAGGTGTGCCAGCAGCGTCTTCAGGGTGCGCAGCCAGCGGCCCGGGTTGGTTTCTGGGGGATCCCAGGAGCGCTCGCTTTTGCCCACCACCTCCCCCGCTTCTGAAAGGGCCACCACCCGCATTCCCGAAGTGCCTAGGTCGATCCCGAGAAATACAGGTCCCATAGAGCTCTAGAAATCTCGGCTGCTGCGGGCCAAAGCCTCTTGGATGTCTAGATCGAGGTTCTTCACCGACTCCAGCACCGAACGGGTAATCAGCTTTCCTGCCTGCACCAACACAGCACCAGTGATAGGGTGCAAGATGGGCTGCTCGGCCCGCCGCCCAATGAGCACCTCGATATCCTTGAGAGCATTGGCGTACATTCCCACCGGCAATTCCACCACCACCCCTTCCCCCAGAACCCGCGCTTGACAAGCTAGGCGGGAATTGGTCTTACGAGTGGTGATCACCTCCAAGGTGCGCTGCTCCCGGGGGGTCATGGCCGAGAGCGATTCCATCCCCTCTTTTACATACACATGACAGGTGGCGCAGAGGCCGCGCCCGCCGCACTCTTTCAAGACATTCAGCTCTTCCCGCAACAGCACCGAGAGCAAGTTGCTGTTGGTGGCCACTTCCGACACCTGAGCAATGGGATCCAACCGCACCCGCTTGACCATTGTCTCTCCTTCGTTGTTACATCCCTTAACGTTAGCTTGTCCTGGCAAGGGATCCTAGTCACACCTATACTGTATTATTTTTTACTCGCCCTGGGATTGGGAAGGAGCGGGCTGGGCAGGCTAAAGTAGATCCTGTCCTTGTTTGCGTAGCCGTCGAGCTTTTCCAAGGTTTTGGCGGCATGAGCTCTCCGCCCATCCAGTGGTATCCCGGCCATGTGGCCAAGGCCATTGGCCAGTTGCGGGAACAATTGCGGCTGGTGGACGTGGCAATTGAAGTGGTGGACGCGCGGATCCCGCTGGCCAGCCGTCACCCTGAGCTGGACAAGTGGCTGGGGGAAAAACCTCGCCTCTTGGCGCTTAACCGAGCCGATTCCATTGCGGCAAGGGATCTCAAAGCGTGGCAGGAGCATTTTTCGCAGCAAGGGATCCCGGTCTATCCCACCAACGGTCAATCGGGAGAAGGGGTGCCCCGCCTCAAGCAAGCCATCTTACAGATGGGGCAAGCGGTAAACGAGCGGCGGCAACGGTGGGGCATGCGGCCGCGGGCTGTCCGGGCCGTGGTGGTGGGTTTTCCCAATGTGGGCAAGTCTGCCTTGTTGAATCGACTTTTGGGACGGCGAGCCGTCGAGAGCGCTGCGCGCCCTGGGGTAACCCGGCAACTGCAGTGGGTACGGCTAGGGGGGGAGTTGGATTTGCTGGACTCGCCGGGCATCCTCCCGCCTTCGCTGCCGGATCAACAGGCAGCCTCCCTGCTGGCCATCTGTGATGACATCGGCGCCGCAGCCTACGATCCTGAGCAGGTGGCCGCCTACTTCGTGGATCAACTGCTGCAGGTGCAGCCCCAGGCCCAAGCCCTGCTGCAACAGCGCTACGGCTGGCCCGACCCGATCCCCCCTGGCAGCGTGGCAGTGCAAGATCTCGCAGAGCGGCGGTATCGAGGGGATGCCGAACGAGCGGCAAGGCAAATTCTCAACGACTATCGCAAGGGATGGCTAGGGCCTCTAGCTTTGCAAATTCCTCCCAGCTCTAGCCCTCTAGCAAGAGGCTAGCTTCATCTGTCTGTATATGTTGCTACGAGATGCGGCAGAGTGAGTGATAGGATGGAACTAGAATACTAACACTGCGCCAGATTTTTCCCTGAAGTTTTTCGCAGCGCTTTTTGCCTTTAACCTGCCTGCGGACGGGTAAAGTTGGGGATAGGCTGTAAGAAACTCCAGGGAGTAAACCATCCTCCTTGCTAGATTCCCATGGGTCAGCCTGCTGTTGCCGCCAGCTTAGAGGGAGGCTTTGACCTAAATAGCCTGGATTTTGAGGTGCCGGGATGGCTGCGGGCTTTGCTTTCAGGCGCTGAAGATCTCGGCGATGGGCTGCGATCCTACACGGCGGAAGAGGCAGATTTGCTGCGCCGGGCCTTCGAGTTTGCCTACTGTTTGCACAAGGGCCAAAAGCGGAAATCAGGGGATCCCTACATCGCCCATCCGGTGGCCGTGGCCAGCCTGTTGCGGGAGTTGGGGGGTGACGCCGTTACCGTAGCTGCTGGCCTTCTGCACGATGTTGTCGAAGATACGGAAGTTACCCTGGAGGCCCTAGAGGCCGAATTTGGCCCTGAGGTTCGCCTGCTGGTGGAGGGGGTAACCAAGCTTTCTCAGTTTAATTTCTCCAGCAAAACGGAGCAGCAAGCAGAAAACTTCCGCCGCATGTTTGTGGCCATGGCCAAGGATATCCGGGTCATTGTGGTCAAGTTGGCGGATCGCTTGCACAACATGCGCACGCTGCAATATCTGCCCCCCCACAAGCAAAAACAGATTGCAGCCGAAACTATGGAGATCTTCGCCCCCTTGGCCAACCGGCTGGGGATCTGGCATTTCAAGTGGGAACTGGAAGACTTGGCCTTTAAGTACCTGGACTACGAAGCCTATCGCCAGATTCAAGAGCTGGTCAACGCCAAGCGTAGCGAGCGAGAGGCAGAGATCCAAGCGTTTATTGAAGAGCTGCGGAAGCACCTCATTCAAGGGGGGCTAGAGCACTTTGAGATTAGCGGGCGGCCCAAGCACCTGTACGGCATCTACCGCAAGATGCAGCAGCAGCGCAAAGAATTTCACGAGATCTACGATCTCCTGGCCGTGCGGGTTATCGTGCAAACCGTGAGCGAATGCTACCGGGTGCTGGCGGTCGTTCACAACTGTTTTCGCCCCATTCCGGGTCGTTTCAAAGACTACATTGGCTTGCCCAAGGCCAACCGCTACCAATCTTTGCATACGGCTGTGATCGGCCTACAGGGCCGACCGGTGGAGGTGCAGATCCGCACCGAAGAGATGCACCGCGTGGCCGAATACGGCATTGCCGCCCACTGGAAGTACAAAGAAGCCGGCAGCACCCCCGTAAAGCCCGAGGAAGAGCGCTTTACCTGGCTGCGGCAACTGTTGGAGTGGCAAAACGACCTCAAGGACGACAAAGAATACCTGGACACCATTCGCGAGAACCTATTTGAGAGCGAGGTTTACGTCTTTACGCCCAAAGGAGACTTGCTGGCCCTGCCCCAGGGATCCTGCCCGGTGGACTTTGCCTATCGCATTCACTCTGAAATTGGGGATCACTGTGCCGGGGCGCGGGTGAACAACAAGATCGTGCCCTTGAATACCCGCCTGCGCAATGGCGACATTGTCCAAATCATCACCCACAAGAACGCCCACCCCAGCCTGGACTGGATCAATTTTGTAGCCACCAGCTCGGCCCGCAACCGCATTCGCCAATGGTTTAAGCGCTGCAATCGCGAGCAAAACATCGCCCGGGGCCGGGACTTGCTGGAGCGGGAGCTGGGCAAAACGGGGTTCGATGCGCTGCTCAAGTCGGAGCGGATGCAAAAGGTGGCCGAGAAGCTCAACTACACCAGCGTGGACGACCTGCTGGCGGCGCTGGGCTATGGAGAGGTCACCCCCACGCAGGTGCTCCATCGGCTGCAGGAGGTGAGCAAGCCGGCAGTCTCTCCCCCGCCAGAGGAGGGATCCCTTGAGGAAGCCAAGCTGCTGCTGCCGCGGGCCAATGGGAGCCGAGGTTCCAGCCGATCCCAATCTCCCATCCTGGGGGTGGAGGGTCTGAAACACCAGTTGGCCAAATGTTGCAACCCGCTGCCAGGGGATCCCATCCTGGGCGTGGTTACCCGCTTCAAGGGTATCACCATTCATCATCGCGATTGTCCGCGGGTGGCTCAGGTTCCGGGGGAGCGGCTGGTGCCGGTGCGCTGGAACGAGGAGCAATTACGGCAGAGCACCCAGATCTACCCTGTGGAACTGCGCCTGGAGGTCATTGACCGCGTTGGCGTGCTGCGGGACATCCTTTCCCGTCTTTCGGATCAGAGCATTAATGTGCGCAATGCCAGGGTGCAGACCTTTGCCAACCGTACGGCTCTGATCGATCTCTGTATTGATGTGCGGGACAAAAAACAGCTCGACCAAGTTCAGAGTCAATTGCGCCAGCTCTCGGATGTGCTGGTGTTGCGCTCCCGCCACTACCAGAACGGATCCCGCTGAAGAACTTCTAGGGTCTTTTTTTCGCTGGTTCGAGAGGAGGCGCCCATATTAGGATGATTGAGATGGGTAACCAATCTGAGCGGAGGATCCCGGCATGTCAGCAGCACAAGGTGGGCATCTTGCCCGATTCGGACAGCGGCTCTCTGGGGTGTTGTTACTGCTCTGTGTTTGCCTCAGCTTGCTCACCGGTGCCTGCTCCGCAGGCTCTAACTTGCGCGCCTACAGGGATCCTGGCGGAGCCTTTGCCTTTGCCTATCCCAACGGCATGGTGGCAGTGAACTTGGGGCCAGGGAAAGGGCCAGCGGTGCTTCTGCGCGACTTGGTCTACGAGACGGAGAACGTCAGCCTGATGATTGCCCCCTTTGATAAGGGAGAGACGATTGCCGATCTGGGTGGCCCGGACGAGGTGGGGCAATTGGTGGCGGAGAAGATCATCGCCCCGGAAGGCTCTGGTCGCTCGACCAAGCTGTTGGCCGCCGAAGCTTTTGAGCGGCAAGGCCGGCCCTACTACCTGTTTGAGTACCAAACCGATATCGGATCCCAGCTCCGCCACGAGGTAGTGACGGTAACCGTGCGCCACCATCGCCTCTATACTCTGACTGCCTCCACCCAAGAATCCCGCTGGCCGCAGGTGCAGGCTGCCTTCAGGAATGTGGGCCATTCTTTGAATGTCTCTTAAGACTTTTCTCCAAGATTTTTTGAGAATCTTAGCTGCTCTAGGAAGCCTCAGCCAAGGCAGGCCTGATTGCAGAAATTGCATCAATGCCCAATCCATATAAAGGTTGTACCAATTGAGATCGAATTGGCTCTTCAGATCCCAGGCGAGACATCTGCTGCTAAAACGGTAATGTTTTAAATCTGCAGAGATGGGCTTCTATCCCCCTTCAGTCTGGTCTATGACCGTATACGTGGTTCAGATCAGCGACCTGCATCTGTTTGCCAAGCCGCACCAGCGGCTGTTGGGGGTGGACACGGAGACCTCTTTCCTGCAGGTGCAAAAGGCCATTGCCGCCTTGGATCCCTTGCCCGATCTGCTGCTGCTCACCGGGGATCTCGCCCAGGATGGCAGCGCCGCCGCCTATGCCCGTTTGCGGGAGCATCTGCGAGCTCTTCCCATCGACACCTATTGGCTGGCGGGAAACCACGATCGCCTTCATAACATGAACTCAGAGCTCTGCGCCGAGCGAGTACACCGGGAGAAAAGCTTCAGCCGAGAGAACTGGAGCTTTATTTTGTTGAACTCTCTGGTGCCGGGCAAAGACAGCGGCTACCTAACGGATGGCGCCTTGCTGTGGCTCCGCCAGGAGCTGCAGCGCAGCCAGGCTGCCCAGAACCATGTTCTCTTGGCCCTGCATCACCCCCCCTTCTCGGTGGATTCCGACTGGCTGGATCAGAGTGCCCTGCAGCAGCCGGAGCGGCTGTTTCAGGTTTTGGACGAGTTCGACCACATTCGCCTGGTGATCTTCGGCCACATCCACCAAGACCTGCACCGCCGCCGGCAGGGGGTCGATTACTTTGCCTGTCCCTCCACCTGTGTGCAATTTCGCCCCAAAAGCTCTCGGTTTAGCCTGGACGTGATCCCCCCGGCCCTGAGGCAGATATGGCTGGAGCAGGATGGCAGCTTCAAAACCCAGGTGCAACGGGTGGAAGCCGCCCTGCAAATGCCCAACCTAGCTCTGAAAGGGTACTGAAAGATCCCCCTCTCAGCCGACGGCAACCCTCCCCCCTCGAGCGCCTTTGGGCTCTCTAAGCTATTGATATTGATTGGCGCTGTGGCCCCTCTGGGAGGGAGATCTGCCCAGACCCTTGCCATCTTTTGAAGGCGATGGAAAGAACTCTAGAAGAAATTAACCGGCGCATTGCCAAAGGCCAGGTGCGGGTGTGGACGGCCCTGGAAGCCAAGGCCAAGCTGGCCACCCTCAGCCTTGAGGAGGCCTTTGAGCAGGTGGATGTGGTAACCACGGGCACCTTTGAGCCGATGGAGTCGTCGGGGGCCATCCTCAACCTGGGCCATACGGATCCGCCGATCAAGATTCGCCAGGCTTGGCTAAATGGGGTGCCCGCCTATGCCGGCTTTGGCGCCGTGGATCTTTACCTAGGGGCAGCCCAGCCCAGCGAGCAAGCCGATCACCCCTACGGGGGCGGCCACGTTATCGCCGATCTGGTGGCCGGCAAGCGGGTGCACCTGCGGGCTGTTGGCCAGGTAACCGACTGCTATCCCCGCGCTGACTACGAGACCACCCTGACGCGGGATCAGCTCAACCAGTTCTACCTGTTCAACCCCCGCAACGCCTACCAAAACTTCATTGTCGGCGTCAACGGCGGGGATCGGCCCCTGTACACCTATTTGGGCCTGCTGGAGCCGCACCTGGGCAATGCCGTCTATTCCAATCCAGGTGAGCTCTCCCCCCTCCTCAACGACCCCCTCCTGCGCCGGGTGGGGATCGGCAGCCGCATCTTTCTGGGGGGCGGCATCGGCTACATCGCCTGGGAAGGCACCCAACACTTCCCGCGGCAAAAACGGCTGCCCAACCAAACCCCCATCGGCCCTGCCGCCACCTTGGCCCTCATTGGCGACGCCAAACAGATGCAAGCCGAATGGGTGCGGGGCTGCTACTTCCGCAACTACGGCCCCAGCTTGATGTTGGGGGTTGGGATCCCCATCCCCATCCTTTCCCCCGCCGATCTGGAGCCCATCGCCATCCGGGATGAGGAGCTGGTGGCGCCGGTGATCGACTTTTCCATCCCCCGGCGGGTGCGCCCCACCTTTGGCCTGGTGAGCTATGCCCAGCTCAAATCCGGCCACATCACCCTCAACGGCCGCAAGGTGCGCACCGCTCCCCTGGCCAGCCTGCGCCGCTCGATGCAAGTTGCTGAGATCCTCAAACAATGGATTGTAAGCGGTCAGTTTACGCTCACCCAGCCGGTTGCTCCCCTATCCTTGGATCGGGAGTTTCTCGCCCAGAACCCCCACCCATAGTAGGAATCCCCATCTCCCAAACCGGCCATCGGATCCCTGGCAAGGGGTTGTCTTCCAGGCAGTTGCCGCTACCATTACGCCTTAGGTGTTGCCGACAAACGCTCCCTGGGGGAGGGGAGCCGCTATCCGCAAGGGGGAAAGACATGTTCCGGCGTATTGCTGTTGGCTCTGCGGTGTTGGGATGGCTCTTGGCCCTGCCCGGCCACGGCTTTGGGGAGCGGCGGGTTGTGCCCGATACCCCCTTCTACTTCGACAACCACTACTTTGATCGCTACCCGGATGCAGTGGTGGTGAGCGTGGTCAACGGTGACACGCTGGTGGTGCAGGTCGAAGGGGAACAGAAATTGCGCCTCATCCGCCTGGCCGGGATCCAAGGTCTTAGCCCGGAGGAGGATCCCTTTTACCAGCAAGCAATTGAGCTGATGCGGGAGCGCATCCTGCACCGCACCGTCAAGCTGGAAGGGGATAAGCTGCTGCGCAATGTGGATGCCACCGGCTTGGTGGAGGCCTACGTCTGGCTGGAGGGCCAGCAGATGAACGCTATGCTGGTGCGCAACGGCCTGGCCCGCATCGCTCCCTACAGCCACAACATCAAATACGACAGCTACTTCGGTGGCCTGCAAAAAAGAGCCCGCCAAGAGCGCCTCGGCATCTGGAGCCGCCTCTGACGCCTTGGATAGCTCTAGACTGGGTTTACTGGGCACTCTGAGAGACGTCTGCCTGCTTTGAGGGTTAAATCCACTCCGGCTTCCCGGGATCCCAATCGCTGGCTGAGGCGGCTGCCTTTGGTGACCGGCCTTCTGGGCAGCGTCCTTGTGCTGGCCAATCGCCTGCTGTTTACGCCGGAGTTGCTGGCCAGCCAGTCCCGCTCCGACGCCTTGGGGATCCTCCTCAGCGCTGTTTTGATCTTGACCGGCCTGCTGTGGCAGCAGATCCAGCCGCGTCCTCCCCAGGCTGCCCCCCTGCAGGGAAGTCCAGGTTGCGACTGGCACCCGGATCTGTCCGAGAGGGAAAAACTGGAGCTGGCCTGGGCTTCCCACACCCTGCTCAGCACCACCGCCGCCCGCACCGTGGTGATCTGGGTGGAGGGGCGCACCCTGCTGCAGCGGGGGATCCTGGCCAGCCCCGGCCACTTGCCCTCCCTGCAGCTTCAGGGCACCCTGCAGCAGGTATTGGAGACACGTCAGCCCCTCTACCTGGGGGATCTGAGATTTTTCCCCGCCCGCGCCGAGTTCGACGGCCTGTTGCCCCCCGGATCCCAGGCAGTTCTCTGCCAGCCCATCGGCCAGAGGGGATGCCTCATTTTGGGCAGCGACAGGCCGCGCAGCTTCAGCCGCCAGGAGCGGGCCTGGGTTGCCGCCATCGCCGACAAACTGGAAGCCCTATTTGCCTAGCTGATACATTTACGCTGAACACTGCTGAGCATTACTGCTCAGCGGTGAAGCGATAGCATTCTGTCCGTTTCCGTTGTCACTACGCGATGCTGACGCGACCGCGCTACTCGGACGGAGTCCAAACAGAAAGGCGGTATCCCGCAAAGCCCTGAGCATAACACCCAGAGCGCCTTGCCAATCTCGTGGTAGCCTATGGTTGCACTTTGGGCATCTAAACACCTTTGCGCCACCCAACTTGGTGTGGATGTGCCCGCACTTGGTACAGGTTTTGCTGGTGTACGCTTCCGATACTTCCACGACAACCACGTTTTTCTTCTTGGCTTGAAACTTCAGGAGCTGCTTGAACCGATAGTGCGCCCAGGTGAGCATCGCCCTTGCTGTCTTGCTACCAAACTTCCTCCCTGCCTTGGCAACCATCTTGGCTGACTCGAAAGTGGGGAGGAATATCAATCGGTAGTTATCCGTTAGGAACGCCGCTACCTTGCGATGGCACTCGTCCACCAAGTTCCTGATTCTCTCCCGCAGACGAAACGCCGCTTGCCGCATTCGCCTACGCTTGGGTCTCGGTGCTTTACTCAGCCTAGATTGCAGATCGTCTAGGTGGTAGCACAGCCGAACGATCCTGCCAAAGTCTCCCTTGGCGATATCTACAAAGCCCGCCCCATCAAACCCTGTAAGGAAACTTCTTACTCCAGGATCAAGTGCGATCACCCCCTTTGCTAACGAACACTGCTCGTTCACGGGCTCAGGAAAGATGGCATACCATCTGTCTTTCACCCGCATTAGCTCAGTTCCACGTGCCCATTCTCTGGGCATCTCCTCGGATGCACGGAACGCCAAACCTCGGGTGAGTTTCGGATACCACGTCCCATTGCGAAAGTTGCCGGCGTTGAATTGCAGCGTATGCGACCTGTCCCGCACACTGCGAAACCTCGCGTCTTTGCTTCGGCGGAACGCCAACCACGCCTCGACGACCGCGTTCTGCTTGATGTGGCAGGGGGCGTCCTTCACCCACCCGGGCAGGTCGGAGCGCAGGATGATGTCCCGCAGCTTTCTGGCCGTTTTTGGGGCACCATGCTGACGCTGATAGGCAATCGCTTGGTTGTAGCAGTACCGGCACGCCGCTTGCCACTGCTTCCAGACTTTAGCCAGCGCTGGCTCCGGATAAATCCGTATCTTTCTCGATTGCAGCCCGGTATTTTCTGAGTCCGTAGAGCCGACTGCTGAAGCAGTGCAGGATGGTGAGGATATCCTCAACCAGTTCCTGCTGGGGAGAAAGGTGATCGTCATCGAGAACCAAGATTTCGCACCCGTATTGACGGCAGTACCACTCAACGAACTCAAATCCAAACCGGCAGAGTCGATCCCTGTGAGCGACCACAATTGTTCCGACATCTCCCGCACGAACTCGTTCCAATAAGGCAAGGAACTTTGGTCTTTTGAAGTCGAGACCGCCGCCAACCTCTCCGACCACTTCGGCTCCAGGATAGAGGTTAACCAGTCTTGCAATCTGTCTCTCCAAGTCTGGTTTCTGCCCTCGACTGCTGACTCGGGCGTACAAAACGACTCGTTTGTCCTTCTTGGGCGCTCTGTTCGCGTCAGCGGGCCGGAGGCCAATGTAGCTGTCGAGGTCATACCTTCTCGCTCTACCAGATGGTGTACGTACTGCATGGATCCAGCCCTTCTGTTCCCATCGCCTCAAAGTGTGGAGACACACCCCAAAATAATCCGCCGCTTCTCTCGGTTTTACATATCTAGCCATACCAAGCAGCCATACTGAACATATTGTACATTATTTTCAGTATAGTCCAGCGTATCATTGACTAGAGTCATGCTCTCCCAGGGGGAGAGGGGCTGGGGGTGAGAGCTAAGCGGCGCTCTCCAGGCTCACCTGAAACACCTCGCTAAAGGCCTTCTCGACCTTGTAGCCGGAGTCGATGGTTTCCAGCGGATCCTTGCGCAGGCGGTGGCGCAAACACAAGCTGATGACCCGGCGAATATCGGCAACGGTGACCTCGCTGCGCCCCTCCAGAGCTGCCAACGCCTTGGCTGCCCGGTTGGTGACGATATCGCCCCGCAGCCCATCCACCTCCAGCGCCGCACACACGCCGGAGATCTTCAGGCGCAACTCAGGATCCACCATCACAGTCGGCAAGAGGTGCTGGGCCTTTTCAATGCGCTCCCGCAGGCGCTGCTGGGCCTCGGCGTATTTGGCCAGAAAAGCCTGGGGGTCGGCGTCGAACTGGCTGCGCTCCTCCACGATCTGCACTCGCAGGGCCGGATCCCGCACCGTCTCGATGCGGACAAACATGCCGAAGCGATCCAAGAGTTGGGGCCGCAATTCTCCCTCTTCAGGGTTGCCGGATCCCACCAGGACAAAGCGGGCCGGGTGGCGAATGGAAATCCCTTCCCGCTCCACCGTGTTCCAGCCAGAGGCCGCCGCATCCAGCAAGACATCCACCAGGTGGTCGTCCAGGAGGTTGACCTCGTCCACGTAGAGGATGCCGCGGTTGGCCTTGGCCAAGAGCCCCGGCTCAAAAGCCTTCACCCCCTGAGACAAGGCGCGCTCGATGTCGAGAGTGCCGCAGACCCGGTCTTCCGTGGCTCCCAGGGGCAGATCCACCATCGGCACCTGGATCCAGGTGGTTTCCAGGGTTTCCCCCGCCTGCAGGCGCTCCCACACCTGGTCGCTCATCAGATCCCGCTGCCGCGGGTGGCTGTTGAACGGATCCCCCTTGACAACCTCGATCTGGGGCAGCAGATCGGCCAAGGCGCGGATGGTGGTGGACTTGCCCGTGCCGCGATCCCCCATGATTAGCACCCCGCCGATGCGGGGATCGATGACGTTGAGGAGCAGGGCCAACTTCATCTCCTCCTGGCCGACAATGGCGGTAAACGGGAAAACCGGGCGACGTTCCAAGTTCATAGAGGCAACAACGAGCATCTACCCCCATTATCCCAGAGGCCACTCCCCCTGGGCCGTCGAGATGGGCAGGAAAGAGATGGAAAGGCCGCACCAGGAACCTCAAGGCCGCTTTTCGGTCAAATAAAAAGCAGGCTCTGGGATCCCTGGCCTTTTGCCGGGAAAAACAGATAGCATCAGAGCCTATACCCGGAGTGGGTTGAAGCTGGGTAAAGGCGAGAGCTACACCAAAGTAGGGAGGATCCCAAAAGCGCCAGCAACCCTGTTGAAGACCAGTTATCGGGTGGGGAGATAGCAGCGGTGTCAGGTCAAGCAAGTCGGAGACGGTGGACAGCATTCTCCATGCCCAACTTGGCCCAAAAAGGGCTGGTGGGCCTGATCTGGGCCTGTACTTGGATCCCTGTCTTGGGCATTTCCCTTGCCGTAGCCCAAACCCCGGCCACCTCTCTGGTTTTGACCGATGAACAGGTCGCCAAGTACGCCCGCATCGTCCTGGAGATGGAGCCCCACCGACAACAGGCCCAGCAGCGCTCCCAGGCCACCGCGGATCCGGCCAGCAAAGATCAAATCCGGCGGGAGTTCATTCGCACCGCCACCGAGATCATCACCCGCCACGGCATGACCGTGCCCGAATACAACCGCATTACCTTGTGGATTCGCTCCGAAGAAGGCAAAACCCTCCGACATCGCATCGAAGCCGAAATCCTGCGCCTGCAAAGCGGGGATCCCAGCGTGAGCCCTAGCCCCAAACCCTAACCCCCCTTGGATCCCCTGCAGCGCTTTGGCCTGGATGTGACGGAGGACGGAAGATAGCGGTAGGCTGGAAGCGGAGGTCAGTGCTCGTCCGTAGAGAGCGGGGGGAGAGCGATGAACGAGCCTATGTCGCCGTCAGTACGGGTGGCTGTCGAGCGCATGAAGTCTCGCTTGCGCCTGACGCGCCGCTTCGGGTTCTGGTTTCAGGCGGTTCTGGGGGCAACAGCTCTGCTGCTCTGGCTGGGATTTTTGGTTGGCCAGAATACCCTCTATCGCGACGACTCGACGGGGGCCTTTATCGCCTTCTGGTTTACCCTGTTTACCCTTCTAACCCTGGCAGCCGGTCTCTTCTTTAACTGGCGCTACCTGATCCAGGCGGAGCGCCGCTCAGTATCCGCCGCTACCCCAAGCCAGTTGGATCTGCCCAAGCAGTTGCAATGGGTTACCTATGTCAGCCTGACCGGCGCTTTCTTGGCCCTCATCGCTATGGAGGCGCAGGTGGGAGAGCTGCTGGTGCGGCTGTTTACCCGCACGCTGAGCACCCAGACGGCAGGAGTGCTGCTGCTGGCTGCCAATATCAACGTTACCTTTGCCCACTTCGTCTGCTTGGCAGGGGTGCTCTGGATTACCGGCGCCCTCGACCGCGAGCCCTGAACCCCAGCCAGCCAGTCTCAGCTTTGCAAGGCAGAGAATCAGGCCTGCGGCGCAGCGGCCTGCCCCAAACCTGCCCCAACTAAAACTATCCCCCCGCCAGAACAAGAGGGGTAAGCAAAAGCAGTCCCAAAGTCCGTAGTTGCCAATCGCAGATTCCGAGGGCTTCACTTAAAGCCCACCGCCGCCTGCCAAACAAAAGCCAGCAGGAAAAACAAAACGGGGATAATCGGCAAAATGTCGATCAGGGGATCGAACAACTCATAGCCTTCTGGCAAAGCCGCCAGGAGCATCATCGCAGGCATGACAACAAACCTCGACAAGAAGGAAGTGGAGCTGGAGAAACTGCTCTTTTTCAGGATTGATAGAGAGTTTAACATTGCCGGGCGGAGATTCCCGCTAAGGTCAAGAAATGTAAACGGAAAATGCCTCAGAGAACCCCCATATTGGAGAGGCCCAAGATCACCCCCACGCCCAGCAGATGGCCGAAGCTGGCGACCCCCAGCACTTCCGGCCAGGTCATCCCCAACACAGGCCCGGTTTCTGAAGCCACACCCGAAGAGGACTTGAAGCTTAGGTAGGCCAGCCCTGTGCAGAGCAGGATAATCACCGCGCTCAGGGGAGACCAAGGGCTGGTTTGGGCAGTCATAGCCAACGGCGCAACAATGGGCAGCATGGTTTTCCTCCTCAGCTCAGGTTAACCGCCCCCTAGATTACCCCCATTCCGCAACTCCCAAAGGGATCCCCACATGAATTGCAACAGAGGCCGCAACAAAACCTCACACTGTGGCTTCTTCTGGCCTCATGGCCGATCTACCCCTCGCCGGGAACGGTCGAGACGGGCTGGAGTTGGCAAGAAAAATCCGGCCTGGGCCAACGAGGGGAGCAGCTCTCTGCCGTATACTAACGAAAGTTAACAAATTGTTCTCTTCCCCCGCTTTTGAGGTGATGACCTGGCTTTGTTGCCTTAATCCATCCTCACCGTCTGCGCTGTGCACACCCAAGGATGGCTGCCGATGACTGCTGCTGCGACTCCGCAACCGGATCCCAAGCCTTTTGCGTTACCCCGTGAGCTGTTGGGGCCGCCGCCAGAATTTTGGAATCCCACCCTGCTGATGTTTTTGGCGGCGGTGGCGCTTTCGGCCTCTTGCTTTGGCGGGTACGCCTTCTGGCATTGGCCCCGCTGGCTGGTGTTTTGGCTGAATTTTGTCGCCCTGTATGTTCTGGGCACAGTGATCCACGATGCCTCGCACGGCTCGGCCCACCGCAACCGCTTTTTAAACGAGGCGCTGGGCCATGGCTCTGCCCTGTTACAGGGCTTTGTCTATCCGGTCTTTAAGCGGGTGCACATGCAACACCATGCCCACGTCAACCATCCCGAAGACGATCCCGATCACTATGTGTCTACGGGCGGGCCGCTGTGGCTAATTGCGCCGCGCTTTTTCTACCATGAGGTGTTTTTCTTCAAGCGGCAGCTCTGGCGCAAAGGTCGCTGGGATCTGCTGCAATGGGGGCTGAGTCGGCTGGTGGTGATCCTAACGTTTGCGCTGGCCATTCACTTTGGCTACACCGACTACATCATGAACTATTGGCTGCCCCCCGCCTTTATTATGGGCTTCTTGTTGGGCCTGTTTTTCGACTATCTGCCCCATCGCCCTTTTCAATCCCAAGAGCGGTGGTACAACGCCAGGGTTTACCCTGGCTGGCTGACCAATATTCTGCTGCTGGGGCAAAACTATCACTTGATCCACCATCTCTGGCCCTCGGTTCCCTGGTACAAGTATCAGGCGGCCTACTGGGCGGCCAAACCTGAGCTGGACGCGCGTAACTGCCAGCAAACGCTGGGGATCTGGGAGAGAGGGGAGTTTTGGAGCTTTTTGTACGACGCGCTGATTGGCCTGCACTGGCACAAGCCCAACGGGCCAACCCGTTCCGCTGCGCCAGCCGATCCAGAATCTGCGGGATCCGCTGCGGATCTGAGGCTTAGTTAACATGGTCTTGCCGACGCTGCGGATCCCTCAGTTGCTGCTGTTTGTGGAGGCGGCCAGCTTGCTGCAGGACACCAGCCAGGTTCTCTTACAGGCCGGTCAGGCGACGGCGGATTTGCCAGAGGTGATTGCGGAAGCGCAAGCGCGGGCGGAAGCCCAATTGCAAACCCTTGGGATCCCGGCAGAGTTGCGGGCGCAGGCCCGAGGGATCCTGAGGCTGACTTCGCCGCCGCAGGTGCTGGCCTACCTGCAGGATTTGTTGGACAGGGGATCCGGCCCCGATTTGGAAGCCTTTTTGGAGCAGGCGGGATCCGGCTCTACCCTGTTGCGCTTTCCGCCCCTGTTGGTGGGGGCTGTGGCTTTGCAGGTGTTGCTGGAGCGGCTGGATTTTTCTCCGCAAGAGAAAGCTGTGTTGCAAGCCCAACGGGATCAATGGGAACAGGCCCTGGCAGAATTGGCCGCTCGCCACAAGGTTTCCCCAGAGCCGCTGCGGGCTGCTGCGGAGACAGCGCTGCGGGCTGCCTCAGCAGAAGAGCTGCTGCAACTGGGGCAGGATCTCTTTCAAGATCTCCAGGATCTCGCCGGGGCCGATTCTGAGCCAGAAGCCGAGCCTCAGGTGGAATTGGCGGGGCCTCTGCTGTTCATGATGGTGGCCGATCACCTGTTGGCCCAAACAGAGTATCCGCTTACCCCGGAGCAGCGGCTGGACTTGCAAACCAATCGCGCCGCGGCAGAAACCCGCTACTTGGCCATGCAAAAGTTGGGCTGCATTGAAAACTTGGCGGAGCAGCGGGCTTACATTCGCTCCTGGATTAACCAAACTTCTGTACCGGATTTGCTGCGGGCCTTGGATCGCTTTTTTGCGGCGTCTGAACCCAACGCGTGAGGCCTGCAGATCACCAGAGGTTCCGTATCCTCTATGCTGGAGGCAAAGGGATCCCACTTGAGGTGTGAAAGTGGACTGGGGCAGCCTGTTCTGGATTTTTCTGATCTTCAGCTCTTTGCAACCTCTGCTGAACCGTCGTGTCCAAGAGTTCCGGCGCTTGATGGCCATTCGGGAGTTGGAGCAAAAGCGGGGCAGCCGGGTGATTCTGCTCATTCACCGCCAGGAGTCGATTAGTTTTTTGGGGATCCCGGTTTCCCGCTACATCAGCATCGAGGACTCCGAGCAGGTGTTGAGGGCAATTCGCCTCACTCCACCCAATACCCCGATTGATTTGATTTTGCATACCCCCGGTGGCCTGGTGCTGGCTACGGAGCAAATTGCCCGCGCCCTGATCCGCCATCCGGCCAAAGTGACAGTGTTTGTGCCCCACTACGCCATGTCGGGGGGGACGATGCTGGCCTTGGCCGCCGATGAAATTGTCATGGATGCCAATGCAGTCCTGGGGCCGGTGGATCCGCAGTTGGGGGGGTATGCTGCCGCCAGTATTCTGCAGGTGGTGGCGGAAAAGCCCATTGCCGAGATCGACGACCAAACCCTGATCCTGGCGGATCTGGCCCGCAAAGCAATGCAACAGGTGCAGAACTTCGTGCGGGATCTCTTGAAGGACGATGTGCCCAAGCGCAAAATTGCCCCTGAACGGATCGAGCCCCTCATCCAGTACCTAACCAGCGGACAAGTTACCCACGACTACCCCATCACCGCCGAAGAAGCCCAAAGGTTGGGCCTGCCCATTTCTACTGAGTTGCCACCCCAAATCTATGCCCTGATGGACTTGTACCCCCAGGCCAGCATGGGCCGTCCTTCCGTGCAGTACATTCCCACCCCCTACGATTCCCGCCCCTCTCCACCCGGCGGCGGGTCTCGCTAGGGCGAACTCTGGGCGTAGGTGTCTATGGCTTCTCGACGCAACCCTTCCGCCCGCCGAAACAGCTCTTGTCCGGTGTGCAGATGGCGGTCGTCGAAGTTCAGGGGGAAATACTGCAGCTCCTCTAGAGCGTCCTCTAGGTGGTTGAGGGCGTAGTAGAGGCGAGAAGCCACTCCCCCCAAGCTGCTGGGATTGGGAAGGCGCCGAAAGATCTGCTGAGCTTGGGCCAGTTTCTGGCTACACTCTTCCAAATAGGTGGCGAAGGACTCCAACAGGTCGGGATCAAAAGGATCTGCCGCTAAGGCATTTAACTGCGGCTTGAGAGAAGACAGTAAAGGCCCCAAAACTCGGTTCAGAGGAGTGTAGACCTGCCGAATCCAGGCTTCGCGGGCAATAGCCTCCTGGCTGACCGTCTCCGAGGGGGAGCCCGTCGGCTGAGGGTGGCGCGAGGCCCAGCTAGCGCGCAGTTGTCGGTCGTACTCGCGGCGGGCTTGCGGATCCTTGAGCACCGCGTAGGCGGCGTTGATCTGGCGAATGCGTTCAGCAGCAGCCCCGTCTTTTTTGGCCAGCAGGCTGTCGGGATGGTGGTACTTGACCAAACGGCGATAGGCAGACTTGATCTCCGCTGCCGTCGCCAGCACCGAAACCCCCAACACTTCGTAGTGGGAAACTGCTTCAGACCCGCTCCCCATCATTTCGTTCTCAGGACAAACGCTCATATTGTACCTGGAGCCTACAATAAGGGTGAGTTTTCCGGTGCTGCCCCATGCCGTCCTCCCCCCATCCCCTCAGCGCCCTCTTGGGGGCTGCCTTTGCTGCCAGTTTGGGCTATGGGTTCCTACAATTGCTGCTCTCGATGCTGGCCAAGTTGCCGCCCATCGACCTGGAAAGCGGATCCCTGGCGCGGGGGATCAGCATTCTGGTGCGCTACCTGCTGGTGGGATCCGTTTCCCTGATCGCCTTCATGTTTTTCATGGTGGGCTTGGGGCTGGCGGCCTACTCGGTGCAGTTGCTGGGGGAAAGGCTGACCTCCTCCCGACGCTAGCTCTAGAAGAGCTGTGAGCCTGCTGGCCAACAGATCGCGCCGGAGGCTACCCTCCAGCCTCTCGCTCAGGTTGGACACTAGTTTGACCAAAACCTTGGCGGCGCAGGCCCCGCGCCCTCTTTCATCCCTCCGTATACGGGGGGGAAAGAAGGAGGCGTGCGGTGGCAATCTCACCGGTACGTCTGCGTAGCTCGCGATGAGCAAGAAAGAATTCCCGCCCCTTGGGGCTGGGGAGAACGTCAATCATTTGACAGGTGCGGTTGCAGGCGCTGGCTGACCAAGGTGCGCCCCTCTTGGGTGTAGAGCTGCCAGTAGTTCCAGTAGTTGCCAAAGACAGACTTGACATAGCCACGGGTTTCGGCGAAGGGGATCTGCTCCACAAATTCATCGGGATCCTCAAAGCCGAAGCGGCTCAGCCACCTGGCCACGTTGCCGGGGCCGCCGTTGTAGCTGGCCAGGGCCAGGAGGGTGTTGTCTTGGTAGGTGCGGTGGGTGTAGTCGAAGTACCAGGATCCCAGGTGAAGATTGTCGGCGGGGTTGGTGAGGCTGTACTGGGCTAGGCCGATTTTTTGGGCAATCCAGCGGCCGGTGGCAGGCATCACCTGCATCAGGCCCAGCGCTCCCGAGGCCGAGACGATCTCTGGCTCAAAGCGGGATTCCTGGCGGATCAGGGCCGCCACCATCAAGGGATTGAGGTTAAATTGCCGCGACCAGCGGGCCAGGCCGGGCTGGGCGTAGGGATCCCTTTCCCAGGTGTTTTCTGGGCTGGCGTAGTAGTGCAGCGGGTAGATGGCCTGCCAGAAATCCTGGCGCTGTCTCAGGGTCGGCAGCAGCGGGTCGGGCTCGGCGCTAAAGCGCAGGGCAGCCACCTGGTTGATGCCCCGCAGGTGCTCGCCGGCGTTGTTGCGCAAAATGCCGCTGGCAAAGCGCTCGGCCACGCTCATCTGGCCGGGATCCCGTTGCAGCAGAGCCATTTCCCCCTGCCAGCGCTCCCAGGCCAGTTGGCCAGCGCCAATGAGATGCAGGGTCTGGGTAGCCTCGGAAACGGCGGGCAAAGGTTGGCGAACGGGCTGAAAATCCACCTCAACCCTTTGGCGGCCGCTGGAGAAATCTCCTACTGGCCAGCCCAGTTGCGCCGCCGCCCGCCAGGCGTAGTAGGTGTGGGGAAACTGCCGCAGCACCTGCTGATAGGTTTGCCGCGCCGCAGCCACCTCCCCCAGCCGTTCCCGCCATTTGCCGGCCCAGTAGAGCAGTTGCGCCCCCATTTCCGTATCCCGCTGGGCCAAGCCAATCTGCTGGGCTAGAGCAATGGCTTGGCTGAGATTGCCCGTTTGCGCCTGGCGCCAAGCCACCGTCCAGGCGGCGGTGGCCGCGGCTTCGCTGACTGGGAAGCGCTCCCAAAGGGTCTGCCGCACCGCCTGGGCCGATTGCGGGCTGCCGTTGCGGTCATACAGTTGGCTGAGGCTGAGCAACGCTTCTGGAGCTTCTCTATCCGAGCCGGATCCCACCTGGCGAAGCAGCTCGATTGCCGTCGGCAGGTCGCTCAGCTCGGCCAGGCGGCGCCGGGTGAGGGAGGCTTCGGCGGCGTCGGGAAATTGAGCCAGCAGCGCTTGGTAAGCGGCTCTCGCCTGGGGCAACTCCCGCGAGATCTGGTGGCTGCGCCCCTGGCGGTAGAGATTGCGAGAGGTGGTGGGGGCACGCCCGTAGGCGCGGGCGGCTTTGCCGTACTCCCGCTGCTCCCAATAGGCATCGGCCAGGATCTGCCAATCGGAGGCCGTGAGGGATCCCTCTTGGGCTTGCCGCCAGCGATCCAGCAGCGGCGTTAACCCAGGGGTTTGCGGGTGGTGCAAGGCCAGATCCCGCAGCAGGTCATACCGGTCAGGATCCAGCTCCAGCAGGTGCTTGAGGGCGCGGGCCGTCAGGGGGTGGGTGGGAAATTGCCGCCGCAACTGATCCACCTGGCCCATTCCCCAGAGGGCGTAGGCGGCCACCGGGCTGTGGGGATACTCGTGCAAGATCTTGGGCCACCAGATCTGGCGGGCTGTTTCTCGATCCCCCAGCTTTTCATAAGCCTGAGCCCTGAGCTTCCAGATCTCGTCGGTGAGAACTGGCAGCTTTTCTTCCAAGCCCTGCAGGTGCTCCAGGGCCGCTTGCGCTTGGCCGGCCTGCAGGGCTTTGTAGGCGCGCAAAAAGGCGGCGCCAGAAGTCGAGCTCAGGGGTGCTGGAGGCGCCGCCGCCATCTCGACAGGTTCTGCCCAGGAGGAGGCGTAAAAGCCCCACAGGACGCCGCCCAGTACTCCGCCTGCTGCTAAGGTCGCGGCAAGCCATCGCCTCCAGAGTTGCCGGTGGCTTGTTCTGCTCTGCATGCCTCCCTTCCCCAGCGTCCTTGACTAGGATACCCAATGGGGAGGCGCTGAGCCAGGACAAGTAACCTCAACGAGGAGGAGGCCAGTTGGCAATGGGAACCGGCTCGATAAGCTCCGCCAAGGGAAACCCTAGGATCTGGGCGTAGAAATAAAGCTCTGCCTCCAGGGCCCGTTTGAGGTTGGCTGCCTGGCGAAAGCCGTGCTGCTCACCGGCAAAAGGGACATAGGCCACCGGGATCCCCTTGGCCTGCAGGGCAGCCACCATCCTCTCTGCTTGGTTGGGAGGGACGATGGCGTCCTCCAGGCCTTGAAAGAAGATAACGGGGCAGTTGAGACCCTCCAGGTGGTGGATGGGAGAGCGCTCCCGGTAGAGATCCCGCCGCTCCGGGTAGGGGCCAATTAAGCTGTCCAAGTAGTGGGACTCAAACTTGTGGGTCTCCTGGGCTAGGGCCTCTAGATCGCTCACCCCGTAGTAGCTGGCGCCGGCCTTGAAGACGGTGTGAAACGTCAGGGCCGCCAGGGTGGTGTAGCCGCCGGCGCTGCCGCCGCGAATGAGCAGCCGCTCCCCGTCCACCTTGCCCTGGGCTGCCAAGAATTGGGCCCCAGCGATGCAATCTTCCACATCTACCAGGCCCCACCGGCCTTTGAGAGCATCCCGATAGGCCCGTCCGTAGCCGCTGCTGCCCCGGTAGTTCACATCCAAAACGGCAATCCCCCGACTGGTCCAGTATTGGATCCCCAGGTTGAGCACGGCTGCCGTCGCCCCGGTGGGCCCGCCGTGGCTTTTCACCAGCAGGGGTGGCTTTTCGCCAGCAGGGGCAACAAAGTCTCGGTTTTTGGGGGGATAGAAGAAGGCGTAGGCCACTTCCTTGCCGCCACCGGTGGGAAAAACAATGGGCTCTGGGATCGACAGATAGTCGGGATCCACCGCCACGCTGCTGGAACGGGCCACCACCTCCACTTGGCTGGAGGGTAAGTATAGGCAGACCAAGGCAGTGGCTTCCGTCGGGGATCCGGCCAGGAAAGCGGCTTTTTCCCCACTCACCTGCAAACCGCTGATCTGGGTGTAGGGCAAGGGGATCCCTGCCAACTGTCCTGAATGGGGATCCAGATAAGCCAGATGAGACAGCCCGTCTTGTTCATAACAGGCCAGAATGCGCCCATCCCCAGCAAAGCCGTAGGTGCTCAGGCCGAACACCCACTGGGGTTCTCCAAACTCTGCTTCCATAGGACAGAGGGGAATGGGGCCCTGGGGATCCCAGCGATAGAGGTTCCACCAGCCGCTGCGATCCGAAACAAAGTAGAGATCCCCTTGCGGTGACCACTGGGGCTGGAAGATCGACTCGGCAGGGCCACCGGCTAGCTTTTGGGGCTCTCCTAGAGTGCCATCTGCTGCCACCTCTGCTCGCCACAGTTCCGTCCCATCCCAGGGCATCTGGGGGTGATCCCAGGTCAGCCATACCAAGTTCTGGCCGTCTGGACTGAGGCGCGGGCTGGCGTAGAAGTCGTGCCCAGAAGCCAAAATCTGCTGGGATCCACTTGCTAAGTCAATCGAGACAAGGCTGTTTTCCGGCTCTCCCTGGCGGCTGTGATCCTCCCGCACACAGAGGATGCGTCCACGCGCCCGATCCACCACCCCATCTGCATAGCGATAGGGGCCTGCTTCCGTCAGGGGCTGGGGATCCGAACCCGGCAGCAGGCGGTAGAGCCGTTGATCGGCAAAGTTGCAGAAATACACCACCCCCTCAGAGACCCAGTAGGCCCCGCCGCCGTACTCGTGCACGCGGGTGCGCACGTTAAAAGGGGCCGGCGTCAGCTCCTGCACCGCCCCACCGGCAGCTTGCCGCCTCAGCACGTTGCGCCCCTTTTCCTGGGGGCGACCCTCCGTCCAGTAGAGATCCCCCTTGTCCCAAGCCGGTTGCCCTAGCCGTAGGGATCCCGTCACCACCAGGTCAGCGGTAATCGGGGATCGCCAAGATCCATAGCCAGCCTGTTGCACCATAAGCTGTTAACTCTCAACTAATTCTCGACCCCAGAACCCCTATTATGCCGGCAGCAAGGGATCCCTGCCTTTGCCTACAGCCTGTGGGGAAAGGGAGCCGAGAACAGGCTCGGATTCTGGGAAAAGGTATCCCGCGATACAATTCTCTCCGGGCTGAATGGGTTTGATGGAACACGTTAAGGCAACAGGGACGCACGGCGCTTTCTCGACTGCAGGATTAGCCTTTTCCTCTGTTGACGTTGGGAAGGCATTCGGTGAAAGCCTCAGCTGAGCGCAGTTGGGCAGGTTCAACACATGGGCGAGGTGATGAGCTAAGTGCTTCCCTCTGTTGGCCGGGCTGCTGCAACAACTGGACTTCTTAATACCCTTTGCACTCACTTCGTTTCGGAGATCACCGATGGCTCTATCATTTAATCGTCGTCAAGTGCTGAAAATGGGCGCTCTGGCCGGAGCCGGGGCTGCCCTAGGGCCGCAGATCTGGGTGAAGCGATCCGTGCCCGCCTACGCCCAGGGAGAGACCATCCGCGTTGGCATTTTGCACTCCCTTAGCGGCACCATGGCCATTTCGGAAACCAGCGTGGTGGATGCCGAAAAGCTGGCTATCAAAGAGATCAATGCCGCCGGTGGGGTTTTGGGCAAGCAGATCGAGCCGATTATCGAGGATGGGGCTTCCGATTGGCCAACCTTTGCCGAGAAAGCCACCAAATTGATCGATGTGGACAAGGTGGCAACGGTATTCGGCTGCTGGACTTCGGCCAGTCGCAAAGCCGTGTTGCCGGTGTTTGAATCCAAGCAGCACCTGCTCTGGTATCCCGTGCAGTACGAAGGACAAGAGTGCTCCAAAAACATCTTCTACACCGGCGCTGCCCCCAACCAGCAGATCGAGCCTTCGGTGGAATGGCTGCTCAAGAACAAGGGCAAAGAGTTCTTCCTGGTGGGATCCGACTACGTGTTCCCCCGCACGGCCAACACCATCATCAAGGCCCAGTTGGAAGCCCTGGGGGGCAAAGTGGTGGGTGAAGACTATCTGCCTTTGGGCAGCACAGAAGTTACCCCCATCATCAGCAAGATCCGGGCCGCTCTTCCCAATGGCGGTGTGATCTACAACAGCTTGAACGGCGACAGCAACGTGGCCTTTTTCAAACAACTGGAAGGGGCAGGGCTGGGGCCAGATCGCTATCCTTCCATGTCCGTCAGCATTGCCGAAGAAGAGGTACAGGCCATCGGCCCCGAATTTTTGGAAGGGCACTTTGCCGCCTGGAACTACTTTATGACGGTGGATACGCCTGCCAACAAGAAGTTTGTGGAAGCTTTCAAGGCAGAATACGGCCAAAACCGCGTCACCAACGACCCGATGGAAGCCGCCTACATCATGGTTTACATCTGGAAGCAGGCAGTGGAAAAAGCGGGAACAGTGGAAATCGACGCCGTGCGGCAGGCAGCCTATGGCCAGACCTTTGATGCCCCAGAAGGCTTGGTAACCATGAACACCAATCACCACCTGACCAAGTATGTGCGGATCGGCCAGGTGCGCTCTGACGGTTTGTTTGATGTCATCTTTTCTACGGATGCCGTGGAGCCGCAGCCCTGGAACCAGTTTGTGGCAGAGACCAAGGGCTTTGCCTGCGATTGGTCAGATCCGGCCAAGGGCGGTCGCTACAAAGTCAGCTAGTCCTGGCCAGGGCTGGGATCCCTTGCCGTTTGGATAGGGTCGGGGATCCCGCCTAGATGCTCGGTTAGCCTCCCTAGTTTAGTTGGAAGGAGGATCCCCTGCCCATGACCTTGCTCCTGGACAGCTTGTTCAACGGCCTTAGCATTGGCACCGTCTTGCTGATAGCCGCCTTGGGCTTGGCTATTGTTTTCGGCCTCATGGGGGTCATCAACATGGCCCATGGGGAGCTGATGATGTTGGGGGCCTACACCACTTTTGTGGTTCAAAATGCCTTTCGTCCCCTAGGGGATCCCTGGCGGGATCTGTACATCTTTCCAGCTTTGGTAGCTGCCTTTGCCGTCACGGCTCTGGTGGGACTAGCCCTGGAGCGGGGGGTGATCCGCTTTTTGTATGGCCGACCGCTGGAAACCCTTCTGGCCACTTGGGGTGTGAGCCTGATCCTGCAGCAGTTTGTGCGCAGCGTCAATTGGGTGCTGGCTTTCCGCTTGGGGGCCTTCGCGGTGCTCTTTTTCGGCGGCTGGTGGCTTTTGTCCAGGCGGGCGGATTGGCCGCGTCTCAAGGGGTGGACGCTGGCGCTGCTGTTGGTGCTCTCCACGGCCATTGCATCGGTGGGGGGGCGGGTGCTGGCGCAAACCTATGCTTTGGCGGTTACCCAGCCTTGGTTCGGCGCCCAGAACAAAGACGTGACGGCTCCCCGGTGGCTGGGGGGTGGGATCCCGGTGGGCAACCTGTTTTTGCCCAATACCCGCCTGTTTATCATCGCCCTCACCATCCTCTGCATCCTGGGGCTGTACTTCTTCTTGCAACGCACCCGCTGGGGGCTGCGCATCCGGGCGGTTACCCAGAATCGGGCCATGAGCGCCTGTGTAGGGATCCCCACGCAAAAGGTGGATGCCCTTACCTTTGCCGTCGGCTCGGGTCTGGCGGGAGTAGCCGGCGTGGCGGTCAGCCTGCTGGGATCCGTGGGGCCGAACACCGGCCAGAACTACATCGTGGATACCTTTATGGTGGTCGTCGTGGGGGGTGTTGGTAAGCTCTTAGGCAGTATTGTGGCGGCGCTTGGGATCGGGATTGCCAACTTTGTCATCGGCTCAGGGACGCTGGCTTTGATTTTTCCCAACGTGCCCATCCTGACCGATACCCTCAACTTTTTTGCCACCACGAGCATGGCCAAGGTGATGGTCTTTGCTTTGATCGTGGCCTTTTTGCAGGTGCGACCTCGGGGCCTTTTCCCCGAAAAAGGTCGTATGGTGGATGCCTAGGGAATGATCTCGCTTGGCGAAAACTCTAGGACCAGACTCTCCATCTTCTACTCCCTCACAAAGCCTATGAAACTGGTTCATTCCCCCCGTGCTGATCATGAAGTGGCTGCTCCCGCCGCGGGTGGGGATCCCAATTCTTCTCGCAAGCTTCTGTGGGAGGCCGGGATCCTCATCGTTTTGGTGCTGGCCTTGATCTTTGTGGCCCCAACTGTGCTGTCTGGCTTTCGGCTCAACTTGTTGGGGCGGTTTCTGGCCCTCAGCATTGTAGCTTTGGGGATCGACCTCATCTGGGGCTATACCGGCATGCTCAGCCTGGGGCATGGGGTGTTCTTCGCCTTGGGGGGCTACGCTCTGGGGATGCACCTGAAATTGCAATTGCCGGAAGGTCAGATACCAGAGTTTTTCAGCCTCTACGGGGTAACGGAATTGCCCTGGTTTTGGTATCCCTTTTATTCGTTTCCGTTTACGGCTGTTGCTGTTGTCTTGATCCCGGCTTTGGTGGCGGCAGCCCTGGGGTATTTGGTGGTGAGAAATCGCATCCGAGGGGTTTATTTTTCCATTTTAACTCAGGCCACCACGATCATTTTCTTTAACTTCTTCAACGGCCAACAGCGCTTAATTAACGGCACCAACGGCCTGACCAACTTCCAGACTTTGTTTGGCCTAGATGTCAACTCGTCCGAAATGCGCTTTGCTGTCTATGTCACTACAGTTCTGGCGGTGGTTTTGGCTTACCTTCTCTGTCGTTGGCTGACCAGCGGCCTATTCGGTCGGATCCTGGTAGCCATTCGAGATGACGAGCCGCGGGTTCGTTTTTCCGGCTACGATCCCACCGGCTTTAAAGTTCTGGTGTTTGCCGTGTCTGCTGCCCTGGCGGGTGTTGCCGGAGCTTTGTTTACCTTGCAAACTGGGATCATCTCTCCCAATGCGATGGCCGTTCCCTTTTCCATTGAGATGGTAATCTGGGTGGCGGTGGGCGGTCGGGCCAGTTTGGTGGGGGCGGTGCTGGGGGCTCTGTTGGTTAACTTTGCCAAGAGCTTGCTGAGCGAAAATTTTCCGGAGATTTGGCTGTTTTTCCAGGGGGGATTGTTCCTGCTGGTGGTGCTGGTGTTGCCGGATGGACTGGTGGGTTGGGTGCGCACCCAAGGCAGGCAACTTTGGGTCACCGTTCAGCTTTGGCGCAGGCGTTTGGCAAATACTTCTCCAGCCTAAATCTGGCTTTCTCTTGAGGATGTCAGTTATGTGCAAGATATAAGTTTAAGGTAAGAGGATCCCATGGGTGAGCCAGCGATGCCAAGTTTCCTCTCCTATTTGATGGGTTTATTTGATGGGTTGAGAATCCGGTTTGACCTTTGGCCTTTCCGTTCTTGGATGTGATCCCCATGCTTACTGCAGCTCCCACCGCCACCCGACAAATTTTACAAACTCAGGATCTCACCGTCAGCTTTGATGGCTTCAAGGCTTTGGACAGGCTGAACTTCTCTCTGGAGGAAGGGGAGCTGCGGGTGGTCATCGGCCCCAATGGGGCAGGCAAGACTACGTTTCTCGATGTGCTGACGGGCAAGGTTAAGCCCACCCGAGGACGGGTGCTGTTCAAAGGAAAGGATCTGGCCAAGCTCAAGGAACACGAGATCTCGATTTTGGGTGTTGGGCGCAAGTTTCAGACGCCGCGGGTCTATCAAAACTTGAGCGTGCGAGAAAACTTGGAGCTATCCCTCAACCCTGACAAAAGGGTTTTTTCCACCCTATTGGGCAAAAAGCATCTGCGAGAAAAAACGGATGCTCTTTTGGAAACCATTGGCCTCAGCCGTAAGGATCGGGTTCCGGCAGGGCTGCTTTCCCACGGAGAAAAGCAATGGCTGGAGATCGGCATGGTGATTGCTCAAGATCCGGATTTGCTGCTGCTGGATGAATGCGTGGCCGGGATGACGGACAAAGAAACAGAAGCTACAGGAGAGTTAATTCAATCCTTAGCCCAAAGCCACACCATTTTGGTGATCGAACATGACATGGTGTTTGTCCGACAAATTGCCCGCAAGGTTACCGTTTTACACCAAGGCTCGGTGCTGTGCGAAGGTACCTTTGAGGATGTGAAAAACGACCCGCGAGTGATTGAGGTCTATCTTGGATCCCACAAGGGGAAAAACTAAGCAAAGAGGCTATAGTTCTGTATCTAATCGACTCATGCGCAGGCCTATGAATACGGAAAACGCGACCGCAACACAAAACTTATCCCGAGATGGATCCGGGCCTCTCCTGGAGGTCTCCAACTTGAGGGTTTACTATGGTCAGAGTTTAATTGTGAAGGATCTCTCTTTTAAGATCTTTCCCGGCCAAGCGGTTTGCCTTCTGGGCCGCAATGGTATGGGCAAAACCACCACACTTAAAGCCCTGATGGGACTTCTGAAAGACTGCACAGGCAAAATTGCTTTTGAGGGCCGTCCTATCAACCATTACCCTCCCAATTGGCGAGCCCGCGCCGGTATTGGCTATGTACCCCAAGGTCGAGAGATATTTCCCCGCCTAACGGTTGAGGAAAACCTGCTGGTGGGGCTAGAAGCGGCACCGGACAGAGAACGGATCATACCTGAGTTTGTCTATGACCTATTCCCAATTCTGCGTTCTTTTCTTAAACGGCTGGGTGGGGATTTGAGCGGTGGGCAGCAGCAGCAACTGGCCATCGCCAGAGCTTTGGTGGCGGAGCCCAAACTTTTGCTCCTGGATGAGCCCACAGAAGGGATCCAGCCCTCTATCATTATCGAGATCGAAGAAGCCATCAGCCGCATTCAAAAGGAGCGGGGCGTTTCGGTGTTGCTGGTGGAGCAGTATTTTGAGTTTGCCCAAAGCCTAGCCGATTACTTTTATCTTATGGAAAATGGATCCCTTATCATGGAGGGGCAGACCAACCAGATGGATGAAGAAAAAGTTCGGGCTCACCTCTCCATTTGAGGGGAAGCCATGTCATATTCACTGCTGATTACTTACCAAATCACTTAATGCTTAATGTCCGCCCATCTTGTGGCCAACTTCTTTGAGATCCACGCTGCTGATAGGACTTTCATAGACGATCCGACCGCCCGCCATCACCAGCAAACGATCGGAGAGCTTGAGAAGCTCGTCCAGATCTTCGCTGATCAGCAAGACGGCAACTCCTCGGTTACGAGCATCCACAATCTGCGAGTGAATGTAATCTACTGCCGCAAAGTCCAGACCAAAACAAGGATTGGCGGCGATCAAAATTTGTGGATCTCCGGCGAGTTCCCGTGCCAAAATGGCTCGCTGGACATTACCCCCCGACAGGTGGCTGATGGGAGTTTGGGCTGCAGGCGTTTTCACCTTAAATTGCTCGATTAACGCGCGGGCATAGCGCCAAATCTCTTGCCAGATCAACATCCAACCTTTGGCCATAGGATCCCGGTCATAACGACGCAGGGCCAAGTTTTCGCCAACGCTCATGTTGGGGATCGAGGCATTTCTCAGAGGTTCCTCCGGCAAACAGCAAACCCGGTGGCGCACCATTTCTGCGCGGGTGGCCCTGTACAGTTGCCCGTTGATCTTGATCTGCCCGGCTGTAGCCATCCGCTGCCCGGCCAAGACTTCCATCAACTCCCGCTGGCCGTTGCCGGAAACGCCGGCAATTCCCACAATCTCACCTCCATGAACAGTCAGGGTCACCCCCCGCACAGCGGGCAAGCCATTGTCCTTGTCAGCCTGGATCCCTTCAATTTCCAGCAGAGGGGATCCCCCTTTGACCAAGGCTTTCTCCAACTGGATCTGCACCTGTTGCCGGCCCAGCATCATTTCGGCCATTTCTGCTGTGGATAAATCTTTCACTTGTCCATGGCCGGCCACCTTCCCACGTCGCAACACCGTCACCTCATCGGCAAAGGCATTCACCTCGCGAAACTTGTGGGTAATGAGCAATACACTCAGGTCGCCAGCTTCCACCGAACGACGCACAAGGCCCAAGACTTCGTCGGCTTCCTCTGGCGTGAGCACAGAAGTAGGCTCGTCCAAGATCAGGATCTTGGTGTTCAAATAAAGCTGCTTGAGGATCTCGACCTTCTGCTTTTCTCCTGCCGATAGTTCGGAAACAAAAGCCCGCAAGTTGACTTGGAAAGGGGCTGTTTCCATAAAATCTGCCAGCTTTTTTTCCTCTTCTTTCCAGTCAATCACCAAAGGCAAATCTGGGCGGGCCAAGACCAAGTTTTCCGCCACAGTCATGGCGGGTACAGAGGTGAAATGTTGGTACACCATGCCAATGCCGTAGTGATAGGCATCCCGTGGGCTGTGGATGGCACGAGCTCGTTTATCAATGCAAACATCGCCAGAGTCAGCATGATAAAAGCCCATCACGCACTTGACGAGGGTGCTTTTCCCGGCTCCGTTTTCCCCAAGTAAGGCATGAAGGGATCCCGGCTTGAGTTTCATCGAGACGTGGTCTAGGGCCAACAGGGATCCAAATCGCTTGGTGAGGTTGACGACCTCCAGTTCCGGGGGGGGCTTTCCGTGCTGTTGAGATTTCAGTTTGGGCAGTGGTAGTCATGGTTGGTCAAGATCTCCTGGTTTGGGTGTCTCACGTAAAGAAATCGAGGTCTAGTCGGTTTTGAGTTCCTGAAGTACTGCTATCAAGGCACCTGAATCGGCAACTGCCCCGAAAACCCCGCCTTGCATCTGGATCATCTTCAGAGCAGCGAGATAATTTCCGTAGTCTGTGGCACCTGTGCAATCGGATAGCAACAAACATTCATAGCCCCGGTCGTTGGCTTCTCGCATGGTGGTGTGGACGCATACATCGGTGGTGATGCCCGTCAAGATCAGGTTTTGGATGCCTTTGCGCCTCAGGATTAAGTCCAGATCGGTGGCATAGAAAGCGCCTTTGCCCGGCTTGTCGATGATCACCTCCCCTGGCAGAGGAGCCAGTTCCGGGATAATTTCCCAGCCGGGTTCTCCTCGCACCAGGATGCGCCCACAGGGACCGGGATCCCCAATGCCTGCCCCAATGCGTTGACTGCGCCAGCGCTTGTTTTCCGGCAAATCTGATAGATCGGGGCGATGGCCTTCGCGGGTATGCACGATGAAAAAACCCAGGGCTCGCATTGCCGCCAAAACCCGTCGGATCGGCTCTATGGGGGCACGGGTGAGGGAAATGTCGTAGCCCATTTTGTCTACATAGCCACCTACCCCGCAGAAATCGGTCTGCATATCGATGACGATCAGGGCGGTGTTCTCAGGCCGTAAGTCACCGTTGTAGGGATAGGGGTAAGGTTCTGCCGCAATATAGGATCCCATAGCACCTCTGGCAAATCAATTCAATAAAGAGCAAAGAAAGAGCAAAAGCCCAATCAAGAGGGATATCCAACCCAAGCCTTCGGGTCACCCTGCGCTTGACCTCGGCTCTCCCAAGTTAAAGCTGGGGCGGTGAGCCTTGGCCAGAACCCTGCCAAGATAGAACACAGCTTACCATTTCTATCCGCAGGTTTGTGTCTCCTCCGATTCACTTCACTGCAGAGCCCTGGCTGCACACCTACAGCGAAATTATCGATGTGCGCTCTCCGGCAGAGTTTGCCGAAGACCATTGGCCGGGGGCCATCAACTTGCCCGTGCTCGACGATGCAGAACGGGCAGAGGTGGGCACCCTCTACAGGCAAGTGGATCCCTTTACAGCCCGCAAGCGGGGGGCCAGCCTGGTGGCCCAGAACATCGCCCGCCATTTGCAGACCCACTTTGCCGACAAGGGCCGGGACTACCACCCCCTCATCTACTGTTGGCGGGGCGGGCAGCGCTCGGCCAGTCTGGCGCTGGTGTTGTCCCAGGTGGGCTGGCAGGTAACCGTCTTGCAAGGGGGGTACAAAACCTACCGCGCCTGGGTGCGCCGACAACTGCAGACTTTGCCCCAGGAGTTTACCTACCGCGTCCTCTGCGGGCCAACGGGGAGCGGCAAAACCCAGTTGCTGCGCCATCTGCAGCAGCGGGGAGCCCAAGTCCTCGATCTGGAAAAGCTGGCCTGCCACCGCGGATCGGTGCTGGGGGCCGAGTGGGGGGTGCCACAGCCCAGTCAGAAGAGCTTTGAAAGTCAACTGGTGCAGGCCTTTCTCCAGTGGGATCCCGCCAAGCCGGTCTGGGTGGAGTCGGAAAGTGCCAAAGTGGGCCAGCTTCATTTGCCCCCTGCTCTTTGGCAGGCCATCACCCAAGCCGACTGCGTAGAGGTGCAGTTGCCTCTAGAAGAACGGGTGAAGGGGTTGATCGCCCACTATCCCCACTGGATAGCCCACCCCCAGGCGCTAAAGGAAAAATTGCTGTCTTTGAAGTCCCGCTACGGCCAGGCCTGTTTGCAGCGCTGGTTTGAGCTCATCGACGCCCAAGACTGGCCGCAATTTGTGCGGGAGCTACTGCAGCAGCACTACGATCCCACCTATCGCCACGGCCTGCAGCAACACTTTAACCGTATCCGCGCTCGCCTTGAGCTGCCTGACCTCTCCGAGAGCAGCCTACAGGAGGCCGCTGTCCGACTCAGGGGGATGTCGTTTTGACCTGCGCCAGCCCTCGCCGGGCAAGCGCGACCAAGTCTGGCGGCGGAAATGTCAAGCAAAGTCCTGTTTGCCCCTCTCAGAGGGGAACTAGGGACTTCGAGGCTGACTGCTGCAGCTCCGACAGCAACGAGGCGGGGTGCTCCTTGTAGGGCCAGGCAAAAGCGTGACGAAAAGCCGCCTCCTGACAGCGCTTGAGCTGGTCGAAATCGATAATGTCGTGCGTGAGCAAGTTTTCGTACTCAAACGGCAGGCGCACGTTGTGCAGGCCGGCGTTGTCGGTGCAGATGGCGATATCTACCCCCGCGTCAAAGCAGCGGTCGAAGACGATTTTGAGGGGCTCCAAGCTGGGCAGCGTCCCCGTCTTCAGGTAAGTGGTGGGACAGACCTCCAGGCATTGGCCGCGCCGCGCCAGCTCTGGCAGCAGCTCTGGGTAGTGGAGAGGGATCTGGATCCCGTGGCCAATCCGCGAGACATAGGGCAGCAGCTCTGGGTAACAGCCATCCAAAGTCTCATAGAGATGGGCAGTGGTTTTGAGGCCACGGGCCAGGGCATATTTGAACAGCTCAATCCACTCGTCCATGCGTTCGCCGTAGGCCTTATCTCCCCCCGCCAGGTCGATGGCAGACACGTATTCGGACTCGGCGGCGGCCTCCACCATGGCGCGGTTGATATGGCTGGGCAGGCGGGAGTGCAAACACACAATCTGGGTGGTGACGATGGGATATTCCCGCTGCTGGCTGGCTTGCCCTACCGTTTCGATAACTTGGCGCATCTGCTTGAGGCGATCCGCCTCGTCCAAGCTGGGATCTGTGCGCAGATAGGGGGTGTAGCGAATCTCTAGATAGGCCAAATCCTCAAAAACATAGGCCCCCCGCAGCAGACGGTAGATGAAATAAGGTAAGCTTTCCAGGGTTTGCACCTGTTCCACTAGCGTGTGCAGCTCCAAGTAATCTTCAAGGGTGTTGCGCGGGCGGGTGTAGAACTCCTCAAACTCGGCGTAGTCAGGAAAGCGTGCTGCCAGAGGGGATCCCTGGCGATGCAGGTAGCGCCACAAAATCCTAGGAACGACCGAACCGCCTAGGTGGCGGTGTAACTCCGCATGCAGTGCCATACTTCAAAGCTTCCCCCAGAGGCTCCCCTCACCGCCCGCCAAGGGCGGACCTGGCTTGGTTGTTAAGTACTATTTCTACTGTTATCCAACAGCGGCAGTCCTGTCCAGGCGCAATTGCGCAGGGTCGGCTAGCCGGGGGCCAGGTGATGAGGTTTCTAATAGCCAGGTTTGATGACCAGGTCAATGCTTGAGTCCTGGTCGAGCCCGGCCAGGGATCCCGGCAAACTAGGTAAAGAGCCTTAAGATAGTTCTGGAGGTTTGCTGAGCAGAGATACTCAGGAGCGATTCTGGTAAAAGGCTGTTGGCTGTAGCCGACGGCAATCCCCCTGGAAGGGTGTGGTATGAACTTAGCGTAACGAGGTTATCTTCATGGCGCTGCCCAGCTTGCACGAGTTTCCCTGGCTGACCACGGTCATCGTCTATCCGGTGGTGGCCGCCCTCTTCATCCCCTTGATCCCGGCGCCCGCTGGGGATCCCACTACCCGGGTCTACGCGCAAAAGTTGGCAGAACGGGTTCGCTGGTTTGCCCTCTTCATCGCGGTTACCGACCTGCTCATTTTGCTGGCTGGCTTCTATGTCGGCTATGACCCCAGCCAGACAAGCTTACAACTGCTGGAGCGCTACACCTGGGTGCCGCAGGTGGGGCTGAGCTGGTCGGTGGGGGCCGATGGCCTTTCCATGCCGCTGATCCTGCTCACGGCTTTTGTGACCACGCTTGCCATCTTGGCCGCCTGGCCGGTCACCCTCAAGCCGCGCCTGTTTTATTTTCTGATGTTGGCCATGTACGGCGGGCAGATCGGGGTGTTCGCCGTGCAGGACATGTTGCTCTTCTTCCTGATGTGGGAGCTGGAGCTGATCCCGGTGTATTTGCTCCTCTCCATTTGGGGGGGGTACAACCGCCTCTATGCGGCCACCAAGTTCATTCTCTACACCGCCCTCAGCTCCCTGTTTATCCTGGTGGCGGGCCTGGCCATGGCCTTCTACGGGGATCCCATCAGCTTTGACATGACGGATCTGGCCCACAAGGCCTATCCGCTGAGCTTCCAATTGCTGCTGTATGGGGCCTTCCTCATCGCCTACGGGGTGAAGCTGCCCGTCTTCCCTTTGCACACCTGGCTGCCCGATGCCCACGGCGAAGCCACGGCGCCGGTTCACATGTTGCTGGCCGGGATCTTGCTTAAGATGGGGGGCTATGCCCTGATGCGCATGAATGTGGGCATGCTGCCGGATGCCCACCTCTACTTTGCGCCGGTGCTGATCGTGCTGGGGGTGGTGAACATCATCTTTGCCGCCCTTACCTCCTTTGCCCAGCGCAACCTCAAGCGCAAGATCGCCTACTCTTCCATCAGCCACATGGGCTTTGTCCTCATCGGGATCGGATCCCTGACCGAAATCGGCATGAGCGGCGCCATGCTGCAGATGATCTCCCACGGGCTGATCGGGGCCAGCCTGTTCTTCTTGGTGGGGGCCACCTACGACCGCACCCACACGCTGGAGCTGGAGGAAATGGGCGGCGTCGGCCTGAAGATGCCCAAGATTTTCTCCATGTTCACCGCTTGCTCGCTGGCCTCTCTGGCTCTGCCGGGGATGAGCGGCTTTGTGGCGGAGCTGATGGTGTTCATCGGCATGGCCACCACCGATGCCTACTCCCTCCCCTTCCGGCTGGTGGTGGTCTTTCTGGCGGCGGTTGGGGTGATCCTGACTCCTATCTACCTGCTGTCGATGTTGCGGCAGATCTTCTTTGGCCCGGAAAACAAAGAGCTGACCGAACACGAGGAACTGGTGGATGCCGAGCCGCGGGAGGTGTTCATCATCGCCTGCCTGCTGATCCCCATCATCGGCATTGGGCTCTATCCCAAGCTGGTCACTAGCCTCTACGACCAGTCCACCAATGCCCTGGTGGCGCTGCTGCGCCAAGAACTCTCCTCTATTGGAGCGACGGTTGCCCAAGCTCCTGCTCTCTACAGCGCCGACTGAAGTGACATCCTCTCCCGCTAAGCCCTGACGGGCTGTAGACGGGAGCTTCCGAGAATCACTTCCCGGAGTTGCTGCTTCAACGGACTGGTAAACCAGGATCCTCCACAGCCAGAGAGCGGCAGTCCCACCGCCCCCCTATATCCCCCCGTATACGGGGGGACCTGAGTCCACGCTTCAAAATCTCGATAGCAGCGTTCAAGTCTCTGTCCCACGACCCGCAACGGGGGCAATCATGCACCCGTTCCGACAAGGCCTTGGGAACACGCTCCTCACAAACACAACAATTTTGGGACGTACCACGGGGATCCACTCTCAACACCTGTTTGCCGCGTTTGACCGCCACTGCTGTCAGAATGTCGAGAAATCGTCCCCAAGCCGCATCCAAAATCGATTTAGCCAACCGAGTCCGTGCCAGCCCTCGGACGTTGAGATCCTCCACCACCAACAGGTCGTATTGCCCCACCAGCCAGTGCGCCACTTGGTAGTGGAACGCTTTGCGTTGTCGGGCAACGTGCAACTGCAAACAAGCAACTTTCGTGGCTTGTCTCTTCCAGTTGGCGGACCCCTTCACTTTGCGGCTCAGTTGCCGCTGCTGTCGGGCCAAGTGCTTTTGAGCTTGGCGGTAGTGCCGCGGGATAGGCACCACCTCCCCATCGCTGGTGGTGAGAAACCTATCCAATCCCACATCAATGCCCACCGCCTTTTTGATCGGCACAGGCTCTGGGAGAGGAACGCTTTTGTCCTCCAAGGTGATGCAGACATACCACCCATCGGCCTTGCGCACCACTGTGCAGGTTTTGGGCGCGAACCCCTCCGGCAAGGGGCGGTGCAGCACCACAGGCAGCGAGCCAATCTTGCTCAGCCGCAGAGTCTCCCCTTCCAGATGCGCTCCCGCCTTGGGGCAATTGATGCGGGGGAATGTGAAGGATCTCAACTCCCCCGCTTTTTTGAAGCGGGGCCGCCCCCGCCGCTTGCCTGTGCTATCCGGCTCCCGCCACGCTTTCCACGCCTTGTCCAGCCGCATCAAGTTTTGCTGCAGCACCTCGGCGTAAATGCCCCGGTAGGCCGGGAACAGTTGCTTGATTTGTTTGAGGGATCCCGCCTGCCGATAATAATTCGGCTCCAGCGGGGGTTCTGACACAGGCAACGGACAAGAGACAAGGCTGCAGCGGTCAATTGGACAACGGGTTGCGGTCAGCCAATCCAGTCTCTGCCCCAGAGCGTCGTTCCACTGCCGCCGCAACAATTCCAGCCACTCGGTCATCAGAGCGGCTTGGTCGTCGCTGGGCAGGATCCGGTACTCGTAGGTGATAATCATGAGACGGTTCTAGCATTTAGCGCAATGAGCTACAACATAGGCCATCGTTCTGTTTACAGCCTACAAATCCACTTGGTGCTGGTGACAAAGTACCGTCGTCGGGTGATAACTGCTCCAATGTTGCAGAGGCTGGAAGATATATTTCGAGCGACCTGCCAAAAGTGGCGCTGTTCCTTGGTGGAGTTCAACGGTGAGGCGGATCATGTGCATCTGTTGGTGAGTTTTCCGCCGGATGTTCAGGTCTCGAAGCTGGTGAACAACCTGAAAACAGTCTCCAGCCGGTTGATTCGCAAAGAGTTCGCCACAGAGGTGGCACGGTTCTACAGCAAGCCTGTATTTTGGACAGGGGCCTATTTTGTTGCCTCTTGTGGTGGGGTCACCGTTGAGGAGTTGAAGAAGTATGTCGAGCAGCAGGCAACGCCCAGATTGTGAGACTCAGGGGCATTGAACCCCTTCGTCTCACCGCCTATCCCCCATCCCGCCAAGCTGCGCTGTGGCGGGAGTACCCCGGAGGTTCTGATGGAGGCGAGGGAGGCTGGGGCAGCTTGTCAGCAAGGCGTGCCACTGGTCCAGCCGGTCTCGGCTTTTTTCTCACTGGGCACCGGAAGGGCTGGGGTTAGGCGAGTGCCCCGCCTGTGCATCTCCGCTGTGCTTGCCGCTCTCGTCAGCTCGAACCCGCATCCAACCAAACAACGTTTCGACCGTCAGTTGGATCCCTTGGGCAAACGCGGGAACGGGGATCAGCTCTTGCGGATCCTCATGCACGGTTGGCTGCTGTCCGGCAGGGTAGGCGAAAACGAGCCTTTCTTCGGGAGCTACGATCCACCCCATCTGGCAGCCGTGGGCCAAGCCGATCAAGATTTTTTTGACCAGCTTCACTTGGTTTTGATCGGGAGAGAGAATCTCGATCATCCAATCTGGGCAAAAGGGAATGAGATTTTGAATGGTGCCATCTTCATCCACAGGGATCCGATCCCAGGCGATCACAGAAATATCGGGCACAATCGCATAGCCGGCAAAAGTGCAGCGCAACTCTGGAAATGCCCACCCGAGGCGTTTGGGTTTGAGGTTTGCGTTGATAAAAGAAGTTAGCTCCCCCTGGAGTAGGCTGTGCTTTCCCTGTGGCATGGGCTTCTGGATGATCTCTCCCTCGATGAATTCACTGGCGGGTTGAGCTTCTGGCTGCTGCAGAAACTCTTCCAGGGTTAGGGGCTTGGCAGACAGACGAACCATGATTTCCTCCTCTCAAGTTGGTCTCTGACACAAAAAGGATTGAGGTTCAATCAGAACAGGTCCCTGTCGGGCTGTCGCCAAGCGGCTTGGCGGTCATAAGGGCTTTTGCCAGAAAATAACCCCATCAGCGGCCCCAAGATGGCCCCAAACACAAAGCCGCCCGCGTGGGCCCAGTAGGCGATCCCTCCCCCCTGCATGCCGATGTTGGTGGGCGTCTGCAGGCTGGCGATGCCGTAAAACGCCTGCTGTACAAACCAAAAACCCAAAAACACCCAGGCGGGAACGTAGACGGTTGTGATAAAAATGCCCAGGGGTACCAAAGTCAGGATCTCAGCTCGCGGGAAACGCAAGATATAAGCTCCCAACACCCCGGCAATGGCCCCACTTGCCCCCAGCGAAGGAATGGTGGATTCCATATCGAAAAACCACTGGGTTAGGGCGGCCAAGGCTCCACAAGTTAGGTAAAAAATGAGGTAGCGCACATGCCCCAAGCGATCCTCAACATTGTTGCCGAAAACCCACAAAAAGAGCATGTTGCCGCCAAGATGCAAAAAGCCCCCGTGCAAAAATTGCGAGGTAAATAGCGTTACCCATTCGGGGCGCAGCGAAGAGGTGGCCTCCCCCCGAAAGCTGGCGGTCAGTTCCGCTGGCACCACTGCCCACTCTCGGAAGAAAGCCGCCAGCTCTTGCGGTGATAGGGTAAGCTCATACACAAAAACCAGGATGTTGATAAGCACCAAAGCATAGGTAACGTAGGCAGTGCGGGTGGTTGGGTTGCGATCTTGCAGGGGTACCACAGTCGGGATCCGGTTAACATCACCCTCTAGCCTACCCTGCTGCGCCTTCTCAGGCCCAACTTGGGGCTACACTAGGGTAGTTTGTCGGTGGGATCCCTAAACTGCAAAGGGGTTTTGGCCGTCCCCCCGCAGCCGACGCTGGATTTGGAGGAGTGGATCGATGTTTGAGGTCGAGAGCCGAACTGCCCCGCTCAAGTTCTTGATTGTCGAGGATCATCCCGAGGTTGCCCAAAACAATTGCGAATGGCTGCAACGGCTTGCAGCCGATGCTCAGTGCATCACAGTCTCCAACCCGATGGACGCCATCCTGCGCCTGCAGCGGGAACAGCCGGACTTGGTAGTAGCCGACTTGCTCTACGGCCAAACCAGCGGCGAACAGTCTGCCGAGCCGGGCCTAGAGTTCTTGCGCCATATTTTCGAGAACTACCCCACCCTGAACGTGATGGTTTATTCCAGCGAGCCGCTGCTGCTAACTCCCCTGGTGGGCCTAATCAGCAAGCACCAGGGCGGATTTGCCGCCGTCAACAAAATGGAGCGGCGCAGTGTCTTCTTGGAAGGAGCCAAAAGTGCCCTCAATGGGGAATTGCGCATGCCGCGAGAGTTGCGCGGCTTAACAAAGCTGACGGAGCGGGAAATCGAGGTCTTGAACCTGCTCTGCAAAGAGGCCCTCACCGACCAGGCCATCGCCGACCGCATTCACACGAGCAAAAAAACCGTACAAAACTGTATTCAAAGGCTCAAAGAGAAACTGGATATCTTTGGCTCTGAAGATGAGATCAACGCTCGCGTTGCCATGTGTATGGCAGCCGTTCAGAAAAAGCTTATCCAGTGGTAGTTCATTTAACCTCGCGTAAGAGTAGACAGAGAGGGTAGAATATCTTCTCGAAAGGGAACCTCGTTTTGATTTACCCTCTCCAGCTCAGCCAACATGAGAGGGTTGACGCGATTCAGATAGGGGATTAGCACCTGCTTTAGCCTGGGGCGGTAGAAACGGTGGTAGCTATACACGGGAGTGGCTGGAAATCCCCGCCGAATCTTGTGGGATCCTCCAGCTCCGGGATCAAAGTTGCGGATCCCTTCGCGGATGGCTAGGGCAATCGGCTCGTAGTAGCACACATTAAAGTGCAAGAACTTCACCTCTTCTCGGCAGCCCCAGTAGCGCCCAAAGAGGCGATCCCCTTTGCGGACGCAAAAAGACATCCCCACAATTTCTGTATTTCGTTCCCCGGCCACCAGCACCAGCCGCTGCCGGTAGTTGGGATAGAGAGATTCGAAAAAGCGGCGGTTGAGATATTTGCTCCAGTTCCAAAATTGGGCGCAGGTGTTGCTGTAAAAGTCGTACATGAGAGAGAGAAGGCGCGGCGTGATCTCCTCTCCGGTGTAGATCTTGAGTTCTATGCCGCTTTTTTCCATGGCGGCCCGCTCTCGCTTGATGTTGCGCCGCTGGTTGGCGTTGAACTGGCTCAAAAAGTCTTCGTAAGAGCGATAGCCGGGATTGTGCCACTGGTAGTTGTGGGTAATTCGGGGAGTCAATCCATCGGCCTCCAGTTGGGCCCGCCAGTCTAAGTCCACATAGAGCAGGCTGAACAGCGAAATATCATTGTCCTGGCAGAAGCGATCGATAGCAGCCAGCATCGACGGCCACACCTCTGCTTCCGAGTAGTCGGGATGGACGAGAATGCGATAGCCGGTGGCCGGCGTAAAAGGGGCCATGCCGATCAGCTTGGGGTAGTAGCGTTCTCCCAGTTGGTTGGCAACCGCAGCCCACTCTTGGTCGAAGACAAATTCGCCCTGGCTATGGCTTTTCAAATACAAGGGGGCAGCGGCGATGAGTTGCCCATCCGACTCCACCAACAGGTGACAGGGCAACCACCCCGTGTTGCGGCTGGCACAGCCGGAGGCTTCTAGGCTGTGCAGCCACTCGTACTCCAAAAAAGGAGAGGTGCGCTCCGTCTGCAGCGCTTGCCAGGCAGATGCTGGGATCCCGCGAATATCGTGGCACCAGCGCAATTTCAAACCGGTTGACATTTGCCTGTCCGGATAGACCAACTTGCCCTGCTGCGGCTGGGAGGGGATCCCCCCTCTAAGCTCAACCTAGGATGGAATCCCTGCGCCTCAAGGGTCCCATAGACGAAAGCCAGGCAACTGCTCTTTGCCCAGCCCAAAGCTTTCCCAGCGCTAGACCGTGCTTTTGTTAAGTTATTTTATTCGGGATCCCTGGGCTCGTAGTAGCGGTTGGCCAGCTCGAGAGCCATCTGAAACTTCTGCTCACGGGTGAGGTCGGCTCGCCGGGCGATCTGGGCAAAGCGGTTGACGTCTGGGGGCAAGAAGTCGAAAGGACGCTGTTCCCGCACAATATCTACGACCAAATCGCAAAGGGCCTGCTGGTAATCGTTGTAAAAAATTTCTCCCAAAGCCTTGAGGCGGCCATCGGGCACCGGATTGTTAAAGTCAATGGCCTGTAGCTCCCCTTGTTCGTCGATAAACAGCTCCACCGAGTTCATTTCATAGCCCAACGCCCGATTGATGATCCGGCAGGTGTCGATAACTTTTTTGCCCATCTCCGGCGTGAGAAACTCTGGATCGAACAGATATTCGCTGGCATCGAACTTGCGAAAGATGTATTTAATTGGGATGATCTTTCGGCCAATACAGAGAGCGCGAATCTGCCAGGGATAAGGACTTTTAACCTTCTCCTGGAGCATCATCACCTGGGATCCGGAGCGGTCGTAAAAGTAGAGAAGCTGCTCCATGTTGTAGGCGATTTCGACTCCGATGGCCTCCCGTCCCTCTGCCGGCTTGATCACGATTGGCCAGCCGAGATCTTCTGCCATCCCCTGCCAATCGAAGAACTTGTGATACTTAAAATCTTCGGCTTTCAAAGCTGGGGCCTCCTTGGGGGGCAGAATGTAAGTCTTGGGGATGGAGATCCCCAGCTCTTTGACCACCATGTAGGCGGCATCTTTGTTGCGCAGGTAGTAGTAAAAGCTGAAGGGGTTGTTGATGATGTACACCCCCCTGAAGGCAAAGCCCATGAACAGGCCGATGGCCTGGGGGTAAAGGTAGCTGAAGCGGTCTAGGATGAGGCGGTACTTGGTGCGGTAATCCAGGTTCACCTCGTGAATGGTGACATGTTCCGCCCGGATCTTGTAGGCTTGGCCGTTGCGGGCTTGAATGGGGGGAAGGGCGTTGAGACGGGCCAGGGTGTCGTCCCCAAAAGGCTCGCTGAAGTGCAGGCTGCCAACCCAGTAGTCTTCGATCATCCAGGCTCTCTCATCAAAAGCTCTCTGACTCCTCTGCAAGGGATCCTAGGCGAAGGCGCGGATTTGCGCTTGCCAGGTGGGCCAGTCGTGATCCCCTTCCCATACCTCCAGGTGATGGGGGATGTCGTTGCGGCGGAGGACTTCTGCCAGGCGCAGATTGTCGTTGAGGCAGTGGTCGCGGTGGGCGGTGAGCAGTTTTAGCTCGGTGTTGCGCCCGCCCAGCTGATCCCAGAGTTGTCGGCTCATGTTGGACAGGTAGGCCAAGGGGTTGATGAAATACAGCTCCTGTTCCGCCTGTTGGGGATCCCAGCCGGTGACGGAGCCGAGGGCCGCCACATCGTAGGGCCCCCCCAGCGCCAGACAACGGCGCACCAGGCCAGGGTGCCGGCAGGTGAGGTTGACGGCGTGGGTGGCCCCCAGAGAGAAGCCTGCCACCACCAGAAAGTCATTTTGCGCTTCTGCTTTGGCGTAGGGGATCAGCTCTTCTACCCAGTGTTGCTCCAACAACAGCCAGCGATCCCGCCGCTGGGGCACGTCCAGCTCGCGGTTGAACAAGGTCTCCCAATCGAGGGTTTCCACGCAAAAGGCCTGCAAATAGCCCTGCTCCAAGTGATGGCCGAGGCTGGCGATAATGCCGCGATCTTCCAGATCGAAAAAACGCCCATTGCTGGTGGGCAGGCAGATGAGCGGGTAGCCGCGATGCCCAAAGTGGAGCATCTCCATTTCTCGGCCCAGAACCCGGGAGGCAAAGCGCAGATAACGGCGAGGGTAGGACATCGGATCCCTGGACAATCACTGAACCTCAGCCGGCTTTTGCAGCCGCCGTTGAGACGGGTGGCAACGCGAGCGCCAGAACGGCTGACAACTCCCCCGTGGCCTGCGTCTTTCAAGCGATCCCAAGAAATTTTAGGAGATTTCGGAGAACAAATCCTTGAGGGCAGTGCGGGCGGCCAAGTGCTTGCGGGTGGACTCGAGGATCTCGGCTTCCCGCCGCAGGCGATTTTCGGTGCTGACCATTTCCAGCAGCGCTTGCTGCTCCCGGGGAGCCCCGTGAAAGTGGCTGGCAACCCAGTAGGATAACTCTATCGGGGTAGTGGGCAGTCGCTCCGGCAGCTCCGTCTCCCGCTCCATTAGCTTGCCGGAGAGGCGCACCACATCCTGAAGTAGGGTGGAAACCTGCTGCACCAAGCCCTGCAAATCCGCAGTGGTCGGCTCATCCTCAATCCACTCTACCAGCCCCACCCGGAAGGGCTTTTCCCGCACGTAGTTCAACACCCGGAAGCGCTGCTGCCCCAAGGTCAAAATGTCCATGCGGTCATCCGGCAACCGCTGTACCTGCAACACCTCGGCACAACAGCCCACCCGCACCGGGGATCCCGTCTGGGGATCGAACATCAGCACCCCGAAACGGCGATCCGTCTCCAGGATGGTGTTGATCATCATGCGATAGCGGTACTCGAAAATGTGCAGCGGCAGGGGGCGGCCCGGAAACAACACCACCTCTGGCAGGGGAAACAGGGGTAGCTCACGTACGTCCACAGAAGAGGAAGGCATAAGGCTTTGCTTTTTGCGCTACTGAGTCTAGTTTAGCGATCTCGACGGAGCCACACCGACCGATTCCTAAGCAAAGCGGTGGTGCCAAAGGGTGATGGCGATGGCCAGGGCATCGGCAGCATCGTCGGGGCGGGGCAGGCTGGGCAGATTGAGCTCGCGGGCCACGGCGGCTTGCACGGCCTGTTTGTCAGCGCGCCCGTAGCCCGTCAGGCTTTGCTTCACCTGGGCAGGGGTGAACTCCACCGGCACCAGATGATACTGGGCCAGGACGAGTAGGATCACCCCCCGCGCCTGGGCGATGGGGATGGTGTTGCCCATTTTGTAGAAGAAGAGCTTTTCCAACCCCACCTGATGGGGCTGAAACTGGCGCAGCAGCTCCTTTAGATCCTCGTAGAGGGTTTGCAGCCGTTCCGGGATTGATTGCTCCCCAGGGGTGCTGATGACTCCGTAGTCCAGGGAGCGAAGTCCGCCGGCACCTGCCAGGATGCAGCCAAAACCCACCGTCCCCAACCCCGGGTCGAGGCCGAGGATACGCTGCTCAGGGGTGGGGTCTGAGGACTCCGTCCGAGTAGCGCGAGAGGACTCCGTCCCGCTGACGCGATCAGGCAGGGGGTCTCTCCTTGCCGGCAGAGGCGTCCGGCGTGGCATGGTCGGTGTACAAATAGGTCAACCCCGAGATCAGAGTGAGGGCCACCGCCACCCAAAAACAGGGGATCCCGATAGGCCAGTTCAGGATCAGCAGGGCGATGGCCAGGATTTGGGCGACCGTCTTGGCTTTGCCCCAGAGATTGGCGCCGCGGATTTGGCTTTGGTTGGCCCGCCAGCCGGCGATGGCCAGCTCTCGCCCCACCAACAAAAACACTCCCCAAGCGGGGATCCGCCCCAGCTCCAGCAGGCTCAGCAGCGGGGCCAGCACCAGCAGCTTGTCCACCAGGGGATCCAGAACCTTGCCCACATCGGTCACCAGCCCATAGCGGCGGGCCAAGTGGCCGTCCAGCCAATCAGTTGCCGCCGCCAGCAAAAACGCCCAGAAAGCCAGCCCTTGCCCCAGCGGGGATCCCAGGCCCAGCCCCAGCAGAATCAAAGGGATCCCTCCAAGGCGCAGCAAGGTGATGGCGGTGGGCAGGTTGAGCCACGCCGGCTTGGGAACTAGGACTGGGCTGGTAGGGTTCACCTCGACCTGATACATTTACGCTGAACACTGCTGAACATCACTGTTCAACTATGCAGCGATAGCATTCTGCTTGTTTCCATTCGCGTTAGCGGGACGGAGTCCAAACAGAATGGCGGTATCCCGCAAAGCTTTGAGTAGAATACCCAAAGCGCAGTTTCCGTGTCGTCTTACTACCAATTTTCTGCTTTGCTTTGGCTACCATGTTGGCAGACTCGAAAGTAAACAGAAAGATCAACTGGTAGTAATCCGTACTGAACATATTATACATTATTTTCAGTATAGTTGAGCTTATTATTGACTAGAGTCATGCTCCTTGACGACCTCGACTACCGATAGCGGCCTAAGCGCTCGGTGAGCAGGCGGTAAAACTCCTCGGCATCCACCCCAAAAGCTACCTGCACATTGGCGGGGCGGCCACTCAGCCCCCAGCGATCCACCACCGTCCGGCCCAGATTAAGGGGGCTAGCCGTCTCCACCTCCACGTAGCAGGGCTTGAGCTCGAACAACTGCGGCTGCAGCAGGTAGGCGACTACACAGGGATCGTGCAGCGGCCCCCCCGGCAGGCCGTAGCGCCGGATGTCGAACTTGCCGTAGAAGGCGAGCATGTCGGCCACCGTCTGGCCTACCCGCGTGCCGAGGGCGCGGATCCGCTCGATCCGCTCCGGCGTACTGAGGACTTGCTGGGTAACGTTCAGGCCCAGCATCACCACCTCGGGGATCCCGGCGCTGAGCACGATCTGAGCAGCATGGGGATCGGTGAAGATGTTGAACTCGGCGGCCGGGGTGGTGTTTCCCTCAAAGGCAGATCCCCCCATGAACACCAGACGTCGGATGCGCTCCACGATGCGGGGCTGCTGCACCAGGGCTACTGCCAAGTTGGTCATCGGGCCCAGCAGCGCCAGGGTAACCGGCTCCTGCGCCGCCATCAAGGTCTCGATCAGGTACTGCACGGCGTGCAGGGATCCCAGCGGCATCTGGGGCTCCGGCAAGTTGGCCCCGTCGATCCCGCTTTTGCCGTGCACCTCTTCGGCAGTCTGCAGCGGGCGCAACAGCGGGCGGGGACAGCCGGCATAGACTGCCATCTGCGGGCAGCCGGCCAGCTCGCAGATCTGCCGGGCGTTGCGGCTGGTTTTTTCCACAGAGACATTGCCGGCCACCGTGGTAATGCCCAGCACCTCTAGCTCCGGCGAAGCCATCGCCAGGAGCAGGGCCACCGCGTCGTCTTGGCCGGGGTCGCAATCGATGATCAGGGGCACCATAGGGCTCCCAGAGGCCTTTCACCCCTAGTGTAGGCGGCAATGGCACGCTCTCTTTGAGTCTCCCTTGGCTGACTCTGAAGGCCAAGGCAGATTCCGGTCAGGTTTAAGAAGATTTAAGATCGAAGGCGGTTCTTATCGTTTTCTATCCTTATTGAAGCCCGACACCCACCCACTGCACATCAGCCTTTTGCTCGACTGGGAGCCGCCTGCTGGAGAGCCGCTGGCGGCAGAGGCTTTGTTGTCGCCAGAACGCTTTGTGGCTGAGGTCTTCCAGGATCCGGAAGCCTTTCTGGAGGCTCTGCGAGGGGAGGAAAACCATCCGGACTGCCTGGTGCTGCTGGTGGAAGCGACGCGGCTGGACAAGCTGGAGGCGTTGGGCTGTCAGCTTTGCAAGCAGGGACTGTTGCTGCCGACAGTGGTGGCCATTGTGTCGGAAGAGCTCAAACCGGAAGGCGGCGCCAGCCGCTCCGGCGAAGCGTCCTCCCCCCCTGTTCCTCCGGGGGCGAGAGCTCTGCTCAAGCGGGAGCGGTTTTTCTACCACAACGCCACTCTGGTTCGCCTCGTCTCGCCGTCAGAGCTGTTGCCGCCAAAGGGATCCCAGGCCACTCCTTCTGCTTCTCCCTTGGAGCTGCTGATCAACCGAGCCATTGCCCTGTTTCTCCAGATTTCCCCCACCTGCAGCCTGCCTGCAGCAAACCCTCACCCCAAGGATCAGCCCTACCTGCTCTACACGCACCAGCAGCAGCGGCGGCTGGCGGAAAAGCTGCGGGAACGCCTTGGCTACGCCGGCGTGTACTACCATCGGGAGCCGGAGCTGTTCTACCGCCACCTGCCCCCCGACGAGCAGCAGGCCCTCATGCGGCGGCTGCGTAACCTTTACCAGGCTATTGTCCTGGAGTATTTTCAATCTCCTGAGACCGTCAATGCCCGCATCGACGAGCTGGTGGCCCTTGCCTTTTTTGCCGACATCGGCGCCGCCCAACTGTTGGAGCTGCACATGAACCTAATGGAGGATTTTGCCAAACAACTAAAACTGGAGGGTCGCAGCGAAGAGATCCTGCTGGATTACCGCCTCACTCTCATCGACGTGATGGCCCACCTGAGCGAAATGTACCGCCGCTCCATTCCCAAATCTGCCCCAAGGGATCCCTAGGTTATGTCCACTCGCAAAGCCTATGTCCTCAAGCTCTACGTGGCGGGCAATACCCCCAATTCTCTGCGCGCCCTCAGCACCTTGCAAGACATTCTGGAAAAAGAGTTCCGCGGCGTGTACAGCCTGAAAGTCATCGACGTCTTGAAAAATCCGCAACTGGCAGAGGAAGATAAGATCCTGGCAACACCGACCCTGGCCAAAATCCTGCCGCCGCCGGTGCGGAAGATTATCGGCGATCTGTCCAACCGAGAGAAGGTGCTCATCGGCCTAGATCTGCTCTACGAAGAATTGGACGAAGAGGCTTAGGACAGGTTTTAGGGGAGAGAGGGGCATGAACCAACCATTGGAACCTTCTGAGTCAGAAAAGCTGCAAGGTAACGCCGCGGAGGGGATCCCATCGACCTACTTCCTGGGCGGGCCCGAGCCGCGGGGGATCCCGAAAAAACAGACGGGTATCGAGGGTTTTGAAGACATCAGCCACGGCGGGCTGCCCCTGGGCCGCACCACCTTGGTCAGCGGTACCTCCGGCACCGGCAAAACTCTGTTTGCCCTGCAGTTTCTCTACAACGGCATTGTCAAGTACCAGGAGCCAGGGATCTTTGTTACTTTTGAGGAGACCCCTGCCGACATCATTCGCAACGCCGCCAGCTTCGGCTGGGATCTGCAGGCCCTCATCGACAAGGGGCAGCTCTTTATTCTGGATGCTTCGCCGGATCCGGAGGGCTACGAGGTAAGCGGCAATTTCGATTTGTCGGCCCTCATCGAGCGCATCCAATATGCCATTCGCAAATACAAAGCCAAGCGGGTGGCCATCGACTCGGTAACGGCCATCTTTCAGCAGTATGAGCCGGCGGGCGTGGTGCGGCGGGAGCTGTTTCGCCTGACAGCCCGCCTCAAGCAGGCCAACGTCACCACGGTCATGACCACCGAGCGCACTGAGGAGTACGGCCCCATCGCCCGCTATGGGGTGGAGGAGTTCGTCTCCGACAACGTGGTGATCCTGCGCAACATCCTGGAGGGGGAGAAGCGGCGGCGTACCATCGAGATCCTGAAGCTGCGGGGCACCACCCACATGAAGGGGGAATATCCCTTCACCATCACCAACGAGGGGATCAACATCTTCCCGCTGGGAGCGATGCAACTGACGCAGCGCTCTTCCAACGTGCGCGTCTCTTCCGGCATCGAGAAGCTGGACGAGATGTGCGGCGGTGGCTTTTTCAAAGACTCGATTATCTTGGCTACCGGCGCCACCGGCACAGGCAAGACCTCGCTGGTGAGCAAGTTCCTCGAGCGAGGCTGCCTAAATGGGGAGCGCTGCATTCTCTTTGCCTACGAAGAGTCGCGGGCCCAGCTTGCCCGCAATGCCTCTTCCTGGGGCATCGACTTTGAGGAGTTTGAGCGGCAAGGCCTCCTTAAGATCATCTGCGCCTACCCCGAGTCCGCCGGCCTGGAAGACCACCTGCAGAAGATCAAAACCGAGATGATGGCCTTCAAGCCCTCCCGCATGGCCATCGACTCGCTGTCGGCGCTGGCGCGGGGTGTGAGCCAAAATGCTTTTCGACAGTTTGTTATCGGCGTAACCGGCCTGGCCAAGCAGGAGGAGATCACCGGCTTTTTCACCAACACCACCGATCAATTCATGGGATCCCATTCCATTACCGAGTCGCACATCTCCACCATCACCGACACAATCATTCTGCTGCAGTATGTGGAGATTCGCGGCGAGATGGCACGGGCGCTCAACGTCTTTAAAATGCGGGGATCCTGGCATGACAAGGGCATCCGCGAGTACCTCATCTCGGATTCGGGGATTCAAATTCGCGATTCCTTCCGCGGCTACGAGCGGATTATCAGCGGATCCCCGACCCGCATCAATGTGGATGAGAAGAACGAGCTCTCTCGAATTGTGCAAAATGTCCAATCTTTGGACGAGTAGGGGCTTGGGCTTGACCGGCGCCAACTGCCCCTAACATTTTGCAACCATAGGTTTTTGGCTGCGTGCATCCGCCAGGGGCTCCTTTGTTCAGCGATCTTCCCGACTTTTTCCCTCAACCCAAGAGCAGCTCTTCTCCCACGCCCATCTCGGCCATCGGCGAGGCGGGGCTGTTGCAGATCGTGCAGCGCTACTGTCCTGCCCAGGTGGTGGGAGACGACGGGGCGGTGTTGCCCGCTCCTGAGGGGCAGTTGGTGGTGAGCACCGATGTCTTGGTGGAGGGGGTTCACTTTAGCGACGTGACAACCCCGGCCCACGCGGTGGGCTGGCGGGCGGTGGCGGCCAATCTCTCGGATCTGGCAGCGATGGGATCCCGTCCGCGGGCGTTGGTGGTGGGCTTGGGCCTGCCGGGATCCACGCCGGTGGCTTGGGTAGAGGAGCTCTACGAAGGGATGCGGGCCTGCTGTGCCCGTTGGGGAGCAGAATTGGTGGGGGGGGATCTGTGTCGGTCGCCGCAGCGGTTTGTGGCGATCACGGCCCTGGGATCGGTGCAGCCGGGGCGGGCGATTGAGCGCAGACGGGCTCAGCCGGGCGATTGGCTGGTGGTCACAGGGCCCCACGGCGACGCGCGGGCCGGCCTGGAGCTGCTGCTCCATCCCGAACAGGGATCCTCAGCCACGGCAGCACAGCGGCAGCAGTTGATCAGAGCCCACCAATACCCGCGCCCGCGCTTGGATGTTCTGTCCCTTTTGGAAGCGCTCCCCGGTCCTCTGCGCCTGGCCGGCATGGACACCAGCGATGGCTTGGCGGACGCCCTGGTGCAGGTGTGCCAGAGCAGTGGGGTAGCGGCGCGGATCGCGGCGGAGCGGATCCCGATTTCGGTGGCTTTGCGCCAGGCGTTCCCGGCCCAAGCTTTGGAGTGGGCGCTTTATGGGGGCGAAGACTTTGAGCTGCTTCTCAGTGCCGAGGTGTCGGTGGCCAAGCATCTGTTGGAAAAGTTGCCAGGAGCCGCCTGGATTGGGGAAGTAACCGGCTGGGATCCGCAGGGGACGGTGCGGTTGCAGGACGGGCAAATCCTCAGCCGCCAGCAGGCCTTCCAGCACTTTTGAGCCTGTCTGAAAAACTCACTGGCCACCTAGGCCGCTCAAAACTGCCCAAAGTTGAAAACCAAGCTACTCGAGTCGGAAAGGAAACCGGAACTGGGATTGGGTAACCTGGAAGTGTAGAGAAAACCGCAAAAGGACAAACCTCGGCCCGAAAAGGCCGCGGGCACGTGCAGAACTTCGGAGAATTGGAGACTTCTGGATGAAAGCTATCTTAGCAGCAGCCGCGATCGGTTTGGCAGGGATCCCTCTGCTGGCCCCCTTGCCAGGAGAGGCCCAGCCGCTTTTCCAATTGGGTGCCTACCGCCTTGAGCAGGGGACGATTATTCCCGTCGGCAGCCTCAGCAGCGAAGGGCCGCAATACTTTTACCCCGACACCATCTACCCGCTGGAGGTGGCCGTCACGCAAAACATTTTCGACAACCAGGGGCGTTTGGTGATCCCGGCGGGCAGCCGCGTTTTTGGGCAAATGGAACCGGCACCGGGCGGATCCCGCTTTGTTGCCACCTCCATCGTCCTCGGCGGTCGCACCTATAGCCTGCAGGCCTCTTCCGGCATCCTCCACGACGAGAAGGATCCCCGCCAGTATTCGGCTGAGGCCATCGCCCAGGATGCAGCCATCGGGGCAGTCGCAGGCACCCTTTTGGGAGCCATCAGCGGCGGCGTCTCGGCGGGCAATGTTCTAGGCGGGGCAGTGGCTGGCGTGGTGGTGGGCAATGTAACCGCTCCCCAGGTGGTGGTGCTGCGCCCCGGCCAGTCGTTTAATCTGACTTTGGAAGCGCCGCTCACCCTGTAATCCCCGGCTTCTGTTCCAAGGCAGGGGTGGAGATCCGGCAACTTGTGATTCACTGGATCAGCAAGTTGTGGATCCCGTGTCTCTATGCCTGCAGAATCCAAGTCCACTCCTGTCCTGCACACCACGGAGCACACGTTCAACGCCGGGGGAAAGTCCTTCCCCTACAGGGCGGTGGCCGGCTGGCAGACCCTCTTCCGGCGGGAAAAGCCGGTAGCCGAGATCTTCCACGTCGCCTATCTGAGGCAGGAGGTTGACTCCCGACAGCGGCCTCTCACCTTCGTCTTCAACGGCGGGCCGGGGGCGGCCTCTGCCTATTTGCACATGGGATCCCTGGGGCCGAGACGCCTCCGCTTTGGGCCCAACGGCAGCTTGCCGCCCTCGCCAGTGCAACTGGTGGATAACGGCGAAAGTTGGCTGCTGTTTTCTGATTTGGTCTTTGTCGATCCGGTGGGGACGGGGTTCAGCCGCGCCCTGCCCAAGGAGTCTCAAGACGCCAAAAGTTCTCAGGAAAAATCCGATCCGGCGGCCAAGCCCACCCAGGCGGAGGAAAAGGAAGACGAGCCCCCCAAGGAGGCTCCCTTTTGGGACGTGGAGCGGGATTTGCAATCCTTGGGCGAGTTTATCCAGGGCTTCCTCTCGCGCTACAAGCGCTGGCTCTCTCCCATTTTCATTGCCGGCGAGAGCTACGGGGGCTTTCGGGTGGCGCGGCTGGCCAAGGAGCTGCAAGCCAAGTTTGGCGTGGGCCTGTCGGGGGCTATTCTCATCTCGCCGGCCATCGAGTTCGGGCTGCTGGAGACCACCGATTACAACCTCAGCACCTGGGCAATGCTTTTCCCCTCCTATGTCGCCACAGCAGCCTATCATGGGCGGTGTGGCTGGGGGGAGGATTTGCAGATCCTGCTGCCCAAAGCAGAAGGCTTTGCCCGCCAGCGGCTGTTGCCCCTCTTGGCCATGGGAGAGGCGATGCCAGAAGCGGAGCGGCAGGCCATCTACGCGGAGATGGCGGCAGGGATCGGACTCTCGCCGGAGTATGTGGCCCACAAGGGGGGGCGGATCGACCCGGCCAGCTTTGCCCGCGAGCTGTTGCGCTCCCAGCGGCTGGTGCTGGGGCTCTACGACGCCTCTGTAACCACCGTGGATCCCTTTCCGGATCGGCCTACCTTCGAGGGATCCGATCCCACCTTAGATGGGGTAGATCGCCTGTTTACTGCCGCCATCAACAGCCACCTGCGGGAGACCCTGCAGGTGGACACGGAGCTGACCTATCACCTCCTGAACCTAGAGGTGTTCAAGTCCTGGCGCTTCGCCCCCAAGGGGGAGCTCAAGCAAGGGTTCATCGGCGCCATGGACGAGCTGCGCAGCAGCATGGCCCTCAACCCCCACATGCGGGTGAGCATTCACCACGGCTTCTACGACCTGGTCACCCCTTACTTTGCCTCCAACCACCTGGTGGATTTGATGAAGCTGGATCCCCGCCTCAAGGCCAACCTCACCCTGCGCCACTACCGCGGCGGCCACATGTTCTACACCTGGGATCCCTCGCGGGCCGAGTGGTTTGCCGAAATGGCTGAGTTTTACCGAAAGGCCGTTTCCAGCTCGGGGATCCCTGCGTGATGGGCAATCCCAACCCCGCCTGCCTACTGCCGCAGCCAACGGGTGGTGCCGTCTTTTTGGTCGATAAGGGTGATCCCCAGAGCCTTTAACTGCTCCCGAATGCGATCGGCTTCGGCAAAGTTTTTCGCCTTGCGGGCCGCCGTGCGTTGGGCCACCAGCTCTTCAATCCGCGCGTCTTCAAGGGGTGGAAGCTTGGCCAGTTCCCCGTTGGCGGCAGCTTTCTCGGATCCCTGGGCAGGCTGGGGCCAGCAGAAGCCCAGCGTGGCCAAGATCTCCAGCAGGGCGGCGCCCTTCTGCCTCAGCAAGTGCGGCTGCAGGTGGGTGTGGCCCTGGTGGGTCAAGAGGTTGTGCTCGCGGATCAGTTCCTTGGCCAGCTCAAAGGCAAGAGCCAGCGCCCCAGGGGTGCCGAAGTCGTCGTCCATGGCCGTCTGGAAAGCCCTCATCGCCTCGGAATCGGGGGATCCCCCTTGGCCAAACTGCTGGGCGCAGTGGATCCCTTTTTGGAGAGTCTCCCAGCCGTGGCTGGCCGCCTCCATTGCTGCTTCAGTGAGGTCAATCGGGCTGCGGTAATGGGTCTGCAGCAGGAACAGCCGCAGGGCCATGGGGTGATAGAGGGCAAGGGCCTGTCGTAGGGTGGTGAAGTTGCCCAAAGATTTGGACATCTTCTGGCCGTTGACGTTGACAAAGCCGTTGTGCAGCCAGTACTTGGCCAGCGGCTTGCCGGTAATTGGCTCGGATTGGGCCAGCTCGTTCTCGTGGTGGGGAAAAATGAGGTCTGCCCCACCAGCGTGAATGTCGATGTGATCCCCCAGAGTCTCTCGCACCATGGCCGAACACTCGATGTGCCAGCCCGGTCGCCCCCAACCCCAAGGGGACTCAAACCCCGGCTCGGAAGGGGGGGCCGCCTTCCAAAGGGCAAAGTCAAAGGGATCCCGTTTGCCAGCGCCCTCTTCTCCCACCCGGCCGCTGGCCCCTGCCTCCAGCTCCTCCAGCTTGCGACCGGAGAGCTGGCCGTAATCCGGGAACTTACGGACGGCATAGTAGACATCGTAAGCAGGAGTCTCCCCCTGAGGGGCGAGGGGATCCCGTACCCGGTAGGCAAAGCCCTTGAGCTCCAGCGATTGGATCAGCTCGAACATGGCCCGCAGCGATCGGGTTGCCCTGGGGTAGAGATCGGCCCGCTTGATGTTGAGGCGATCCATATCTTGGAAATACTCGGCGATGAAGCGTTCCGCCACCGCCTGCATCGACTCGCCCCGCTCTAAGGCCCGCTTGAGGATCTTGTCGTCCACGTCGGTAAAGTTCTGCACATACTTCACCCGGTAGCCGCGGCACTCCAGGTAACGACGCACCATATCCCACACCACATAGGTGCGCGCGTGGCCGAGATGGCAGAGGTCGTAAACCGTGACGCCGCAGACGTACATCCGCACCAGCGGCTTCTCCCCGCCCGCCGCCTCGTCGGCAGAAATGGACTCAGAGCCACCGAAGGGTTGAAACACTTCCTTACGGCGAGTCAAGGTGTTGTAGACAACCAAAGTCATGGAGAATCCTGGTTTGTAGTTTCAGCTACAGCAAAGCAGGCTTTAGCTTCCAGATCGGCACGGTGGCACACTCTGTTCTACATCGGATAAGGCTCGACAAAATCTCAACAGGCCGAAGGCTGAAATCATTGTGGGACAAGCATTTTAGCTGAAGTTACCTGCAAAGACTTGTCTAGATTTATTAACTACGGTACTCTAACCTGAGTGCGAACCAACGTATTCATTATCGAACTGCGCTTGGGCTTCACCGGCCTCGGTGGAGCTTGCAGCAAGGGGCCGCTGGCCTCAATTTTGACATCTTCTCTTTCACTCTAGTGTCAGCCTGTTGGTGTGAGGATGCCCCAAAGATTGACGTTCTCAGATGCCCAGGGGAGGGAGCTGGACATCCATAGCGCTGCCGTGAGCACCCTTTCTCCGCCCAAGGATCCGGCAGGGATCCCGACCGCTCAGGAGCGGGCTGCCGAGGGGGGAGAGCCGGCACTTCTGTCTGCCCCGTCAAGACTCCGGTGGGCTGGCTTAGCCCTTTCTCTCAGCTTAACGGGCCTGGTGTGGCTCCTGAAGCTGGAGGCCGATCCCCACGCCGATGCCCTGGAAGAGTCGGGGCCGGCCCCCTCCGATGAGCCAGCCGAGCTAGAAAATCCAGATCCCTCGACCTTGGCTCCGGCGCGACGGGGCTACCCGAGGTGGGCCACCGGCCTCTTGCTCATGCTGGGCTTGGCGGGGGTGGCCACGCTGCATCAACGCCAGCTTTCTCGTCACCCTTGGGGATCCCGGCTAGCGGAGCCGATTCCGCCCTCGGTGCACACGCTGTCCGGCGCCCTGCAGCAGAACTACGAGCAAAAAAAAGCCCAACTGCGGCAAGCCTTCGAGGCGGGCCAGATCCCGACTGGGGAAGGGCCCCGAGGCATTCTCGAGCATGAGGTGCAGCCGGGGGAAACCCTCTGGCATCTGACCCAGATGTACCAGCTCGATGCCGCCGCCATCACTGTCTCCAACGGCATTCAAGCCAGTACGCCGCTGCGGCCAGGGCAGAAGCTGCTGATCCCCAGCCAGCCGGGATTGATCTACAGCGTCAAGCCGGGAGATACACTGGAAGACATTGCCAACCGCTACCGGGTTCCGCAGCAGCGGATCATCGAGGCAACTCCCCTGGATCGGCCTGAGTATCTGCGCATTGGCCAACGACTGCTCATCCCCGGCGATGTGGGCGAGCTGATCCGGCGCGAGAACGAGATGCTCGCCCGCCGCGAGGCAGAAGAACGCCGCCGCCAGGAAGAGGAAGCCCAGGAACAAGCTCGATTACAGGCCGAGCAGCAACGCCAGGCCCAGCAGATGCAGCAAGAACGACAGGCCCTCTTGGCCGGTGGCTCGCTGGTCCACACGGTGGGAGCTGGCGACACCATCGAGCGGATTGCCGCTCGCTATGGGGTGACGCAGCGGTCGATCATCCAGGCTAACCACTTGCGCAATCCCCACTGGCTACGCATTGGCCAACGCCTGACAATTCCGGCGCCTGGCACGCAGCCCGCCCCGCCGGCCCCCGGGCGACGAGCCCGGAGCCAATCCCAAGCTCGGCCAGCGCCGGCAGCTCCTCCTCCAGCTCTTCCTCCGGCCCGCAGCAGTGGCTTCATCTGGCCGGTTGCGGGGCAAATCACCTCCGGCTTTGGCTACCGTCGCGGTCGCTTCCATGCGGGGGTCGATATTCCCGGCCCGGTGGGATCCCCCATTGTAGCCGTTCAGGAGGGGGAGGTCATTTTTGCCGGCAATGCCGGGGATGGCTACGGCAATCGCGTCGATATTCGCCATCCCAACGGGATCGTTACCCGCTACGCCCACGGTCACCGGATCTATGTGTCCAAGGGCCAGTATGTGCAGCAGGGCCAGGTAATCATGAGCCGGGGCAATACGGGCCGCAGCACAGGGCCACACTTGCACTTTGAAGTCCGCCCCGGCGGGGGCGCGCCTGTGGATCCGCGGCCCTATCTGCCCTAAACACGTTTCAAACAAGAGGCTGCGCAGAACAGCCAGTCCCGGGCATAAATTGCTAGCCTAAAAAAGCAAACTCCAGACCGTAGGAACACGCCGATGCAGTGGGTGAACGCGCTCTCCCAGCTCCCTTCTCTGGAAGCGGCTCTGCGGCAGGTGGTGGAGGAAGCTAAGGCTAAGCTCCAGGTAGCCCAACTGAAGAGCGCCCTGACGCGACAGGTGCAGGCGGTGGGATCCGGCAGCCTGCCGGGGCTGCTCACCGGGTACGTCCCCTCTCAGCCGCTGCGGCCCAACTTGGGGATCCTGTTTGTGTCGGCGGCCTTTGCCAGCGAGTACATTCGCGTGCTGCCCCTGTTGTCGGAGCTGTTGGAGGTGGACGTTTTGATCGGCTGCTCCGGCGGCGGGATCGTGGGTGGGGGGCATGAAATTGAGGAGGGGCCGGCCCTGTCGCTGTCTTTGGCGGTGCTGCCGGATGTGGCCTTGCACCCTTTTTATTTGCGGGGAAACCAATTGCCCGACTTGGATGCACCTCCTTCGGCCTGGATAGACTTGGTTGGAGTTTTGCCGCAGAGCAAGCCCCATTTTCTGCTCTTGGCGGATGGATTTTCCTCTCGAATCTCTGAGCTGTTGCAAGGGCTGGATTTTGCCTATCCGGGGGCGGTCAAGGTAGGGGGATTGGCCAGTGGCGGCCGCGGCCCTCGCGGCAATGCTCTGTTTTTGCTGGATGCGCGTACCCCCACACCCCGGCGGGAGCTGTATCGGGAAGGCACGGTGGGGCTGGCCCTCTCCGGCAACGTGGTGCTAGATGCGGTGGTGGCTCAGGGATGTCGCCCGATTGGGGATCCCTTGCGCGTCACCGAAGCGGAGGGGAATGTGATCCTCAGCTTGGAGGGGCGTCCTCCTTTGGCGGTCTTACAGGATTTGGCCGAACGGCTCAGCCCATCGGATCAACGCTTGGCCCGCCAAGCTCTCTTCATCGGCCTGCTGATGGACGAGTTCAAATCCGAGCCGACGTCGGGAGATTTTCTCATTCGCGTGATCCTGGGCATCGATCCACGGGTGGGGGCGATCGCCATCGGGGATCGGGTGCGCCCCGGCCAGACGGTGCAGTTTCATCTGCGCGATGCCCAGACTTCGGCGGAAGATCTGCGGTGGGCCCTCAGCCGCTATTGTGCCGAGCGCAACCTACAGCAAAGCTACCCCGCAGAACGCTCCTCTCAACCCAAGCCGGATCCCTGTGGGGCGCTGATGTTCTCCTGCCTGGGACGAGGCAAGGGGCTGTACGGTACCCCCAACTTTGACTCGCAACGGTTTCGGGAATTGCTGGGAGAGCTACCCCTGGGGGGCTTTTTTTGCAACGGCGAGATCGGCCCGGTGGGGGGATCCACCTTTTTGCACGGCTACACCTCCTGCTTTGGGATCTTCCGGCCCGCCCGCTAAGGTTTTGGCAATCCTGAGCTGAGTTTGTAGCTGAGACCCAGACTCCCTCAGCGACGCTGCCGAAGTCCTGGAGCTACCCCAGCGGGGAAAGAAGGGAAGCTGGAGCGGTGGTCTATAATCCTGCCAATTCCTCGATCGCCGCCCTCAGCCATGGCCGATGTCGCTCCGGTTGTCACTTCTGCCCTTCTGACTGTTCAGGGGTTGCGGGTTTTCTTGCCCAGCCGCACTGCCGGCAGCCAGGCAGAATGCTTGGGATCCCCGGTGGTGGATGGGCTGTCCTTTCAACTGGGGGCCGGACAAGTCCTGGGCTTAGTGGGGGAATCCGGATCCGGCAAGACCATAACCGCCCTGACGCTGATGGACTTGCTGCCCAGCTCCGCTCGGGTGGAAGGCACCATTCTCTTCCAGGGCCCCCAGGGAACAGTGGACTGGCTGCGGCTGGATCCCCGGCAACGGCGGCGCTACCGCGGCTCCCAGATCGCCATGATCTTCCAAGAGCCGAGCACCGCCCTCAACCCCCTCTACACCTGTGGCCAGCAGTTGCGGGAAACCCTGAGGGCCCACACCTCCCTCCCCCCAGCGGAGCTCCGCGCCCAAGCCATCCGCCTGTTTGAGGAAGTGCAGCTTTCTCCCCAGATGCTGGAGCGCTATCCCCATCAGCTCTCCGGCGGCCAGATCCAGCGGGCGGCCATCGCCTGTGCCATCGCCTCTAACCCCAAGCTGTTGATTGCTGATGAGCCGACTACCGCCTTGGATGTAACGGTGCAAGCCGAGATCTTGCGCCTGCTCCGGGATCTGCAGCAGCAGCGACAGATGGCGATCCTCTTCATCACCCACGACCTCAATTTGGTGGCGGAATTGGCGGATCAGGTGGTGGTGATGTGCCGGGGCCAAGCCGTGGAACAAGGATCGGTGAAACAGATCTTTTGGGATCCCCAGCACCCCTACACCCGCGGCCTGCTGGCCTGTCGCCCACCGTTGGAGCGGCGGTTGCGGCGGCTGCCCACCGTCCAGGATTTCCAGGAAAAGGGGGGATCCCTCGAGGAGCGGTGGCAGCAACTGGAGATCCCAGCCGCCGAAGAGGAAGAACGGCTGCGCCAGATATGCAGCCAGCCCCCTCTGTTGCAGGTGCGGGAGTTGCGCACCCACTATGCCGTCCGTCGCGGGCCATTGGGCCGCCAGGTGGGCGAGATCCGAGCTGTGGACGGGATCAGCTTCGACCTGTATCCAGGCGAAACCCTGGGGGTGGTGGGCGAGTCCGGCTGCGGCAAAACCACCCTGGGGCGAACCCTGTTGCGTCTAATCCGCGCCAGTTCCGGCCAGGTAATCTACGACGGAGAAGACTGGCTCCGCCTGCCGCCTCGGCGCCTGCGCCGCTTGCGCCGCGAGATCCAGCTTATCTTTCAGGATCCGGCAGCCTCTTTGGATCCGCGCATGAGTGTGGGAGCCAGCGTCATGGAGCCGATGGTGCTGCACGGGATGGGGAGAAACGCCGCCGAGCGGCGAGCACGAGCCCAACGCCTGTTTGAACGAGTCGGGTTGGATCCCGAGGCGCTGGATCGTCTGCCCCACCAGTTTTCCGGCGGGCAGCGGCAGCGGATTTGCATCGCCCGCGCCCTGGCTTCGGAGCCGCGCCTGCTCGTCTGCGACGAGGCAGTGTCTTCCCTGGATGTCTCCGTACAGGCCCAGGTGCTGAACTTGCTCAAGGATCTGCAGGAGGAGCTGGGACTGACCTATCTGTTCATCTCCCACGACCTGAGCGTGGTCAAGTTCATGAGCGACCGCATTCTGGTCATGAACCGAGGCCGCATCGAAGAAATTGGCCCTGCCGCTCAGATCTACCGGAACCCGCAGCAGGACTATACCCGCCGCCTCATCGCCGCCATTCCCAAAGGGGATCCGAAAAAGCGTGCCCGCCAAGCCGGATGAAGGGTCTCCCCTGGAGCCGCGCCCACCCGCCTCCCGGCCAGATTTGCAATGAGGCTAGAATTAAGTAAACTTTGAGTCGTAAAGCTTTGGACTCTTGTTAGCTGATTTAACAAAACGTTTTATCCGCAGTTTGGGCTGCAACCGGCTATGGCTCGCATACTCATCATTGAGGACGACCCTTCAATTCTGGATATTCTGCGTATCAATCTGGAGTTGGCGGGCTATGAGGTCGTGAAGGCCACCGATGGGGTACGCGGACAAGCACTGGCTCTGCAGGTTCTTCCGGATCTCATCATTCTCGACCTGATGCTGCCCCAGGTGGACGGCCTGACGGTTTGCCAGCGCTTGCGGCGGGAGGAGCGCACCAGCGAGATCCCGATCCTGATGCTCACCGCCCTCGGCCAAACCCAAGACAAGATTGAAGGCTTCAACGCTGGCGCCGACGACTACCTGACCAAACCCTTTGAGGTGCAGGAGCTGCTGGTGCGGGTGCGGGCCCTGCTGCGACGTGCCGATCGCATTCCCCAGACGGCCAAACACGGCGAGATCCTCACCTATGGCCCCCTCACCCTGGTGCCAGAGCGCTTCGAGGCGGTGTGGTTTGGCAAAACCATTAAGCTCACCCACCTGGAGTTTGACCTGCTCCACTGCCTGATGCAGCGGCACGGCCAGACAGTCTCCCCCAGCGAAATCCTGCAGGAAGTGTGGGGCTACGAGCCCGACGACGACATCGAGACCATTCGCGTCCACATCCGCCATCTGCGCACCAAGCTGGAGCCGGATCCGCGCCACCCCCAGTACATCAAAACTGTCTACGGGGCGGGCTACTGTCTGGAGCTGCCCAACATTGCCGATCCCCAGCCGCTGCAGCCGGAACTGGCAAAAGACTCCTCTTCCCCGTAAAAACCACCTGCCGTAGGAGAGCATGACTCTAGTCAATGATATGCTGGACTATACTGAAAATAATGTACAGTATGTTCAGTATGGCTGCTTGGTATGGCTAGGTATGTAAAACCGAGAGAAGCGGCGGATTATTTTGGGGTGTGTCTCCACACCTTGAGGCGATGGGAACAGAAGGGCTGGATCAAAGCAATACGTACTCCATCTGGTAGGGCAAGAAGGTATGACCTCGACAGCTACATCAGAACGCCAAAGAAAGCCAAACGAGTCGTTTTGTACGCCCGAGTCAGCAGTCGAGGGCAAAAGTCAGACTTGGAGAGACAGATTGCAAGACTGGTTAACCTCTATCCTGGAGCCGAAGTGGTCGGAGAGGTTGGCGGCGGTCTCGACTTCAAAAGACCAAAGTTCCTTGCCTTATTGGAACGAGTCCGTGCAGGAGATATCGGAACAATTGTGGTCGCTCACCGGGATCGACTCTGCCGGTTTGGATTTGAGTTCGTTGAGTGGTACTGCCGTCAATACGGGTGCGAAGTCTTGGTTCTCGATGACGATCACCTCTCTCCCCAGCAGGAACTGGTTGAGGATATCCTCACCATCCTGCACTGCTTCAGCAGTCGGCTCTACGGACTCAGAAAATACCGGGCTGCAATCGAGAAAGATACGGATTTATCCGGAGCCAGCGCTGGCTAAAGTTTGGAAGCGGTGGCAAGCGGCGTGCCGGTACTGCTACAACCAAGCGATTGCCTATCAGCGCCAGCATGGTGCCCTAAAAACGGCCAGAAAGCTGCGGGACATCATCCTGCGCTCCGACCTGCCCGAGTGGGTGAAGGACGCCCCCTGCCACATCAAGCAGAACGCGGTCGTCGAGGCGTGGTTGGCGTTTCGCCGAAGCAAAGACGCGAGGTTTCGCAGTGTGCGGGACAGGTCGCATACGCTGCAATTCAACGCCGGCAACTTTCGCAATGGGACGTGGTATCCGAAACTCACCCGAGGCTTGGCGTTTCGTGCATCCGAGGAGATGCCCAGAGAATGGGCACGTGGAACTGAGCTAATGCGGGTGAAAGACAGATGGTATGCCATCTTTCCTGAGCCCGTGAACGAGCAGTGTTCGTTAGCAAAGGGGGTGATCGCACTTGATCCTGGAGTAAGAAGCTTCCTTACAGGGTTTGATGGGGCGGGCTTTGTAGATATCGCCAAGGGAGACTTTGGCAGGATCGTTCGGCTGTGCTACCACCTAGACGATCTGCAATCTAGGCTGAGTAAAGCACCGAGACCCAAGCGTAGGCGAATGCGGCAAGCGGCGTTTCGTCTGCGGGAGAGAATCAGGAACTTGGTGGACGAGTGCCATCGCAAGGTAGCGGCGTTCCTGACGGATAACTACCGATTGATATTCCTCCCCACTTTCGAGTCAGCCAAGATGGTTGCCAAGGCAGGGAGGAAGTTTGGTAGCAAGACAGCAAGGGCGATGCTCACCTGGGCGCACTACCGGTTCAAGCAGCTCCTGAAGTTTCAAGCCAAGAAGAAAAACGTGGTTGTCGTGGAAGTATCGGAAGCGTACACCAGCAAAACCTGTACCAAGTGCGGGCACATCCACACCAAGTTGGGTGGCGCAAAGGTGTTTAGATGCCCAAAGTGCAACCATAGGCTACCACGAGATTGGCAAGGCGCCCTGGGTGTTATGCTCAGGGCTTTGCGGGATACCGCCTTTCTGTTTGGACTCCGTCCGAGTAGCGCGGTCGCGTCAGCATCGCGTAGTGACAACGGAAACGGACAGAATGCTATCGCTTCACCGCTGAGCAGTAATGCTCAGCAGTGTTCAGCGTAAATGTATCAGCTAAAAGTTCCCAGAGGGCTGGCAAGCGCTGCTTAGCTCGCCAATGAAGGTCATTAGCCTACTCACTGATTTTGGTCTTCAGGATCCCTACGTGGGCATTCTGAAGGGGGTGATTTGGGGGATCGCGCCCCAGGTTCAGTTTATCGACCTTAGCCACGAAATCCCGCCTCAGGACGTGGCAGCGGCCCGTTTTGCCTTGATGACGGCCTATCCCCATTTACCTTCTGAAACCATTCACCTAGCGGTGGTAGATCCAGGGGTGGGGAGCAGCCGAAGGGCGGTGGCCATCCAAACCCAAGGAGGCTATTTGGTCGGCCCTGACAATGGCCTCTTCAGCGGCGTTCTGGAGCAATCCCCACCTCTAGCTGCTGTGGAACTCAACCGACCCCGCTATTGGCGCACCCCCTCCCCCAGCCGTACCTTTCACGGGCGGGATATTTTTGCCCCCGTGGCCGCCCACCTGGCCAACGGGATCCCCTTGGCAGAGTTGGGGGATCCCTTGGATGTGGCCGAGCTGGTTCGCTGGGACTGGCCGCCACCTCAGGCAGAACCCGACGGCGGCCGCGGCGTGATCCAGTCCATCGACCGCTTCGGCAACGGCATCACCACTCTCCCTGGCAACTGGGTAGAGGGCCGCAACTGGAGGGCCTGGATCAAGGGGATCACCATCCGCTCCGCCGCCACCTTTGCCGAGGGAAGCGAGGGCGAGCTGCTTGCCCTGGTGGGCAGCTCCGGCTGGGTGGAGATCGCGCAAAACCGGGGCAACGCCAGCCGCACCTTGGATTTCAAAGTAGGGGACGAGGTGCGCGTGCAGTGGGATAGCTAGCCGAACTCCCTCCCCCCTGCCCCCTCTCGCTTGGGGAGAAGGGAGACTAGGCAGGCTGGCTTTCCACCGTTAAAGTTTCCGGCTCAGCTGCGGAAGTTGAGGTTCCTATCTGAACTTTGACCGCCCGCACGGCATCGGCCTTGGGCAGGGTGAGGGTGAGAATGCCATCCCGGTAGATGGCCGAGACTTTTTCCGGCTGAATGCTTTTGGCTAGCTTGAGGGTGCGTTGAAAAGGCTGAGGCTCCACCTCTTGGTAGCGTAATTCAGCACCTTCAGGGCCTTGAAGCTGGATCTCACCGCTGATGGAGAGCTGCTGGGCTGTGGCCTCGATGTGGAAGCGTTCCCGATTGGCCCCCGGCGCCCACAACTGGACGATGTAGGCTTCGCCGCTCTCCCAAACCTGTAATGGCGTGGGGAAGAAAGTGCGAGGGTGCTCTCCAGAGCTCTGCTGCCTCGGGAAGTCAAGGGTGCTTTGCTGCACGCGCACATCGAGGATGGGGGTGAAGTAAACCAATTGCATAGCCGCTCCTTGGGTAGTAGGGTGGACAATTCTTGAAAAACGGGTCAACAGGGGTAACAACCGGATCCCACCGTTCTACAGAACTCCCCCCACGTCGGAAAAAGCTGTATTGAGACGAGATGGGATCCAAACCCCGTTCTGCTTCAATGATCCAAGACCGCTGTTGCCAGCAGGGAGGGCAAACCGATCCAGCTAGGGGAGGATCCCATCACCTTTCTCCAAAGTTCACTTTGGACAACCTCATCTAGAGCCAGCGGGATCCCTGTCGCAACCTTTTCTCTGCCGGTTCGATCGGCTTCTGCTGAGAATGCTGCCGCCAGACAGCTTGACAGAGGCATCGGCGTTAGGGCCGCGCGGTAACAGCCTGGATTCTCTAACAGTTCAGCACAGTTTATCAAAGCTTAAAAGTCTAACTCTAGCTTCAATTGAAGTTGTTTGGTTAGTCTCTCAGTTTGGTAGCAAGTTTTGAGAGAGACCTGACAGACAAGGCAGGCCGCCTCTAAGATGGCCTTCAAACCAGGACAGCTTGAGCAGTGGGATCCCATGTACGTGTATTGCCCAGAAGAAGTTTTGGAGGCAGGAGCGCCATACAACCTTGAGGAGCTGATAGAACGGCTGGAGCAGGGGGATCGCACCCTTTTAAGCCGGTTGTTCGACGTTCGCTACCCCTACTGGAAACGCAACCTCCGGCGCAACGTTCGCTTGGTGGCTGATCTGCGCTATCTGGGAGAGGTGCCGGTTTTGGTCTTGTTTGGCCTTTGGGGGAGAGGCAGCCACGAGTACCGAGAGTTCCTGGAGCGGCGGCAGGATCCCAGCTATCAAGAGCGGGTGAGGAACTGGGTGTCTGACGATCAGCTACAGGCATGGCTGGCACAAAGGCAAGCGGAAAATGAACAAGAAGAAGCGCGGCAAAACCAGCTCCTCCCTCCGCCCAACGAACTGTACGATTGGACACAGTTTTTAAATACTCCCAACCGCCAGGAGCGGCTTGTGTTGGAAAGCGGGGAATGGGTTCGGCAAGTGCAAGCCCTTTCTCTAGAACAGCGGCGCCAAGTGTATCGGGCGGTAGAGCAATTCATCATTGGCGATGAGAAAGGGAATCTCTACTGGAAACTACCACTGTTTTATCCAGAAACTGAGGTTAGGTGCTGGCGGGAAGGCTCGATACATCTGGCTATCAGCCTGGTGCAGGTATGTGAGCAGGAAAAAGTCTTATCTCCATTTTTAATTGGAGTTTACGACCACGCTCCGGAGCAGAGAGAGCGGTTTGACCTGGGGCGCCGAACTTGCCTATTTGGGAGGGGGGCCGATCAGCCGGATATTCTCCAACACCCACAATCTTTAGAGATTTGGAAGCGATATGCCCGCCGCGCCTACCCCGACTCCATGGTTGCAGATGAAAACGTCTGGCTGGAAATCCAGGAGACTACAGAGGGGAACTTAGCTTTGTCGATGGAGGAAGAAGAAATTCTCCAAAGCACCTCTATGCCTCTACTAATCAACGGGCGAGCTGGGAGCGGCAAATCTCTGATGTTGTATTACCGTTTTGCTGATTACTGCAGCCATTACCTGAAGGATTCAAGCAAAGGAAGCTTTCAGTACCGTCCTCTCTTTTTAACCTATAGCCCGAGTCTAGTACAGCAAGCCCGCAGCAAGGTAAGTACAATTTTGCGGGTCAACCATCGTTACCGAGAGAGAGGCAGTGACTTCTCAGAAGGGGAAATTGAGCGATGTCAAGCTTTCTTTAGCACCTTCCAGGACTACCTGTTAAGCTGCCTTCCACCAGAGAGACAAGAACGCTATCAACCGGAGCGATATGTCAATTTTTATCGATTCCGGAGCTGGTACCGCGGCCGCAGTGATGTAGAATTAGCTTGGCATACGATTCGTACTCTGATCAAGGGCTATGGAGTAAGCGACTACTTGGATCCAGATTGCTATCGGGAATTGCCTCAAGCCGACCGCACTGTAAATGTAGAAGTCTTTGATCGAATATACGAGCAAGTTTGGCCGGGTTATCAAGAACGAACTACCTACGGAAGCTACTGGGACGATCAAGATTTGGCTAGGGATGTGTTACAGAATGGTTTTCTTAGATCAATTCACCCAGTCATTTTCTGTGATGAGGTTCAAGACTTTACCCAGCTTGAACTGAATATTGTTTTCTGCTTGTCCCCCTGGGGAAAATATAAGTTGGATTGGGCTATCGAGCGTTTACCTTATGCTTTTGCTGGGGATCCTCTGCAAACTATCAATCCTACAGGATTTCGTTGGGGTGCCCTGAGGAGGTATCTCTACGAGCATATCCATGCTTACTTGTTGCCCGGCCATTCTCTCGAGATTCCAAGTCCCCGGGAGTTAAAAAATAATTACCGCTGTAGCCCTCAGATTACTTGTTTTAGCAACCTTATCAACTTGTGGCGGCGAGTTCTTAGCAATGATCGGGGGATTTGCCCACAGCAGCCTTGGCGTTTTCAGGAACCGGGGAGGCCAGCTCAAAAGTTTGTACTGGATGGCCAAGACAAGAACTTAACTCAACATGAGCTGAGGAGTATGCTCAGGAACAGCACGGGTACAGTTTGCATCCTGCCTTGTTCTATAGGAGAGGAGCTGGACTACGTGCGCCAAGATCCCGACCTCCAGAGGGTTTTTGCCGAAGAGCTGGAGCAAAATCTCAAGCCGGCGCTGCTGCAGACTGTTACCGCTGTCAAGGGCATGGAGTTCAAAAAGATCATTCTCTACAAGTTTGGCGACTGCTATCGACAAAACTTTAGCCGAAGGCTTAACCACTACGCTCAAGAAGCTGCAGAGAAGGTATCCCTGCAACTACATTATTTTCTCAACCAGCTATACGTTGGTATTACCCGCCCCATCGAAGCCTTAGCTGTTGTGGATACTGCAGCCGGCTGGCGGGAATTCTGGGATCCTGCCTTGGAGATTGACTTTTGGCTCAATCACTCTCATTTGCAGCCCGATCGATCCCAATGGCAAACGCATCCGCCTGTACTGGCCGGCTTCGCTCAAGGCACTGGCATCCAATACTGGACGGATAAAAACTTACAGGATGTGCTGGACTTGGCTCTTGGGTTTCTTAGGCAAGGGGTAGAGGAGGGAAATCCTGAGCTCTTGGAAGATGCGCGCGCCTTTGCTCGGCAGGCAGGCAACCAGAAATTAGAACAGGAATGCCAAGCTTGGATCCTCAAGCTGCAGAGGGATTACGTTTCTGCAGGCCGTCAGTTTTTAAGCTTGGAAAGATCCGCCCTACCCAATAGAAATCTCATCCGAGAAGCCTGGGAGTGCTTTTGGAAGGCAAAAGCTTGGTCAGAGTTGCAGCAGCATCGTTCTACTCACTTTGCCAGGTGCTCCGAGATCCCTAACTACGGTCCTCTGGTGGATTTGATGGTGGTAACCCAAAGCAGCTCTGCCAAGTCCATGGAGCGCTTTCGACAGATAGTTCGAGTGCGAGATTGGTTGAGCGTTGAGGTCAGCCCGAAGCATTCGGATCTGACTTGGAAGGTTTGTGTGGAGAAGTTTTTGGCGGAGCTGGAGGAAGTTTTCGATAACCTAGGGACTTTTTGTCCTAAGCCGGAGGATCGTGAACTTTTTTGGCAAGAGACTCTTGAGGCTTTGAGGGAGCGTTTGGCCTTTCTTGGCCAGCGGCAGCCGTTCGCAGGGCAATATCACAAGATTCTCGGCATCTGTTATTTCCAGCAACAAAAACTTGAGGAGGCAGTTGCCATTTGGGATCAAGGTGGCCAAACGGAGCATTCCCGCTACTACCGAGCCAAGATCCAATTGGAGAAGCCGCCTGGCCAGGTGAGGTGGCTATCCAAAGACCGGCAGGACGCAGCAGTGGTCAGCAAATGGCAGGAGGCGGGACGTCCCCTCGCGGGCGAGTGGGAGGAGTACATCAACGACGTCATTCTCAGCCTGGAGCGCTTGAAAGAGTGGCCGCTGCTGCTGCGAATCCTGATCCGGCGCCGCGAGTGGTGCAGGCTTTGGGAAGTGGTTCAGGCCCACCCACAGGCGTGGCAGCGCGGACATGACTACGAGTTGGTGGCCAGCATGGCTCGAGACATGGAAACCAACTGGGATGAGCTGAGGTGGAAGCTCCCTGGACTGCGGGATTTTCTGCAGGAAGTGGTAAGCAGTGTGCGCGGGGAGCACGCTTGGTGGCTGCAGCCGCTGGAGGTGGGCCTAGCCTACGAGCGACTGGGCTGCTACCGAGATGCGCTCAGGTTTTATGAGCGCTTTGCTGAAAACAGAATCGGTAGAATCCCAAGATGGCAACGCTCTCAGATTCGGCAGCGCTGGCTTTTGGTTCACAAGAAGTACAGAGATTCTCTGCAGGCGGAGGGACGACCGACCGATCTTTTGGCGGAGGAGTTTAGCCGCGCTCAAGAGCGCTGGCGTGAGCAACTGCCCCAGGCAGAGCCCGAGCTGGAGGAATGGGATCCCTGGCCACATGACTTCGTGGAGCACCCCAGCCCTGTTCAAAGTTGGCTGCTGCAGCGGGAGCAAACTGAAGCTCAGAGACTGCAAGTGGCAATCCGCGAGGAACTGAAGCGGCTCAACGAGAGGCAGCTCCAGCAAGTTCATAGCCTGATTCAGCGATTGCTCGGCCCAGGTTGAGAAGGAGTTGGAAGTAGAGCCAACTACCGCAAGATCTGCCGCAGCCGCTCCAGGGCGCGTTGGTTTTCTTCAGGGGTGCCCACCGTTAGGCGCAGCCCGCCGCCGGTACAGCGCACACAAGTTCCCAGCTCTTGCCAGGCCCGCTGCAGATCCTGGGGATCCCATCCTGCCACCCGGAAGTAGAGAAAATTGGCCTGGCTGGGCCACACCCGCACCCCCGGCAGTTCCTGCAGGGCTTGGTAGAGGGCATCTCGTTCCTGACGGATGAGGGGTAGGTCGGCCAAAAACTCCTCGGCATGTTCCAGGGCGATCTGAACGGCCCACTGGGAGATGGCCGAGAGATTGTAGGGCAGGCGGATGGAGTCCAGCACCTGGATAAGCTGCGGATGGCCGATGGCATAGCCCACCCGGTGAGCTGCCAGGCGAAAGGCTTTGGAGAAGGTGCGCAAGATAACCCAGTTGGGGTGCTCCGCCAGCTTGGGCAGGGCCGTGTGCTGGCTGAACTCAAAATAGGCCTCATCGAGGATCACCAAAATCTCGGCGGGCAACCCTTCAACCCACTCCCACTCAGCGGTGCTCAGGCCATTGCCGGTGGGCGAATTGGGATCTACCAAGCACACCACCCGCACCCGCTGCTCCGCTACGGCCTGTTGACACCGCCCCAGATCCAGAGCAAACGTCTCGGGATGGCGGGGCACCCGCACCACCGGGATCCCCAGGCTCTGGGCTAGGATGGCGTACATGGAAAAGGTGGGCTCTGCAACCAAAACGCTGCCCCGCTCGCCCACACAGGTGGCGATGAGCAGGGAGCGGATTAGCTCGTCGGAACCGTTGCCCAGGCTAATCTGGGCCGGATCTGCCCCGGCATAGGCGGCGATGGCCTGCTTGAGGCCCTGGTGATGAGCATCGGGGTAGCGGTTGCTGGGGATCCCTTTTTCCCAGAGGAGGGAGAGTTTCTGCTTGAAGCCCACCGGCCAATCCCAGGGAAACTCGTTTGCATCCAACTTGTCGGCAGCTTGGGGCGGCACGGCATCATAGGGCTTGAGGTGAAGCAAATCCGGGCGCAGATACCGCAAGGCACACATCTCCCTACCCTAACGGAGCAAGGTACCTATAATAGCAGGGCTGACCCGCTTGCCGATGTAGGCTACAGTGTTCCTAACAGGTACGGGGCTGACGGGGCTCGAACCCGCAACTTCCGCCGTGACAGGGCGGTGCTCTAACCAATTGAACTACAGCCCCAGGAGCTGCGAATACCTATTCTGAACTTAGATGAGGATGGTTGTCAATCATGGTATCTAGTCTGGCGGCCCAGGCAGCAACGCTGGTAGAGGAGGCCCCGCAGAACGGGATCCCGACAGCGGCGATGCAGCAGGTGGCGGAGGTGCTCACCCAGGTGGCCCAACACCTGGATCACCTGCAGTACACCACCTTGCGCTACCCCGATGGTGGCTGGCTGACGGTGCGGGTGGTGGAAAGCTCCGCCGGGGCGGACTCCCCCCCAGAACCCGAGCCCCCCGGCCATCTGTGGATCCCGGCCTTTGGCCACCTGGAAGATGCCCAAGCCACGCTGGCGGAACTTCGGCAGCAAGCGCCGGACTTAGAGGCCACCTCCTTTGGGGTTTTGGAGCTGCTGTTTTTGGCCCTGGGCCTTTCCCGCGCCGAAGGCATCGTCTTTTACGACCAGGCAGGGGATCGGCGGCAAGGGAAAGCCGTGGCCTGCCGACCTCTGGCGGAGCAGGTGAGCCAGGCCCTCCGCAGAGGCCTTCCTCCCATAGCCTAAGGCGGGAACGGATCTGCTCTAGCTCAAGATGGCACCCTGGCGGCGGGCGAACTCCCGCAGCTTCCTATCCATCTGTGCCCCTCGCAGATCCGCTTTGTAAAAGCTGGTGAAGCGCTTGCCCTTTTCTTCGGCTTGGCGTGGCAGGGAAGTTCTGCCGCCTGCAGACCAGAGCACCGACCCGGCTACCACCAAAGCCATCCCAGCCGCCCCCAAGGCATAAACCACATTGCGCGTGGCGAGATGGACGAGCAAAAACGCCAGGCTCCCGGCTCCCAAGAGCCCTCCCAGGCCTGCTAGGATCTCGCCCAAGGTTTTGGCCGAGCCGAGGAGCCGGCTCAAAAAGCGCAGCCAGCGGGGTTGCGGTGTGTTGAAGCGGATCCCGCGCAGATCGGCTCCCTGCAGGTTGGCCCCCGAAAAATCGGCCCCCCGCAGGTCGGCGCAGCGCAAGTCGTAACCGGCTAAGTTCTGGTTGGCAAAAGACTTGCCCCGCAGATCCGCCCCCGCCAAAGACGGGATGCGCGGCGGGGTGGCTGGCTTGATCTGCCCGCCGCCGGTGATGCGGCTGGCTTGGCCCAGTTGGGTAAAACCGGTGGTGCTCCCCCAGCCGGTGGGAACCGATCCCAGGGGCAGCATGTCTCCCGCGCCGGGCCGAGGGAGCGGCGTAGGCGAGAACCCATCTGTTCGGGCAGGGGGGGGAGAGGTTGAACGGCGTCTGGTCCAATGGTCGGAGATCAGCAACGGGCTGGAGCCGGCAGTCAAGGGAGAAGGGGGCAAGATGACCGGCGAGGAAGGCGGGCCCTCCTGCACCGGGATCCCTTGCAGAGCCCGCAACGCCTCGGTAGCCGTGGCAAAGCGCTGGCTGATAACCGGGTGCAGCATGCGGCGCAAAATGGCGTCGAACTCGGGGCTGAGCTGCAGGCGATCCGACCAATCCCATTGGCCCGTGTTGTGGTCGTAAAACTTGGCCGGCGACTCCAGGGTCATCAAGTTGAGGCAGGTGGCGGCCAGCGCGTAGAGATCGCTGGCGGGGCCTACCGCCTGGCCGGCCATCTGCTCCGGCGGAGAAAAGCCCAGGGAGCGAATGGCCGTTCCCTCCTCCGACAACGTGTGGCCTGGCCCAAGCTGCTTCACCGCCCCAAAGTCGATTAGCACCAGGCGGCCATCTTCTTTGCGGCGAATCAGGTTGGCCGGCTTGATGTCGCGGTGGACGGTGTTGTGGCTGTGGACATAGCTGAGGATGAGCAGCACCTCCTGCATCACCTGCCGAGCCTGTTCTTCGGAAAAAGGCCCGTTGCGCCGCATCTCCTGGGCAAGCGTGATCCCCTCAATAAACTCCTGCACCAAGTAGAATTTGCCGCCTTCTTGGAAGTGGGCGTAGAGCTTGGGGATTTGCGAGTGCTCCCCCAGGCGCTCCAACACCTCGGCCTCGCGGTTAAACAGTTCCTCCGCCAGCCTGGCCAGTTGGGGCGAATTTTCAGCCGGGCGCAACTGCTTGATCACCCGCCAGGGCTTGGAGGGCATGTCCTCATCGCGGGCCAAGAAGGTGGCGCCAAATCCCCCCTGCCCCAGACGCTTGAAGGCGCGATAGCGATTGCGCAGCAGCAGCGGCTGCCCGCAGAAGGCACAGGTGGAGGCAGCCGGGGGATTTTCCGGCCGCAGACAGTCCGGATTGAGGCAGTAGCAGTTGGGCATATCATTCAAGCGCTACCGGCTGACGTCTAGGTAACCGAGACGGGGCCGATGGGCGGGCAAGCAAGTTGCCAGAGATACATCTAGCCTAGACCAAGGAGAGAAAAATCTTGCGCATCCGCCTCGAACAGGCTGATCCTAGCGTTTGCCCACTTGGGCTCAATCAGAGAAATCGCTTAGATTGTGTCGCTTTGGGGAGCGACACTGGCCCCATCCGAGAGCGGGAGTTCAACTGCCCCAGAGCCAAAAAACCTAGAATTGATCAATACAGTTACCCTTTGCCTTGGCCATGTCTCCATCCTTCTCCGGTGCCGCCATCCGGCAGGCTTTTCTGGATTTCTACGCCCAGCGGGGCCATCAGGTATTGCCCAGCGCCTCCTTGGTGCCGGAGGATCCGACGGTGCTGCTGACCATCGCCGGCATGCTGCCCTTCAAGCCGATTTTCCTCGGCCATCAGGATCCACAGTACCCACGGGTCACGACTGCCCAGAAATGCGTGCGCACCAACGACATCGAGAACGTGGGACGGACGGCCCGCCACCACACGTTTTTTGAGATGCTGGGCAACTTCAGCTTTGGCGACTACTTCAAAAAAGAAGCCATCACCTGGGCCTGGGAGCTGGTGACAGAGGTGTTTGGCCTGCCGCCGGAGCGCCTGGTGGTGAGCGTCTTTCGAGAAGATGAGGAGGCCTTTGCCCTCTGGCGCGATGCGATCGGGATCCCACCCCACCGCATCCGGCGCATGGGGGAGGAGGACAACTTCTGGGCTGCCGGCCCCACCGGCCCCTGTGGCCCTTGCTCGGAGATCTACTACGACTTCAAGCCGGAGCTGGGGGATGAGCAGATCGACCTAGGGGACGACTCTCGCTTTTTGGAGATCTACAACCTGGTGTTCATGGAGCTGAACCGGGACAGCGAGGGCCGCCTCACTCCCTTGGCCAGGCAAAACATCGACACCGGCCTGGGACTGGAGCGGCTGGCTCAGGTGCTGCAGGGAGTCCCCAACAACTATGAGACCGATTTGATCTTCCCTATTGTGCAGAAGGCGGCCGAGATTGCCCGGGTGGACTACTTCCAGGCCAGCCCCGAGCAGAAAGTCTCCCTCAAGGTAATTGGGGATCACGCGCGGGCGGTGATGCATCTCATTGCCGATGGGGTGATCCCCTCCAACGTGGACCGGGGCTATGTGCTGCGGCGGCTGATCCGGCGGATGGTGCGCCACGGGCGCCTCTTGGGGATCGGCGAGCCCTTTACCCTGCCGGTGGTGGAGACGGCCATCCAGTTGGCGGAGGCCGCCTATCCGGAGGTGCGGGAGCGGGAGGCGGTGATCAAGGCCGAGCTGCAGCGGGAAGAGGAGCAGTTTCTCAAGACCCTGGAGCGGGGGGAACGGCTGCTGTTTGATCTGTTTGCCAACGTCACGGCCAGTGGCGCGCCCAAGCAGATCTCGGGTGCCGACGCCTTCAAGCTCTTCGACACCTACGGCTTCCCGTTGGAGCTGACCCAGGAAATTGCCCAGGAGCGCGGCTTTAGCGTGGATGTGCAGGGCTTCGAGCAAGAGATGGAAAAACAGCGGCAGCGGGCCCGCGCCGCCCACCAAACCCTCGACGTCACGGCCCAGGGATCCCTGGACGAGCTGGCCGAGTTTTTAATCGAGACGGAGTTTTTGGGCTACAGCCAGTCTTCTGCCCGCGGCGTGGTGGAGGCCCTGCTGGTGGAAGGGAAGTCGGTGCCCCAGGTAGAGGCCGGGCAGTCGGTGCAGGTGGTTTTGGATCGCACGCCTTTTTATGCGGAGTCCGGGGGCCAAATCGGGGATCGCGGCTACCTGGCCGGCGACGGAGTGTTGGTGCGGGTGGAGGATGTGCAGAAGCGGGGGGATCTGTTTGTCCACTTTGGCTGGGTAGAACGGGGGATCCTGCGGGTGGGGGATCCGGTGCAGGCCCAGATTGACCTGGCCTGCCGGCGGCGCGCCCAGGCCCACCACACAGCCACCCACCTGCTGCAGGCAGCCCTGAAAAAGGTTGTCGATCCCTCTATTAGCCAGGCGGGATCTCTAGTGGCTTTTGACCGGCTGCGTTTCGACTTTACCCTCTCGCGTCCCCTCACCCCCGAAGAGCTGCAGCAGGTTGAGGATCTGGTCAACACCTGGATTGCCGAGGCCCATCCTGCGCAAGTCTCCATCATGCCCCTGGCCGAGGCCAAAGCCAGAGGGGCAATCGCCATGTTTGGGGAAAAATACGGGGCCGAGGTACGGGTGGTTGACTTTCCGGGGGTGTCAATGGAGCTCTGTGGCGGCACCCACGTCAGCAACACTGCCGAGATCGGCCTGTTCAAGATCATCTCCGAGAGTGGCGTAGCGGCCGGGATCCGCCGCATCGAGGCGGTAGCTGGGCCGGCGGTGCTGGAATACCTAAACGAGCGGGATAGCGTCGTGCGGGAGCTGAGCGCCCAATTCAAGGCCAAGCCCCAGGAGATCCCGGAGCGGGTGGCGGCTTTGCAGGCGGAGCTGAAGGCCGCCCAGAGGGCGCTCGAGGAGGCGCGCAGCCAATTGGCCTTGCTGCAGGCAGAGCGGCTCCTGCCCCAGGCTGTAGCTGTTGGCAATCTGCAGATCTTGGCGGCGGAACTGGGATCCACTCCCCCCGAGGCGCTGAAAACTGCTGCCGAACATCTGCTCCACAAACTGGGAGAAGGGGCAGTGGTGCTGGGATCGGTGCCGGAAGCTGGCAAGGTCAGCCTGGTTGCGGCTTTTAGCCCGGCGGTGCAGAAACTTGGTCTCAAAGCGGGCTCCTTTATCGGCGAGATCGCCAAGCTGACAGGCGGCGGTGGCGGTGGGCGGCCCAACCTGGCCCAGGCCGGCGGCAAACAGCCAGAGAAACTGGCCCAAGCCCTGCAGGTGGCCCAGGAGCGGCTACAGGCAGAGCTGTCTTCAGGCTTGGGCAGTTAGAAGCTGCCGCCTTACCCCATAATGAAAGCCGGGGATTTTCCGCGCCAGCCATGACGCCCAACAGCTTGTCCAGTGCCATCGATCTCAGCCAAAAGCGCATCTTGCTTACCGGAGGGAGCGGCTTTTTGGGCAAACACGTCCTGCAGCAGTTGCAACTCCTGGGGGTCAAGCCGGAGCAGGTGCGGATCCCACGCTCCCGCACCCACGACCTGCGCCGCTGGGAGGTCTGCCAAGAGGTGGTGCAGGGACAAGATGTCGTCATCCATTTGGCGGCCCATGTGGGCGGCATCGGCCTCAACCAGGCCAAGCCGGCGGAGCTCTTCTACGACAACCTGATCATGGGATCCCAGCTCATCCACGCCGCCTACCTGGCGGGGGTGGAGAAGTTTGTCTGCGTGGGCACCATCTGCGCCTATCCCAAGTTCACCCCCGTCCCCTTCAAGGAAGAAGATCTCTGGAACGGCTACCCGGAGGAGACCAACGCCCCCTACGGCATCGCCAAGAAAGCCCTGCTGGTGCAACTGCAGGCCTACCGGCAGCAGTACGGCTTCAACGGCATCTACCTCCTGCCGGTAAACCTCTACGGCCCCATGGACAACTTCGATCCGGAAAGCTCCCACGTGATCCCGGCCTTGATCCGCAAGGTGCATGAAGCCCAGCAGCGGGGCCAGAACTACGTCGAGGTGTGGGGAGATGGCAGCCCCACCCGCGAGTTTTTCTACGCCGAAGATGCGGCTCGGGGAATTCTCCTGGCCACCCAGCTCTACAACAGCCCTGAGCCACTCAATTTGGGCACCGGCGAGGAGATCTCCATTCGGGATCTCATCGCCCTCATCTGCGAGCTGATGGAGTTTCGGGGCGAGATCCGCTGGCAAACCGACAGGCCCAACGGCCAGCCGCGCCGCTGCTTGGACGTCTCCAAAGCCCGCGAGAGGATAGGTTTTGTGGCCAAGGTGAGCCTGCGGGAGGGGCTGCAGCGCACCATCGAGTGGTACCGCCGCCACGCCCCGGCAAACTAGGCAACAACCTGGCTCTCCAGGCGGCCATCCTCCATGTGCAACACCCGGTCGGCAATGTCGAGGATGCGGTTGTCGTGGGTCACCATGAGGATGGTGCAGCCCTGCTCTCGCGCCAACTTCTCCATCAGGGTCACCACCTCGCGGCCCGACTTGCTGTCCAGGGCTGCGGTCGGCTCGTCGGCCAGCACCAACTTGGGGTGGCTGACCAGGGCCCGCGCGATGGCTACCCGCTGCTTCTGCCCTCCCGAAAGCTGCTCCGGGTAGTAGTGGACGCGATCCCCCAAACCCACCGCCGCCAGCATCGCTTCTGCCTGCTGCTGCACCTGTTGAGGAGAAAGGCCGTTGTGCAGCTCCAGGGCCATGCGCACATTTTGGGCCGCCGTCAGGGAGCGCAGCAGGTTGTGGGCCTGGAAGATGTACCCCACCTGGCGGCGGATCTGGATGAGGGTGTTGGGCTTAGCGCCCCGCAGCTCCTGCCCCAACACCCGCAGGCTGCCCTCTTGCACCGAGCGCAAAGCTCCCAGGAGCGTGAGCAGCGTGGTCTTGCCGGAGCCAGAGGGGCCGGTCAACAACACGATCTCCCCCGGCTGCAAAACGAAGTTGATGTCAAAAAGCACTTGCTTGCGCAGGGATCCCTCGCCAAAGTAGTGGTTCACCCCTTCGGCTTTGACCACCGGCTCAACGGCATGTTGGGTGGAAGCGAGGGCAGCTTGATCGAGAAGGGAAGGCAGCATAGGGAGCTCAAAATCTCAAACAACTTGGGTTGACAATTCAATTCAGTAACCGCTTGGGCCATCATCGGAACCGCCGCGATTGAACCATCCAGAAGCCTATTGAAGGGATCCCAGAAGTCTTTGGGCAGTTGATCAAGCTATTCAACAATCCATCTGCCTCCTCCATTCTTGCCAAAACTTAGAAAATGTCGGCGGGATCGGCTGCCCGCAGCCGCCGCACGGCAATGGCCCCCGAGATAAAGCACATGCTCACTGCCAGCAGCAGCACCAACACCGCCCGGTTGAAGGTCATGGCGATCGGCAGCAACGTAGCATTGGCCGTCAAATCGTAGAGCAAAACTGCCAGGGCAAAAGCTGGAATATACCCCAAGCCGGCCAGCAAAATAGCTTCTTGAAACACCACCCCCAACAGGTAAGTATCCGTGTAGCCCATGGCCTTGAGGGTGGCATATTCCGCCAGGTGATCGGATACATCGGTGTAGAGGATCTGATAGACAATCACAATGCCGACGATGAAGCCCATGGCCACCCCCAGGCCGAAAATAAAGCCGATGGCCGTGCCCTCCTCCCAGTAGCTTTGCTCCATATCGATAAACTCTGCCCGCGACAGCACCCGCACATCTTCCGGCAGCAAGGCCCGCATCTGCTGCACCAACGGCTGGGGATCCACTCCCGGCTGCAGCTGCACTACGCCGATATCCACCAGGCCGCGCTCCCGCTGAGGAAAGATGCGCAGGAAGTTGAGGTCGCTGGTGAGGATGGTGCCATCGGCGCCAAAGGTGGCCCCCATCTTGAACAGGCCCCCCACCTGGACGCGGCGGTTGCCTACTTCAGTAAAAACTTCTCGACCGGCCTCAAACCACTCCGGGATGGGGCCAAACTCGCTGCGGGAGCGGCGGTCGAAGAGCACCACGTCTGCTTTCTTGATCTCCTCCAACTTGTCGGGGGTCAGCTCCGGCAACTCCAGCAGGTCGGCAGAGGGATCCACCCCCACCACAAAGATGCTGCGGGTGCGGCGGGTCTGGGGGTTTTTCCAGAGGGCAAAGCCCACATAGACGGGCGAGATGGCCCGTACCCCCTCAAAGCCCAACGCCTGGTAGAGCCGCCGCTGGGAAAAGGTGTTCATGGCAATGAGGGCGTTGGACTGGGGGCTGACCAGGAAGATCTCCCCTTTGAGGGCGACGTGGAAGCGGATGGCGCTTTCCAGCAGACTGTCTTGGAAGCCCAACTGCATGAACATCAAGATGCAAGCAAAGGCAATGCCCGCCAGGGCCACCAGCAGGCGGATCTTCTCCCGCGTCAACTGCAGCCAGGCCAAGGGGATGCGCCGCCCGATAAACGCTACGCTGAACAGGCCGGACATTCCCCCCTCCTACCCCTCGACCTCGATGGCCACATCCACCTGCAGGTTGGTCAGGCCGGCCACGCGGGCGCTGCTTTCCGGATCCAGGCGGATGTACACCTCCACCACGCGGGCATCCACATCGGCGGCGGGGTCGGTGTTGAGCACGTCTTTTTTGCCGATCTGCAGGCCCACCCGCTCCACCCGGCCCTGCAGCGTTTCTGGCAGCGCGCGGTTGCTGATGGTGGCCCGTTGTCCGGGCCGCACCCGCAGGATGTCGGTTTCGTAGACCTCCGCCACCACCATCATCTGGTCGGTGTTGCCCAGCTCGAGGATCCCTGTGTCGGCAGCGATAACTTCCCCAGGCCGCGTGCGGATCTTGAGCACCTGGCCGGCCCGGGGGGCGCGGATGAGGGTGCGCTCCAGACGGGCCTCCGCCAGCTCCAGGTTGCGGGCCAGGGATCCCAGTTGCACTTGCGCTTGCGCCCGCCTCAGCCCCGCTTCAGCAGCTTGCACCTGGGCTTGGGCGTTGCGCAGATCCCGCTCGCGGGCCAGGCGCAGTTGATCCAGAGTGGCCTCGGCAGCCCGCAAGTCCTCCTGCCGTTGCCGCACCAGCAGAGCTTTCTGGTCTAGCTCCTGCTGGGAGATAGCCCCCTCCTGCCACAGGGCCTGGAAGCGAGCCAGGTTGGCCTCGGCATCGGCCAGCTCCGCCCGAAGGCGCTCCACCACCGCTTCCTGGGATCGGATCTGCATCTGTTGCGGTTCGTCTAGGCGGCTGAGGCGGGTGCGCGCCTCTTCCACTTGAGCTTGGCCAAAGCGGGTCTCGGCCTCCAGCCGGGCGCGGGCTTCTTGGAGTTGGGCAGCAGCATACTCCCGCTCGGCCAGGCGCTCTCGATAGCTTTCCAGACGTGCCAACACTTGCCCCGCCCTCACCCGCTCCCCTTCGGCCACTAGCAGCTCTCCCAGTCGCTCTCCCGGAGGGCCGGCCACCCGCACCACCTCTCCTTCCGGCTCCAGGCGACCCAGGGCGCCAACGCGGGGAGGTAGCCGCGTCTCCTCCGTTGCATTCTCTGATACGGATTGGGTGGCCGCCTGCTGGCTCAGGCCCAGCCAGGCCAGCCCAGTTCCGGCCAGCAATCCAGCTCCCGCAATAGACCAGAGTAGCCGCTGATTCATCGTTCCCTACTCGTTGAGTTTTGCGGTTGAGGTCGGTCGTTACAGTTGCAATTTTTTAATAAGTGTAAAGTTTATGGGGCAAGGATGTCCAGGTTTTTCTCATGTGTTTATTTTTCGGGTATTCGTTTTTCTCCGGCTTGTCTTCGGTTGTCGACCTTCGTCGGCTACCTAACCCAAGGGATTCCTGATATGATCTGCCGTGTCCGGGGCCTTTCTGCAGGTGCCGATTTCTAGGTGTGGTGCGAGGAGTGAGGTGGAGTTGCGATGGTGGAAACAGTTGGGGGGAAAGATGCCGTTGCGCCGGCGCCAGCTCGTTCTCCATCTCCGCCTGCGAAAAATTTGGATCCGTTGAACCCGCTACTTCCGGCTTATCATTTTGTCGGGATCGGCGGGGTGGGGATGTCGGCTCTGGCTTACATTTTGGCCAAGCAGGGGTTTCGGGTTTCAGGGTCGGATATTGCCGCCAATGGCCGCACCCGTCGCCTGGAAGCCTTGGGGGTGCGCTTTATTCAGGGGCACACTCTGGAGGGTTTGGCCGGGGATCCCCAGGTGGTCTACTCCAGCGCCATTCGCCCCACCAACCCGGAATTAGCGGCGGCGCTGGACAAGGGACTAAAGGTTTGGCATCGAGCCGATTTGCTGGCTGCCCTGTTTAACCATCGTCCCAGCATTGGGGTGGCGGGCACCCACGGCAAGACCACTACTAGCAGCATGATTGGCTACATGTTACTGGCGGCGGGCTGGGATCCCACCTTGATCATCGGCGGGGAGATGGACGCCTGGGATGGCAATGCCCGTCTAGGCCAGGGGGAATACCTGGTAGCCGAGGTGGACGAGTCGGATGGATCCCTGGTGCGGCTCTATCCCCAAATTGGCGTGATCACCAACATTGAGCTAGACCACCCGGATCACTACGCCAATCTGGAGCAGGTGATCCGGGCCTTTCAGCAGTATGGGCAGCAGAGCCAAACCCTGGTGGCCTGTCTGGACTGCCCCAACGTGGCCACCCACCTCAAGGTGGACATCGGCTACAGCCTGGCCGGCCATCCCCAAGCCCAGTACCAGGCCCGTCAGATCCTCTACACTGCCGATTGCACCTCTGCCGAGATCTGGGAAAGGGGATCCCTCCTCGGCCAGCTCCGCCTGCAGGTGCTGGGATCCCATAACCTCAGCAATGCCCTGGCGGCGGTTGCCGTGGGGCGACAGTTGGGCTTGGAGTTTGCGGTGATTGCCTCGGCTCTGGCCGAGTTTCGAGGGGTGCAGCGGCGATTTGAAGTCAAAGGCGAGGTGGGTGGGGTCACCTTTATCGACGACTATGCCCATCATCCCAGCGAGATTCGGGCTACGCTGCGGGCGGCACGGCTGCAGCAGCGGCGGGTGGTGGCGGTGTTCCAGCCCCATCGCCACAGCCGCTTGGCCAAGTTGTTCCAGGACTTTGCTTGCTGCTTTGCGGATGCGCAGGTGGTGGTGATCGTGCCCACTTATGGGGCGGGAGAAGCAGCGCCTGAGGGCTCCGACAGCTTGCGGCTGGCCGTGTCGGTGGCGGAGCACCATCCCCATGTACGTTATGTGTCTTCTTTGCCGCAATTGCCGCAGGTGTTGCCGTCTATCTTGCAACCTGGAGATCTGGCAATTTTTTTGGGCGCAGGCGATCTCAATCAACAGATAGCCGCTACGATGCGGGCCTATGCGGCTCGGCTGGGGGAGCAGCCTCTGGCAAACTTTGAAGGGAAATTGCCGGGGCAAGCGGAGGATGGGATCAGGGAGATGGGGGCTTCTGAGGTATTGGCATCATGACTACAGCTCCCTGCGTGCCCAATGCCTCAAGCGTTGCCCGACTCTCTGGACGGATTCAAGCGGGGATCCCCTTGGCCCCTCTGACCACCTTTCGCGTGGGCGGCAAAGCGGAGTGGTATTGCGAGCCGCACAACAATCTGGAGCTGCAGCAATGTTTGGCCTGGGCGCGGGCGCAAGGGATCCCGGTTACACTGTTGGGGGCGGGCAGCAACCTGCTCATCAGCGATGCCGGCCTGCCGGGGCTGGTGATCCACACCCGGCGTTTGCGCGGGATGCAACTGTTGGAGGGGGGGAGGATCTGGGCCGCTGCCGGAGAACCTTTGGTTAACCTGGCGCGGGCAGCCGCCAAGCGGGGCTGGAGTGGCTTGGAGTGGGCCATCGGGATCCCGGGCACGCTGGGGGGAGCGGTGGTGATGAATGCCGGCGCCCACGGGCGCGCCATGTCGGACGTGTTGGTGGAAGTGCAGATTTTGGATGAAGAGCAGGAGCCCTGCCGCTTAGAACCGGTCGATCTGCAATTTGGCTACCGCCGCTCGCGGCTACAGGACTCTCCTTGGACGGTGACGGGGGCAACGCTGCAGTTACTCCCAGGCCGGGATCCGGCTCAGGTGCAGCGACAAACCCAGCGCCACCTCAACCAGCGCCTGAGCTCTCAGCCCTATCATCTGCCCAGTTGTGGCAGCGTCTTTCGCAACCCCGAAACCCATCCTGCCGGCTGGCTAATTGAGCAGGTCGGTCTGAAGGGCTACCGGATTGGCGGGGCCCAGATCTCCGAGCGCCATGCAAACTTCATCCTCAATTGTGGTCAGGCCAGCGCCAACGACATCTACCGTCTGATTTGCTTGGCCCAAGAAAAGGTTTATCAACGATGGTCGATATTCCTAGAGCCAGAAGTGCGCATTCTGGGATCTTTTGACGATCCTTTGATAAGTTAATTTGGCCTACCCCATTTTTTGATGATTGGATGGTTCTGATCTTGAACTGTCCTCACCAGTCCTTGATGGATTCTCGTTGATTATTTTGCGTCAGTTTATGGTTAGGGCACGGCTACTTTACGTCGCTTAATTGCACAACTAATTGCACAACTCAATCAGTCCCCCACAAGCGCGGAAGAACGCCGCTATTTGATTGGCGGGAACGGGAACACCGCCACGAAGATCTGAACTAGGATCCGGCTTCAGAGCGGCACAACGACTGAAACTCGAAGGGACTCCGCCCGCTACGGGATCCCGAGCAGCCATCGCCAAGTTTCGTTTTTGAACAGGATCCACACCCCTAATCTCATCAAAATCCAGGGTACCCAGCGCTCTCCCTGTTCAGCCAAGATCTTGGCCACTTCCGGTTGCACCGTCAGCCTTTGAGCCATGGCAAACCACAGCCCTTTCATCAAAAAGAAAATTATAGAAAAGAGAGCCAACTGGAGAGGGGTGCTGCCGGCAAACAAAGGAACGTACAAGCTGATGTTATCCCCGCCATTGGCAAAGGTGAGGAGCATGGACAGCAGAGCTGGCGAGGGCAAAAAGAGCAGCCCAGTCTTTGCGGGTGGTCGATCTTGCAGTTTTTCCAGCTCTTTCGACAGGGCTTCTTCCGCTTCAGATCGCCACAATTTCCAGCCGCCCACCGCCAGCGGGATCAGTCCCAGCAGGCCAATGGCAGATGGCGGCAGCACCAGGCCCCCCAAGTACCCCAAAAGGCTGATCAAGATCAATCCTGCCAAGCCCAAGTAGCCCCCCAGCTAAACCTGCCAGCCCTTCCAAGTAGGTTGGATCTGCACCTGGGCAAACAACACAACCAGCACAAAAAAGTCGTCAATGTGGGTGGCAATAAAGGCGAGGATCCCTTCCGCCAGCGTTGTCCAGAAAAGAGGGAGGGGCATGAGCTTAAGAAGTGGGGAAGAGGGCGCCGATATCGACAAGGTGAAGCTGCACCAGCCCGAGGATCGCCAAAGTGTAGGCAGTAGAAGAAGCCAAACTAATAACGAGATCGCGCTTTAGGTTGCGGGGTTTATCCCCTTGCTCAACCACATCAGTAGCGCCAAACTGCATCAGGAGAAGGCCAATCAAGTTGGAAAGCCAGTACCCGGCAAGGGTTCCTCCCAAAAGCCACTGGGGCTGCCACAAGCTGCAGAGGTAGCCAAATCCATAGGCAATGGGTAGGTTGAAGAACAAATCGTTCCACCAGGAAAAGGGCGAGAGCATAAACCCCAAAACCAGTAAAATGCCACCTCGGAACTTCCTCCCCATCGGCTCTGTCTTCCGCGTTGCGTCTCCCTAATGTTACTTCACAGTGCTTCATGACAACCCAGAGAGAATGCCTGGCCCTGCACCTGGGAGAATGGCACGGGCTCTTTTCCGAGTATCGACCCACCGCCCACGGCTGGGAGCTGGTGGGCCAAAAGCGCAGCCTCATCACCTTTGAGGCTTTGGATCGGGACGCAATCCGCCAAACCAATGCCTACTACCCCCTAGAGGGATCCCCTACCCCAACAAGCCGCCAGAGCTGGGTCTATCAAGATTTCTCGCCCGGCTTGCGCTTTTTCCCCGATGGCTCCTTTTCCAACGGGCGGCTGCAGCTGGCACCGTTTGGCGATTTTGCCGTCGAGCAGGGCTTTCTTTGGGGAGAGCGCAAGGCGCGGCTGGTGCAACAGTGGGATGCCCAAGGTCGTCTGGTAGAGGTAACCGCGATCCTGGAGCGGCGCGGCCAAGCTTTGGATCCCGTTGCAGACTGTTCACCCCTGAGCAGAGAGCAGCTGAGAGCCTGCCTCCAGGGGAGATGGCGGGGGATCGCCCAGAGCTTTTCTGCTGCCGATAGCTTGCTCAGCGAAACTCATGTAGATCTCTCAGAGTGGGCCAGCCCTTGGGATCCCTTGCCGGGGGGGCTGTGGATGGGCGGGCCGGATCCCTTGCCCATCCCTACCGCCCACCGGGATCGCAGCTTTTCGGTGAGCCTGAGCTGGTTTCCGCAGTCGGAAGACTGCCATTGTCTCTTGCGTTTGATCCGGGACTACGATGCCCGCGGTGCTTGGCAAGGGGTTACGCTGATCCGGGCGCAGAAGGATCCTGGTTGAGGAAGGCGCAAACCTGGGCAAACACCGTCTCCCGCTCGCAGTCCAAGGTGAGAACGTGGTCGGAGCGCTCCAGCCAATGCAGGGTCTTCTCGGCGGATCCCAGCTCCCGGTAGAGCCACGCCGCCTGGTCGGGATCCACCACTGTATCTTGGCGCGGCTGCAGGATGAGGGTGGGAACTTGGATGCTGGCTACTTCCCCCCTGACCCGCTCGATGAGCTCAAGGGCGCTGCGCACCGCCGTTAGATTGAAGCTGCGCAAATAGGCCACTCTTTCTGCCAACGCGCGGACATCGCCATCCCGAATCGGCAGGCGAAAGCGGGGAACCTCTTCCAAGAGCCAGCCCAGGCTGTTGAGGTACTGCTCCGGGCGAAAGAGATAGTACCAGCGGTGGCGAATGGCAAAAAACGGCGCCAGCAGGACCAATTTGTGGACAGGGTGGGCAAAGGCCAGGTGCAGCGCCAACAGGCAGCCGGTGGAAAACCCCACCAGCGAAAGGCGCGGGTACTCCTGCTGCAGCGCCAGGTAATGTTCCAAAACCCGCCCGTACCACTCCGTCCAGCGGGAAGGGGGCATGCGGGGTGCCGGGCGGTCGTGGCCGGGATAGTTAAACCCCTGCACCGTCAGGCCGGCTGCCAACAGCCGCTCCGCCAGCCACTGCAACTCGTAGACGCCACCCCCCAACCCGTGCAGCAGCAGGCAAGCATGATCCCCTCTTCCCCGCCACAGAAAAGGCTCGTTGCTCAGCATAAAACCTCACCTCAGGACGGGATCCCTTTTTAACCCAGGGCAATATCCAGCAGCAGCATCACCACAAACCCACTGAGAACGCCAAAGGTGCCCTCCCGCTCCAACCCCTGCCGGTGCGACTCGGGGATGATCTCATCCGAGATCACAAACAACATCGCACCAGCGGCAAAGGCCATGCCCCAGGGCAGCAGCGGCTGAGCCAAAGTGACCACCGTCGCTCCCACGATGCCGCCGATGGGCTCTACCAGCCCGGTCAGCAGGGCAATGGCAAAAGCAAACAGCCGCGAATACCCCTGGCTGGCCAGCGACAAGGCCACCACCAGCCCTTCCGGCATGTTCTGCAGGCCGATCCCCAGGGCCAGCGCCAACCCATCGCCGACTTGGCCGGTGGCAAATCCCACCCCCACCGCCAGGCCTTCCGGGAAGTTGTGCAGGGCAATGGCAATGATGAAGAGCCAGATCCGCTTTAGGTGGGCGCGGTTCTCCCCTTCAGCCCCTTTGAAAAAGTGCTCGTGGGGAAAAAGCTGGTGGGCACTCTCCAGAAAGATCGCCCCCAACAACAGGCCCGCCACCATCACCACGGCCGCCCCGAACTGGGAATATCCCAGCGCCAGCGCCGCCTCGGTGCCCGGCACCACCAGTGAAAACGAGGTGGCGGCCAACATCACCCCACCCCCAAACCCCAGCAGGATCCCTTGCACCCTCTCCGAGAGCGAGGGAAGAAACAGCGCCGGCAAAGCCCCCAGCCCCGTCGCCAAGCCGGCGATAAAGCTAGCCAGGGATCCCATCCCAATTGGATGTCCCAATTGGATGCACAAGCCAATCTCCACAAAGGCCGAATGCTTTTCAATTCTCCTCCTTTTGCGACATTGTGTGCGGTTTGTGGCCAACCGGAATGGCAGATCCCCTGCTATGGCTAGCCCACCACCGGAGTTAGGGTTGCTTTGAAAGGCTCTCGACAGCGCAGTAGATCTTCCGTTTGAGCCTGAATGGCTGCCAACGCTTCGACCTCTGAGATGCGGGTACTTTGACCGACCTCGGTGATCGGGATCCCGTCTACGAACACTGTGTGAACATTGCTGGCCCAAGCGGCATACGCGAGGTTCTAAAAATTAGCTTCTGTTGCCAGATTTTGTGCTTACAAGCAAGGTACACAAGAGCAAGTCTGAAGGCTCTATTCCCCAGTTGGAGCTTGCCATCTGAGGCAAGGTTTATTCCCAACAGTGGTAGATTGCGTGGGCGCAGAAGCATCCTAAGCAGCAATTTGACCAGGCTATGGCTATACTTTAGTAAGGCGGGTCGACAAAAACTAAAGAAAACTAAAGTCAAGTCTGATGATGAGGAGTGAAAAAGCGATGCAGAAAAAAGCAGTTACAAACCTTTTGGCTTTGAGTCTAGGGGCGGCCTGTCTAGGACTGACCGGCTGCGGCGGAAGCGGTGGGACGACAGTGACGCCTCCGACACCTACGCTGCCTCCGCCGGGCGATGGTGGTTAGCCGGGCGATGAAGGGCCGGTCGAAGATGAGCCGGGCGATGGTGGTCAGCCGGGCGATGACGATGAAGAGCCGGGCGATGACGATGAAGAAGAAGACGAAGACAACCAAATGCCCGAAGGCTGAAGAGCAGGGCAGATGATGGTTAGTCCTTCAAAAGCAGCTCGGCAATTTGAAGGGCGTTGAGGGCCGCACCTTTGCGGATTTGATCCCCGCATAGCCACAGCTCCAGGGCCTTGGGCTCGGAGATGTCCTGGCGGATGCGGCCCACCGCCACTTCATCCCTGCCGGCCACGTCGATGGGCATGGGAAAGCGGTTCTGCTGCCAATCTTCAATGAGCACCACCCCAGGGGCCTGGGCCAGGATTTGCCGAGCTTGCTCCACCGGGAAGGGCTGTTCAAACTCCAGGTTGAGGGCCTCGGCGTGGGTACGTAGCACCGGCACCCGCACACAGGTAGCCGTCAGCCGCAGGTGGGGGGATCCCATAATCTTGCGGGATTCGTTGACCATCTTCATCTCTTCCTGACAGTAGCCGTTTTCTTGCAGGGGGCTGTTGTGGAGGAAGAGGTTGAAGGCAATGGAGTAAGGGAACACCTGGGGCTGCAACGGCTGCCCCTGGAGGTAGGCGCGGGTTTGCTCCTCTAGCTCCACCATGGCGCGGGCCCCGGCCCCGCTGGCCGATTGATAGGTGGCGGCCACCACGCGGCGCAGGGGGATGTGGCGATGCAGGGGGTAGATGGCCACGCACATTAGGATGGTGGTGCAGTTGGGATTGGCAATGATCCCTTGGTGACGGAAGGCTTCCTGGGGGTTGACCTCCGGCACCACCAGCGGAACATTGGGATCCAGGCGAAAGGCGCTGGAGTTGTCAATCAGCACCGCCCCCGCCTCGACGATGGTTCTGGCCCAGGTTTTGGAGACACCGGCTCCGGCAGAGGCCAGCACCAGATCCAGGCCCCGGAAGGCCGCTTCTGAAACTGGTTCCACCGGGATCCGTTCTCCCTTGAAGGTCAAGTAGGTGCCCGCCGAGCGGGGCGAGGCCAACAGCTTCAGCTCTGCCACCGGAAAGCGGCGCTCTTCCAGCAGCTTCAGCAGCTCCACTCCTACGGCTCCTGTGGCCCCTAGGATGGCTACCCGTTGTTGCCGTGCCATGCTTTCTTGTCCTTAGGTTTTCCTAATTCTAGGGTTCCAGAGGTTGCTGTAATCGAGGCCAAAGCAGCCTGCACCTCTGCCAGCTCGACTTGATCGGTCAGCTCCGCTTGGCCGATGCGGCGGGGCAGAACGAAGCGGATCCGCCCTTGCTTGACTTTTTTGTCCGCCTGCAGCGCCTGCAGCACCGCCTCCCAAGGGATCCCGGCGGGCCAGTGGCTGGGCAGCCCTGCCCTTTCGATAAGGCGTCGCTGCCGCTCGGCCTCAGCCGCGCTCCACCACCCCAGGCGACGGGCGATCTCTCCCGCAGCCACCATGCCAATGGCCACCGCCTCCCCGTGCAGGTAGCGGCGGTAGCCGGTAACGGTTTCCAGGGCATGGCCGAGGGTATGGCCGTAGTTCAAGATGGCCCGCAGGCCCCCTTCCCGCTCGTCCTGTTGCACCACCCAGGCTTTGCACTCGGCACAGCGCCGCAGCAGATAGTGCAGATCCGCAGGGGCAAAATCGGCGTAGCGCCTCAGCCTGGGCCGGTCTTGCAAAAACTCAAATAGGTCGGCAGCCTGGATGACGCCGTATTTGATGACTTCCGCCAGGGCCGAGGTAAATTCCCGCCGGGGCAGGGTCTGCAACAGCGTTGGGTCGATCCACACCAGGCGCGGCTGGTAGAAGGCGCCGATGAGGTTTTTCCCGCCAGGATGGTTGACGCCGGTCTTGCCGCCGATGGCCGCATCCACCATGGCCAAAAGCGAAGTGGGCACCTGGACAAACGGGATCCCGCGCAGCCAAGTGGCGGCGGCAAACCCCACCATATCCCCAATGACCCCCCCTCCCAGGGCCACGAGGGTGGAAGAGCGCTCCAGGCCAAAGCTCAAGGCAGCATCGTAGATCTTGGCCACCGAGCGCAGGGTTTTGTAGCGCTCGCCGGCGGGCAACAGAAAAAGACGGGCAGCAAACCCCGCTTGTTGCAACCCTTGCATCAACTTTTCGCCAAAATGCTTGGCAATGCCGGGGTGGCTCACCACCAGCGCCTTGCCCGAAAGTCCCCTGGCTTGCAGTTGGGATCCCAACTGGATAAGGCTGTGGCCGCCGGAGCCTTCGGGGGACTGGATGAGAATGTCGTAGGAGCCGTGGGGAAGCTTGACGGGGATCAGACAGGGATCCATAGGTGCTGCTGTTGAAGAGATGGGATCCATTGACACTCCCAGCGCCTAAAGGCGGGGGATTCTTACGCAGTCCACAAAAGAACCCGTAACGGCGTTGTCAAAGCGCCTCTAGACAGTTCCTGAAGGCCGCGGCAGGTTTGGTCTTAAACTCATTCCTTCTTGCCAGGAGAGCCTCAGCTTTTTCTTAAAGCTACTGAGTGCCTCAGCTACAGACTTACAGGTCTGTTGTGCGGCGGAGACATACATTGCGATGAAGTGCTTGTTTTGGGTTCTCGCCATCTCAGCACAAAGCTCACCATAGCTTGCCCATCGCTTCGTTTTGAAATAGACTTGTCTCGCATAGTACAAAGCACAGTTGTACACCTTATTAGACTGTTGACACAAGTACTCTAATAGGGGGACTAGCTCTCTGTTCCTGACTCGAACCTGCTGACAGCCGTACTCCATCATTGTTGGCAAGCGGCATGACAACCGCAGTCTAACATGGGCAAGCGATAGTGCGAGAGGAAAGTCAACGGTACAATCACTACAACCATGCTGTGGGGCTAGCGGTTGTTTATCTTATTTTTTGGCCAAAGAGAAGGAAAAAGGTCTTGGTAGGAGAAGTCAGGAAGAGGTTGTTTGAGCTATGAAACTATATCAACGACCCCCATCATGGGTAAGCGACTAAAGTGGCTAGCGAGCTTTTCCGCCCTGCACTCAAGTGCGGGGCTACCAAGCTATCCTTTTGTGTGGCACGTTCTGTTGCTTGATGTTCTTCCCATGCCTCCTGGCTTGCCCAGTCCTACGGCCCACTGCAAGTGAACCGCGCAGCGGGGCAGGTAGGAAACCCTTTCTCAGCTTACAAGGCTACCCTCGCCTACTGCTCGCGCCAGCGGTGCGAAGCGTTCCCCCCAGATGCGAACCTGCACCCTACGGGGAAAACGGATCCCAGCGGCCTACTCAGGGCAAAACCGGCAGCACCGGCAGAATCTCAACTTCGGTGCGCTGGGTTTGGGGGAGAGATTGCGAAGGCCAAGTGGGGCCGCCGGAGCCATAGGCAGCAGGGCTGACCATGCTGTGCTCGGCGATAAGCTGGTTGAGGCGGGCGATGCGCTCCGCGACAGGGGGATGGGTACGCAAGAAGTCCGGCAGGGATGGACGGGATTGCAACTTGGCCAAAAATTGCGACATGCCCCTGGGATCGAAGCCAGCGCGATAGGCGGCCCACAAACCTTTTTCGTCGGCAACAAACTCGTTTTCGCGGCTTTGCGGTCGGCGCAGTCCCAGCTCCAGGGCTAGGGCGGCCAAGGTGTTGTCATCGAGTCCCAGCAATTGGGCGCCGAAGCGGGCGGCGGCAGCCTGCTGCAGTTGCTGGAGGCCGTGACGTTCGCTGATATGGGCGATTTCGTGGCCCAAGACAGCAGCAATTTGGTCGTCGTTGTCGGCAGCTTCCAGGGCGCCAGTGGTGATGTAAACAAAACCACCCATCGTGGCAAAGGCGTTGATGTCTGGATCCTCCACCACCTGAAAGGTATAGGGCAAGTTAGGGCGTTCGCTGTGGGCGGCCACCCGCTGGCCGATGCGGTTCACCCGCTCCACCCAATAGAAATTTGAACTGACGCGAATCTGTCCGCGGGCTTTCAGTTGCTGGTCGATCTGGCGGCCCAAGCTCACCTCTTGGGCGTCGTTTAACTGGCTCACCTGCAGCCATTGCAGGCCGTGGATCAGCAGCCGAACCAGGTCTTGGGCCTGGGCAGGGGATCCCATCCCGGCGGCAAGGATGGCCAGCAGAGCAAAGGCAACCGGCTTGGCCACGCGGCAACTCCGCCGCTGGGGGGGGATGGGGCCCACCGACGGGATTGCCTCGACAGCAGAGCGAGGTTTCAATACCCGCATTGGATCCCTCCAAGACAACCTTCTCTCAGGCTAGCGATCTGGCAATGGGATCGTCCTACCAGAAATGGGCAACCCCTCTACTCTTTTGGCTACTTTGGCTGAGATTGCAGCAAGGGGAAGTGTTTCCGCAGCCAGGCTTCTGCCTCAGCGCGAGTGGTAAGCTCGCCGTTGAGGGTGAGGCAGCGCAGGCGCTCCAAGATCTCCTGAAAAAGAGGGCCCGGCTTGTAGCCCAGGCAACGCAAATCGTGCCCGTTGAGGGGTGGCTTCACCCAATGCCACTCCTGCAAGTAGCGCCAGAGCAGCCGCCGCGCTGGCTTGGCGGCCAGCCCTGCCAACAGGATCACCGCCGGGATGCGCAGCCCCTGCAGCAGCCGTACTACCTGAGCCGGAGACAGGGATCCGGTCTCCAGTTGGGCCAAGAGGGCTTGGTAGTGGGAGAAATGGCTGAGGCGTTCGATGCCCGCTTGGGTGAGGTGGAGCTGGCTGGCTACCTGGGGTGCCTGGGGCAGGGGCAAGAGCAAGGCTTCCAGGCGCAGTTGCCAGATCTCCTGGGATCCCAGCTCGGGGTAGCGGCGGCGGAAGTGATAGGCCCAGCGGCCCACCCGCTGCAGCCGCCGGTACAGGGAGGGATCCCAGGTCAAAGCGGGGTGAATGCAGCGCAGGGCTCCCCATGCCGCCAGCCGCTCAAAAGCCAAGGGCCAGTCGCGGGAGCGGAGGATGTAGGCCAGCTCCTGCTTGAGGCGCTCCCCGCCAACGGCATCGTGGAGGCCGCTGGCTACAGCCGTGCGAATCCATTCTTCGGTGGTCGGATCCAGGGCAAAGCCCAGGTGCACGGCAAAGCGGACGGCCCGGTAGATGCGGGTGGGATCCTCGATGAAGCTGTTGGGGTGGAGGGCGCGGATGATCCCCTTTTGCAGATCCGCTTGCCCGCCGAAAAAGTCCAGCAACTGCCCCCGCTGCGGGCCGTTGAGGCGCAAAGCCAGCGCATTGATGGAAAAATCCCGCCGGTAGAGATCCTGATGGATGGATCCCATGGCCACTTCAGGGGGCGAGGCCGGGTAGGGGTAAAACTCGGTGCGGGCGCTGGCAATATCCACACAAAAGCCCCCTGGCCAGATCAGGGCTGCCGTCTGAAACTTGCCGTGGATCTCCAGGCGTGCCTCCGGGAAGTGCTGCTTGAGGGCTTTTCCCAGGATCAACCCCCAGCCCGGCGGATCCGTCCCTTGGGGGGTCGAGGGGTAAGGCCCATCCACCACCAAATCCAAATCCAGCCGTTCCAGGCAAGAGGAGGGCTGCCGTCCCCACCGGTGCAGCAGCAGATCCCGCACCGCCCCCCCCACCAGATACAGCCGCAGACCCTTTTCATCGGCAATTCGGGCAGCTTCCTCTAGCAGCCGGCGGTGCTGCGGCGAGAGAGCGGCAAAGGTGAGATCCAAAGGACAAGAGAGAGCAGGAGAAGCCAACTGGGGTGAGAGGGCCGGCAGCTGGTGCAGGTGTCGCAACACATCGGTGCGGGTAACGATCCCCACCAACTGGCCATCCTGGAGCACTGGCAGACGGCCAATGTCCCACTGCACCATCAGCCGCTGGATCTCCGCCAGGGGCGTGTCGGGGGAGAGGGTCTTGACGTCGGTAGTCATGTAGCCCTTGACGGGGGCATGGCCAAAGCCGTGGTGCAGGGCAATGTCGATATCTCGCCGCGAGATCACTCCCACCAGGCGGCCCTGGCCATCCACCACCACCAGGCCGGAGTGGCCATAGCGCAGCAGCACCCGCTGCGCCTCCTGGATAGTAACCTCCGGTCGGATGGTGCGCACCGGCGAGGACATCAAATCCTTGGCCGTCACAGGCGGCGGGATCCGCTCTTTAACCGCCTGGCTGAGGTCGCTCAGCACCTGGGCGGGATCGGGCAGGGGCTGGTCTGGAGAAGCTTTTAGGGTAGCGGCTGCCGCACAGTCGTGGCCGCCGCCACCGTAGCGGGCCATCACTCGGCCCAGTTGGGCAAACTCCTGCCGCGCCCGCCCGATGAGGCTAAGCCGCTCCCCCTGTCGTGCCACCAAGAGCAGCACGTCCACCCCTGTCAGATCCATTAGCCGCATCACCAGGCCGGCCAAGCCGGGCACAAACTCCGGCAGCTCCAGCAGCCACGTTCCCAAGCGGTACTCCCCCACCGCCTCCACCTGCATCTGGGCCAGTCCCTGGCTGAGCAGTTCCTGCATCGGGGGGGTGAGGCCATCGCCCAAAAAGCGCCGCAGCACCACCAGGTTGACTCCCTGACGCATCAGCCAGGTGAGGGCGGCGGCATCGCGGGCGGTGGTCTCCGGGAAGGTCAGGGATCCCGTGTCCATGTGGAGGCCCAAGGCCAGCGCCAGCCGCTCGAAAGGGCTGAGGCGGATCCCGGCCCCCTGCAGCCGCTCCACCAGGAGGGTACAGGTGGAGCCCACCGCCTCAATGTGAGCGCTGACCTGCTGCTGCGGCCACAGCTCTTCCAGCGGGGTGGCCGGCAGGTGGTGGTCGAAAATCTCGATCTTCGCCCCAGGAACGCTCAGCCAGGCAGCAGCCTTACCGAGGCGATCCGGGTCGTAACAATCCACCAGGATCCAGCGCTGGACCTGGCGGGGATCCACCGAACGCAGCTCGATGAGGGGAAACTCGTCCCGGTAGAGGGCCAAGAACTCCTGCACTCCCGGCAGGGATCCGCCAGTCAAGGCAATGCGGGCGCTAGGGTAGAGTCGGGCTGCCCCCACTGCCGCCCCTAGGGTGTCGAAATCTGCTGACTGATGACACAAGATGAGGTCCATGCTGGCCTAGGCCGGGATCCCAGCCCCGGGGAGGGAGCTGCTGCTTGGCTGCAGCGGGCCAAAAACAGTTGGCGGGCGTGCTCAAGGACAAAGCCCTAAAGCGTGGTCAGTTCTTTTTCTTTCTCCGCCAGCAGATCGTCGATCTTCTTGATATAGCGGTCGGTCAATTTCTGGATTTCTTCTTGCAAGCTTTTGGACTCGTCTTCGGAGATCTCGCCGTTTTTCTCCCGCTTGCGCACCGAGTCGATGGCGTCGCGGCGGATGTTGCGAATGGAAACCCGGCCCTCTTCGGCCAGCTTGGCCACCTGTTTGCTCAGCTCCTTGCGCCGCTCTTCGGTTAGAGGAGGGATATTGAGGCGCACCACCTTGCCATCGTTGCTGGGGGTTAGGCCCAGGTCGGAGGCGACGATGGCCCGCTCAATTGCTGCCAGGGTCGAGGGATCAAAAGGCTGGATCAAGAGAGTGCTGGCATCTGGAGTGGTGATGCTGGCTAGCGCCTTCAGGGGAGTGGGAACGCCGTAGTACTCCACCTGAACGCGATCCAGCAGGCTGGCGTTAGCCCGCCCGGTGCGCACCGTGTTGAAGGAACGCTGGGTGGCCTGCACCGCTTTGCTCATTAACTCCTCGATCTCAGCTAGCTCCACGACCTTTTCCTCGCTCTCGAAACAGTTTGCAGACGCTCAGACACTAGCGGCAAAAAACCAAGACCTCTAGCACGAGCCTGAGCTTAATTTTATCTTGTCTAGATCCGCGCGCGGCTCTAGAAGCCATTCTCCAGTCCTAGCGGCACTAGAATGGCCATGAACTCCTCTTCTTGGTCCATGCCTGGGATCCCTGCTGCTTTTTCCCCGCTGAGGTTGACGCTTGAGCAGGTCAACCTCTCAGCTTCGGCTCTGGCGCTGTTGGACTACTGCCCCCGCTTGTTTTGCTACGTGTACCTGGAGCGGCTGATTTGGCCGGCAGCGGATGCCTTTGAGCACGAAGCGGAGCAGCAGCGGGGACGCCAGTTTCACCGCCTGGTGGAATCGTACAGCCGCGGGCTCCAGGTGGAGCCGCGCTTGTCGGCCTTGGAGGAGACAGTACGCCAGTGGTGGCAGGTGTTCTTGGCCAGTCCCCATGCCCAGCCGCAGGGGCGGGTGTTGGCGGAACTGCCCCTCTGGCAACGGATTGAGGGGTTTAAGCTGATGGCTCGCCTGGATCGGCTGGTGATTGCGCCGGGATCCCTGCACATTGTCGATTGGAAGACGGAGCGGCAGCGCCCCCCCGACGAACAGTTGGCCCAGGACTGGCAGGTGCGCCTTTACCCGCTGTTGCTCTGCGGGGTGGCCGCTCAACTGCCCCTGGCAGGCCCTTTTGAGCCGGAGCAGGTGCAGCTTACCTTTTGGTATGTGCAGCACCCGCAGCAGCCTTTTCAGTTGCGCTACAGCGCCGCCGCCTACGAGCGGGATCTGGCCCACCTCAAAGCCACCCTAGGCCGCCTGCGGCAACTGGAGGCGCAGGCCTTTCCCGCCCTCCCCTACGGCGAACGCTGTGCCAGTTGCCTGTTTTGCGCCCGTTGCCACGGGCTCATGCCGCCAGGGATCCCTTCCCAGAACCTGACGGACTGGGTTTGGCCGGAAGCGGAGCCACTAGAGGAAACGCCTGAGGCGGAATGGCTATAGCCGCCGGGATCTCGGTGACCCCAATCGCTCTCCAAACCTGCATACTGAGTTAGAGAGTATTGCAGGGTTGCTAACTGTGGTGGCAGGAGTCATTGCCGGCACTTCCAGGGATCCCGACTGGGATGTGGAGCTCAAGGGGCTCCGCAAGCGCTTTGGCGATTTTGTGGCCCTCGACGGCATTGACTTGCAGATTCGGCGGGGCGAGTTTTTTGGCCTTTTGGGCCCTTCCGGCTGCGGCAAGACCACCCTGCTGCGCATCATCGCTGGCCTGGAGGTTGCCGATGGCGGAGAGGTGGTGATCCGGGGGCAGCCGGTGGGCCATCTGCCTGCCCACAAGCGCAACGTCAACACCGTGTTCCAGAGCTATGCCCTCTTTCCCTTTATGACCGTGGAAGAGAACGTCGCCTTTGGCCTGCGCATGCGGGGGGTGCGAGGGGAGGCGCTGCGCAAGCGGGTGGCCGCCGCTTTGGAATTGGTGGAGATTGGGGATCTGGCCAAGCGCAAGCCGCAGGAGCTCTCCGGCGGGCAGCAGCAGCGGGTGGCCCTGGCCCGCGCCTTGGTCAACGAGCCGGAGGTGCTGCTGTTGGATGAGCCGCTCTCGGCTCTGGATGCCAAGTTGCGCAAGCAGCTTCAGGTGCAGTTGTGCGAGCTCCAGCGCCGCCTGGGCATGACGTTTATCTTTGTTACCCACGACCAGGAGGAGGCCTTGGTTACCAGCGACCGGGTGGCGGTGATGCGGGCCGGGCGCATCGAGCAGGTTGGCCTCATCGACGAGGTGTACGAGCGGCCGGCAACAGCCTTTGTGGCGGACTTTTTGGGGGCCAGCAACCTCATCGAGGGGATCGCCTGTGGCACCGATTGCGTCGATACGCCCCTGGGCAAGCTCAAGGTGCCCGGGATCCCACCCAGCCTGGAGCCGGTGCAGTTGGCCATCCGCCCGGAAAAGATTCAGCTTTCCCGCAGCGGCTGGGATCTGCTGCCCAACCAGGTGCCGGTGTGGGTAAAAAACCTCATCTACACCGGGGCAGAAAACCAGTACCTCTTGCAAACGGCCAGCGGCCAGCAGCTCAAGGCCCTCACCCTCAACGCCGACATCGAGGATCAGGATTTTGCCATCGGGGAGGCCCTAGTGGCTCATCTCCCTCCCAAGAACTTGGTGCACTTGCAGCCGGATCCCCGGCGACAGGAGGCTCCATGCTGAAGCGGCCAGCAGCGGCAGAGCCAGGGATCCAGCGTTTCCAGGTGCGCTCAGGGGAGCTGCTCGCCCCTTGGCAGGAGCTGCTGCGCAGCCTCATCTTTGCCGGGCCGGGGGTGCTCTGGGTGGTAACGTTTTTGGTGCTGCCGGGGCTGTTGCTGCTGGTTTGCAGCTTTCTCAGCAGCGGCCAGTTTGGCCAGGTGGGCCTGCCCCTGACGTTGGCCAACTACCTGCGCATTCTCGGCTATAGCCCCCTGGGCTGGACGCCCATCTACTGGCAGATCTTGGGCCGCAGCCTGCTGGTGGCGGCCGTCACCACCTTCTTCTGTGTGCTCCTGGCCTATCCCCTGGCTTTCTTCATTGCCGCCCACCCGCCCCGACAGCGGGATCTGTTGCTGACGCTGGTGGTGGTGCCCTTCTGGACCAACTTGGTGATCCGCACCTATGCCTGGATGGTGGTGCTGGCTCCGGAGGGGTGGCCGGCACGGCTGGCGGCCTGGCTGGGCTGGATCCCGCCCCAGACAGCTCTCTACCCCAGTTGGCTGGCGGTGTACCTGGGCATGGTCTACACCTTCTTGCCCTACATGGTCCTGCCCCTCTACACGGCCATAGAGCGCATCGACTGGCGCCTGGCAGAGGCAGCCAGGGATCTCTACGCCAACGGCTGGCAGGTTTTCCTGTGGGTGCTTTTGCCCCAGACGCTGCCGGGGCTGGCGGCGGGCCTGATCCTGGTGGCAATTCCGGCGCTGGGCATGTTTGTGGTGCCCGATTTGTTGGGGGGCAGCAAAACCTTGTTGATTGGCAATGTCATCCAGATGCAGTTTGGCGCCAGCCTGGACTACCCTTTTGGAGCGGCCCTCAGCTTTCTGGTTACCGGGCTGAGCCTGGGGCTAATCTACGCCTATAGCCGCTACGTCGGCAGCCGCGGCCTGGAAGATCTGATCTAAGTCGCTGCAAACGGCTGGGATTGGATGGCGGATGCTGCCTGAAGCTTTGGTAGGTTGAGGATACTGGCGTTGCGCTAGAGGGATCCCTTGACCCAAACGCTGTTTTCTCGACCTCAAGCTACGGCACCTCCTGCTTCCCCCCCTTCTGTTTGGGATGTCATTGTCATTGGCGCTGGGATTGGCGGCCTGGTGGCGGCCACCCAGTTGGCGGCCAAGGGCTACCGGGTGTTGGTGCTGGAAAAATACCTCATCCCTGGTGGCAGCGCCGGCTACTTTGAGCGCCCGGATCCCAACGGCAACGGGATCTACCGCTTCGACGTCGGGGCTTCCATGATCTTTGGCCTGGGCAGGCAGGGCACCACCAACCTGCTTACCCGCGCCTTGGCTGCCGTGGGCCAGTCTTTGGACTCCATCCCCGACCCGGTGCAGATTGCCTACCACCTGCCCCAGGGGCTCAGCCCGCGCGTACACCGGAACTACGAGGAGTTTTTGCAGGAGCTAGCTAGCTATTTCCCTCAGGAAGCGGGCGGCATCCGCCGTTTCTACGACAGCTTCTGGCCTATCTTCAACAGCCTCAACGCCATGGAGCTGCTCTCTTTGGAGGAGTGGGGCTATCTCTGGCGCTCTTTTGTCGGCAACCCCCGCGCCTGCCTGACTTTGGCCCGCTATTTGCCGGCCAATGTGGGCCAGGTGGCGCGGCGCCACCTCCGCCATCCGGCGCTGCTGCGCTTTGTGGATATGGAGTGCTACTGCTGGTCGGTGGTGCCGGCGGAGCGCACGCCCATGATCAACGCCGGCATGGTGTTCTGCGACCGCCACTACGGTGGCGTCAACTACCCCAAGGGAGGGGTGGGGCAGATTGCTCAAAAGCTGGCCCAGGGGCTAGAGACCTGCGGGGGGCAAATCCGCTACCGAGCGTCGGTGCGGCGGATTTTGGCAGAACGGGGCCGGGCCGTGGGCGTCGAGCTCTCCACGGGGGAAAAGCTCTTTGCGCGCAAGATCATCTCCAATGCCACCCGCTGGGATACCTTTGGCCGCCTCTGGCCAGGACCCTTTCCGGCAGCGGAGCGGCGCTGGCAAAGCCGTTATCAACAGTCCCCCAGTTTCTTAAGCCTGCACTTGGGGGTGCGGGCCGAGCCTCTGGCCGGCGAGCGCTACTGCCACCACATTCTTCTAGAAGATTGGCAAGACCTGGAGGCGGAGCAGGGCACGATCTTCGTCTCCATCCCCACCCTTTTGGATCCGGAGCTGGCCCCACCAGGCCGCCACATTGTCCACGCCTTTACCCCCAGTTGGATGCAGACTTGGCAGGGCTTGAGCCCAGAGCAGTACCGGCAGCAAAAACAAGCGGCAGCCGAGCGTCTCATCCGCCGCCTGGAGGCCCTCTGGCCTGGTCTGGGATCCCACATTGAACTGCAGGAAGTGGGCACCCCCCGCACCCACCGCCGCTTCTTGGGCCGCGTCGACGGCACCTACGGCCCCATCCCTCGCGGCACTCCCTGGGGACTCTTGGGCATGCCCTTCAACCGCACCGCCATCCCCAACCTCTACTGCGTGGGGGATAGCACCTTCCCCGGCCAGGGACTCAACGCTGTCGCTTTCTCTGGGTTTGCCTGCGCCCACCGGGTAGCGGCGGACTTCTCCTAAAGCTGTCTCCAATTTCTAGGAACCCCCCGCAGTCGTCTTGCATTGAACCCCTTCCCACTGCGAGAGCTCTTGCATGAGCGTCGGGGTGAGGCATCGAAGCGGGCAGCCTAGAGCGCCCATTTGGCAAACCAGTTCGTAGACTCGCTCGAAGAAATCCCGATGATTGGCAGACATGTTCCGCGACCGCGATTGCCAGAGCGCATCGTGTGCTTGACGGAGGAGACGGCAGAGACGCTCTACGCCTTGGGGGCTGGGGATCTCGTCGTCGGCATTTCTGGATTTACGGTGCGTCCGCCGGAGGCGCGGAAGAAGCCGAAGGTGTCCACCCTTCTGGATGCCAACATCGAACGGATTTTGGCGCTGCAGCCCGATGTTGTGCTTGCATGGTCGGATCTGCAGGCAAACATTTGCGCTGAGCTCATTCGCCAGGGGGTGGAGGTTGTCTGCTTCAACCAGCGCACGGTTGAGGGGATCCTCTCCATGATCCTGCGCCTTGGGGCACTGGTAGGGCGAGCTGCTCAGGCACGGGCATATGTGCGCTCCTTGCGGGAGGGATTGCACCGAGCTATGCAGCGTGGACAGCAACGGCGCCGCCGTCCACGGGTCTACTTCGAGGAGTGGGACGACCCCTTGATTACAGGCATCGGCTGGATCAGCGAACTCATTCGTTTGTGTGGAGCTGAAGACATCTTTTCCGAATTCAGTGCCTATCCCGATGCACGGCGCCGGATTATAGCTGAACCGGCAGAGGTCGTGCGGCGCGCTCCAGACATCATCCTGGTGTCCTGGTGTGGCAAGAGGTTCAAGCCTGAGCGGCTTCACAGCCGCCCTGGGTGGGAGACTATCCCGGCGGTCTGGAGCGGACACGTCTACGAGCTGCCGTCAGAGGTGATTCTGCAGCCCGGTCCGGCTGCCTTGACCGATGGGGTGCAGTTGCTGCTGCAGATCTTTGACCGCTGGGAGGCCCAATCCTCCGCCTAAGCTTTGATGCTGCTTTCGATAGGGTTGTGGGCCTGGACGGCGTCATACTCGAGCCCGAAGTCTTCTAGCGCGTACAGCACTGCCCGATTGTGGCTGCTGCACAGGCGCGTGAAGTTTGGGAGCACCTGGCGGTTGTTTCCAATTTCTAGGGATCCCCACGAAGGGGGAACTTTCATGCTGGGCTTTGCCCAGTGATGTGTTGTTTCGGAGGTCGTTTCCAATTTCTAGGGATCCCCACGAAGGGGGAACTCTACCCCCATTAAACCCAAGCAGGGCAAGGGATGAAGGGATGCAAGACCCATTTGCGAGGGATCCGAAAAAAGGTTGGCAAAAAGAGCTTTGGCGAGGGGGCTTTGGGGCCTGAAAGCCTTGTGGCGCAAGGCGTCGAGGGATCCGACGAAAGAATCAGCCTTTTGGGGTTTTGGTGGATCGCTCGCAGAGCTGCGGATACCGTTTTCTTGTGTTTTTGGCAACATGAGGCTCAGGGGGCGGTGAGGAGGGTTTTGGATAGAGCTGAAGCGCCTATAGTGGGGGAAGTTCTCCGGCTTCCGTGGCTGTCGATGTCGGATCTCGCCCTTACAGAGAAGCTTCTAGCCGGGATCCAGGCCCAGCAGGCTGGCGACTTGCGAACAGCGGAAGCCATTTACTCGCAAATTCTGGCGGAGTTTCCCGATCAACCCGATGCCCTGCACCTGCTGGGGACGGTGGCCCAGGCCAAGGGGGAGGGGGAATGGGCGGCTGCCTTGATTGCCGAGGCCATTGAGCTCAATCCCCACGTAGCCCTCTATCATCACAACCTGGGCGTTGTCTATGAGTCCTTGGGGCAACTGGAAAAGGCTCTATCTTGCCATCGGCAGAGCCTGAGCCTCAATCCCAAGGCTTACCTTTCTGCCTTTCAAGCGGGCAAGATTCTTGTTAACCTAGGCCGCCACGAAGAGGCAATCTCCTTGCTGGGCTCCCTGTTAGAAAATCCAGATCCACTAGCAGGGATCCCTTGGGCTGAGGTGCATTTTTGTCTGGGGATAGCCCATCGCGAGCAAGGGGAACACAGCGCGGCTCTGGATCACCTGGAAAAGGCATGGACTTTGGATCCTAACTTGGTGCAAGCCCGCTGGCTTTACCACCTCTATTTGCCGGCTATCTATCAGGATGAACAGGAGCTACACCGCTTTCGCTTGCGCTTTGTAGAACACCTGGATCGCCTCATTCAGGAGACGCCTCTAGACACCCCAGAGCAGCGGCGGCTTGCCTTTTTAGGGTCAAGTTGGGGAACGCCTCACCTTCTGCAGTACCAGGGCTACGACGACTTGGAGCTGCAGAAGAAATACGCTCAGTTGGTGCAGCGCATTGTGAAAGCCTCCTACCCCGATTGGGAGTATCTCCCCCGGCAAGCCCGGCCAGGGGATCCCATTCGCGTTGGGTTTGTCTCGGCCTCCATGCGCGCTTGCTCTTACAGCCGCCTTTCTTTGGGGTGGGTGAAGTACTTAAAGGCTAGCTCCAAGTGGCCTTTCCAGGTGTTTGCCTATCACTTGGATCCCAGAGTTGATTTCCTGACGGAGCAATATCGTCAGCATGCCGACGTCTTTCGCCACATTCCCACTGGCTTTGAAGAGGCTGCCCGCCAAATTTTGCAGGATCAGCTGGATGTTTTGGTGTACCTGGAAATTGGCCTTTCTCCCCTTATGTTGCAGCTGGCGTCCCTGCGGCTAGCCCCAGTCCAATGCTCCACCTGGGCTCATCCCGTTACTTCGGGACTGTCGACCATTGACTACTTTCTCTCCAGCGACCTCATGGAGCCTGAAAATGGGCAGGCCCACTACAGCGAAACCTTGGTCCGGCTGCCCCACCTGGGTACCTGTTTTGAAAAGCCCGTTTTGCCTCCCCAGAGACGTTACCGCCAGGACTTTGGTCTGCCTCAAGAGGCCGTTGTCTATCTCACCTGCCAGTATTTGGGCAAGTACCTGCCGCAATACGACTACCTTTTTCCAGCTATTGCTCGGCAAGTGCCCAGGGCCCAATTTGTCTTCCTGGCCTTGCCCAATGCTGCCATTGGTCAGCGCTTCTGGCAGCGGCTTGCCTCCATCTTTTCCAGCTATGGTCTTGCGGTGGAAGACCACTGTCGAATCCTGCCCGCCTTGGACCACCAAGACTACCTGGATCTCAATCGCTGCGCTGACGTCATGCTGGACTCCTACGGCTGGTCGGGCGGGATCACCACCCTGGAAGCCATTGCTGCCGGCTTGCCGGTGGTCACCTGCCCTGGCCGGTTCCTGCGGGGCCGCCACACCTACGCCATCCTCAAAAGAATGGGCCTTGAGCTTCTAATTGCCCCAGACCTCCAGCGCTACGAAGAGCTGGCCGTACAACTGGGAACGGATCCCCAATTTCGGCAGCAAATCGCTCAGCAAATCCAAGAGCGGCGCGACCTGCTTCTTGAGGATCAAGACTGCGTGGCGGCCTTAGCTCATTTCCTGCGCCAGGCTGTCTGCCAGAAGCTGGCATGCCATACTCTCCCTATAGAAGCCTCCTAGTCCCCCACAGCAAACCCTTTGGTAGAGTAGTACGGCTACTCCAGGGATCGTGGCGGAATGGTAGACGCTACGGACTTAAAATCCGTTGTTCCTCAAGAACGTGAGGGTTCGAGTCCCTCCGATCCCATTACTGCAGCCCTGTTTGCTCTAGCAAGGCCAGTAGAGCCGGAACCGGCACCCAGGCATCCTCCCGGTCTAGCTCTGGGCTAGCCAGCAGGGCCACCAGGGCGGGGTCGCAGGTTGGGGCCACTAGGGGAAAGTAGTTGAGCCCCACCACCTGGGCAAGGCTCCAGAAGTAGGGGAGCACGGCGTTGCTGGGGAAGATCTCGATGGCAACCGTGCCAGGCTGACAAAAGGCAAGGTTGGTCAGGCCCGCCCCGTGGATCCCCATGACTGCCTCTGCTTTTTGCATCAAGGCTATCTGTTCGGCTAGGGAAAGGACTTCCAGTTGCACAGGCACAAAGCCCCAGGGGCGCAAGGCCTCCAGCACCTCCGCCTCGTTGATGACCCGCCGCCAGCGTGCAGCACGACGGCTAATGTAAACCCGCCGCGGCAACAAGGGATCCGCCGCCTGCCCCAGAGGAACCAGTTGCTGCAGCACCTTCCAGCCCCTGGGGGTTAGACACCCCACCGGCCCAGCCAGCGAGGGCACAATGAGGTTCTGCGCTTGCAGATGGGATCCCCCCACCTGCTCGAAGCTTAGAAGGCGTTCTGTGGGGATCCCCAGGGCAGCTAAGCTCTGCACTTGGAAGGGCTTGCCCTGGTAGCCGTGGAGCAAGATGGGAAGGTCTTTTTCGAGGAAGCCGGCGCGGCGTAGGAGATCGAGGGCGGGCAGGATGTCCACCATCCAATGGAAGTAGTTGACTGCCCCCAGGGGCAAGAGGGCGACAGGGCCATCCAGCGGAATTGGCGGCGGCAGGTGGGGCAAGTCCAAAACGGGGTGGTGTTCTAGGTGAGCCGGCTTCCAGTCCCAGTCGAGAAACTCCGGCGGCGGCAAGCTGGGGGAGACATCGGCCAGCAACTCACCCCTACGGGTAAGCACGGCGCTGGCAAAGCTGGCGTAGAGGTGGCGGGGATAGTGGCCCACGTGCACGGATCCCTGCGGAATCTGGGCCACAAAGGTCTCGGCCAAGGGGATCCGCTGCGAGCGCAGCTTTTGCCCAATGGCAGGGTCAGCCGTAGGAGGAGCTTGGAGACAGAGAACCCCTTCTGGATCCACCACCTGGTAGCTGCCCTCGCCGGTGGCCTGGTGCCACTGCCGGGTGGTAAGGTAACCCTGGCTGGGCACTGGCAGGGGGTTGCCAGCACTGGGCGGTGGGCTCTGGCAGGCTGGGGAAGGAAGGGTTGCCTGCGCAGGGATCCAGCGCTGCCGCCAGAGGCGATACCGCTCTTGCCAAAACTTGCCCGGGGATCCCTGGAGGGCTTGCTCCAGCTCCAGCCGCAGGAGGCTGTCTCTGCCGCTGCCCTCACACCAGGCCTGTAGCCACTCCCGCTCCGCCGCCAGCGCCTGCCGGAACTTCTCCCAAGCTGCCTGGGAGTTGTCCCGCCGCACCTGGGCCTCCGCCCAGTAGCTGTAGAGCTCCGCTGTCTGGGTGCCCCGCGCCGCTGCCTCCTGAAAGCAGGCCACCGCCTGCTCCAGCTCCCCCAGATCCAGCCAAGCCAGGCCCATTTGCACCCAGGGATCCCCCCAGTCTGGCCTTAGCCTGGCCGCTTCTTGGAGAGGGGAGAGGGCCTCCCGCAACCGGCCCAGCTTGAGCAGGGCCAGACCCCAGCGCCAAAAGCTTTCCGCGGCTGTTGGATCCCAGCGGCAGGCTTGCTCAAACCACGCTGCTGCTTCTAGCCACAGCCGACGGCGCTCCTGGACTCGGCCAAGGCGATGGGCGGCCAGCGCCTGCACAGGTTCTAGGTCGGCGGGAAGGGATCCCTCCACCAGTTGCCGATACAAGGCCGCCGCCTGCGGCCAGTGGCCTCTTTCCCACAGCCCCTTTGCCAGCTCCTGCAGCCCTTTTGCCCAGCAGCGGCTAGCTTCTAGCTCGCCCAGGCCTTTTCCCATTAGCAGCGCCACCCCTTCCTGCCAGGTAAGCTGGGCTTCCAGCTCTCGCCCCAGGAGCAGGTAGGCGGCTCCCAACCACCAGTAGAGCAGGGGATGCTGGGATCCCTGCTCCAACTGCTGCAACAGCTCTTGGGCAACCGATTCATATGCTCCCTGCTCCCAATGGCTCCGGAGAGGGTCCTGGACAAGAGGGGTAGAGGCCATGGCTTTTGCTGAGAAGGGAGCTGAGCAGGAGTGTTACAAACTGCAACAACCTCCCCACTCCGGGCGCATCCCCCTAGTATTCTAGGCTTGGCTTCCCCCTCAGGGACGCGGCGTCCATTCCTCCCCAACTCTGAGAGGGATGGGGGCCGGTTTAGCTAAGTCCATGGGTCAGCCCCTTTCCCGGGGCATCCTCCCTGAGCCTTGTCGGCAGTTTTTCGATAAACGGAGTTTAAGAGAGCGATGGGTATCAACGCATCTGGCGGCGCAGTCGTCTCCAGCCCCCGTCTTTACCAAACCGTGCCCCTCTCCACCATCTCCCAGGCAGAACAGCAGGATCGCTACCTCTCGCGCACCGAGCTGGATCGCCTTGACGACTTTTTCTCCAGCGGTCTGAAGCGGCTGCAGATTGCCGAGGTCATCGCCGCCAACTCCGAAATCATTGTCAGCCGGGCTGCCAACCGCATCTTCACCGGCGGCTCCCCCATGGCCTACCTGGAGCGGCCAGAAGTCACTCAAGACGAGAAAGAAGCCTTTAAGCTGGGCACCGCCTTCTATGTGGAGTCCACGGGTGGCTTCCTCGAGGCCATCCGCAATCTCTTCAGCGCCAGCGGCGTGGAGATCCCGCCCAACTTCCGCCCCATCAACATCTCCCGCTACGGGGCTGCCAACATGCGCAAGTCCCTGCGGGATCTAAGCTGGTTCCTGCGCTATGTCACCTACGCCCTGGTGGCCGGGGATCCCAACATCCTTGTGGTTAACACCCGGGGCCTGCGGGAGATCATCGAAAACGCCTGCTCTGCCGAGGCCACCATTGTCGCCATCCAAGAGATGAAGCGGGCCTCAGCCAGCTACTTCCGCAAAGATGGCGAGGCGGTGGCCATCATCAACCAGTATTTCGACGTGCTCTTGAGCGAGTTCATTGCCCCTGCTCCCTCCGACAAGCTGCGGCAGCGCAACGCCAGCACCGCCGATGGCCTGCCCTTGCAAGGGCTACAGCTACCCCAGGTTTACAACTTGGCCGCAGAAAAGGTTCCCGTCTTTGCCATGAAGCCGGGGCTTTCCAATGCTGAGAAAGAAGAGGTCATCAAAGCCGCCTACCGGCAGGTGTTCGAGCGGGATATCCGCCGTGCCTATGGCCTTAAGCTGGCCGACCTGGAGTCGAAGGTGAAAAACGGCGAGATCTCCATGAAGGAGTTTATCCGCCGCCTGGGCAAATCCGAACTCTACCGCAAGCAGTTCTACGAGCCCTACATCAACAGCCGCGTTGTGGAGCTGGCCTTCCGCCACTTCCTGGGACGGGCACCAGAGACCCGTGAAGAGGTGCAGACCTACTTTGCCATCGTCTCCAGCAAGGGCCTGGCCGGCTTGGTGGATGCGCTGGTGGACAGCCGCGAGTACGGCGACTACTTCGGCGAGGAGACGGTGCCCTACCTGCGCAAGCTGGGGGTGGAAGCCCAAACCAGCGCCAACTGGGGGCCCAAGTTTGACCTCTACAACTACGCGGCTCCGCGCCGCAAGGTGCCCCAATTCATTACCCTCTTTGCCCGCTACAACCGCCCCCTGCCGGATCAGCACGCCTACGGTGTCGGCAACGACCCGCTGGAGATCCAATTTGGCGCCATCTTCCCCAAAGAAACCCGCTCCCTCAACGCCAGCCCCGCCCCCTTCAACAAGGATGTCAAGCGCATCCTTATTCGGCGCGGCTTTGCCCTCACCAACGAGCGCACCAATCCCAAGGCGGCAGGGGATCCCGGCAGCCTTGGCCCCAAAGTCTTCAAGCTTACCCAAACCCCTGGCGATCGCAGCCGGCGTTTGGGGGTGCGGGCCGGGGTTGTTGGCAGCGAAGTCTCGACCCAGGCGGTGATCCGCGCCTGCTACCAGCAGGTGTACGGCTATGTGCCCTATGAAGGCCAACGGCTAACCCGCTGGGAGATCAAGCTGGAGTCGGGCGAGATTACCGTCAAAGAGTTTGTCCGCCAGTTGGCCAAGTCAGATCTGTTCCGCAACAAGTACTGGTCTAGTCTCTATGTCTGCAAGGCCATCGAGTTCATCCACCGCAAGCTGCTGGGCCGGCCCACCTACGGCCGGCAGGAGATGAACCGGCTGTTTGACATCGCCTCCAAGCAGGGCTTCTACGCCGTGGTGGACGCCATCCTCGACAGCGAGGAGTACCAGCAGGTCTTCGGGGAAGACGTCGTGCCCTACGAGCGCTACCTCACCCCTGCCGGTCTAGCGCGGCGGCGCATGCGCCCCGGATCCAGCGACATGGCCGTGGTCACCAGGCCCATCCGCACCGACGACGATATCCCCCTCTTTGTCAAGCTGGGCCAGCCCCAGGACAAGCCCTCCGGCGAGCTGGAGATCCAGCGGCGAGTCCAGCAGGGGGTGCCCAAGGTGCGCCAGGAGGTACCCATCTTCAAGCTCACCAGCCTGGCCAACAAAGCCGAGGTCAACAACCTCATCCGCGCCGCCTACCGGCAGATCTTCGAGCGCGACATGGACATCTACAACATCAGCGCCGAGCTCAGCTCTGCCGAGTCCAAGCTGCGCAATGGCGAGATCACCGTCAAGGAGTTCGTCGAGGCGCTGGGGTGCTCGGAACTGTACCGCTCCGAGTTCTACGCTCCCTATCCCAATACCAAGGTGATCGAGCTGGGCACCAAGCACTTCCTGGGCCGCGCACCCCTAAACCAGCAGGAGATCCGCAAGTACAACCAGATCTTGGCCACCCAGGGGTTGAAGGCCTTCGTGCGCGCCCTGCTCAACACCCAGGAGTATCGCGATCTCTTCGGCGAGGACACGGTGCCCTACCGCCGCTTCCCCACCTTGCCGGCGGCCAACTTCCCCAACACCCAAGAGCTGTATGGCCGCCTCACCAAGCAAAACAAGGAGCTCGTGGTGCCCAGTTTCAGACCTGTTGGCAGCAACGATCGCAGCTAGCTCAACCCCCCTCTCCCCTGGTGGGAGAGGAAAACCATTAGCTCCACACAGGCAGAGGGGACTGGGCTGTGTAGCCTAAGTGCTGCAGGGCAGCGGGGGTAACCACCCGACCCCTTGGCGTGCGCTGCAGGTAGCCAATCTGCAGCAGGTAGGGCTCGTACACCTCCTCAATTGTCTGGGGATCTTCACCTGTCACTGCGGCCATGGTCTCCAAGCCCACGGGCCCTCCCCCAAACTGCTCCACCAGTACCGTCAGCAGCTTGCGATCCGTCCAGTCCAAACCCATGGGATCCACCTGAAACAGCTCCAGGGCAGCGGCTGCCACCTCACGGCTGATGTGGCCATCCCCCCGCACCTGGGCATAATCGCGCACTCGCTTCAGGAGGCGGTTGGCAATGCGCGGTGTGCCTCGGGATCGGCGGGCAATCTCCTCGGCTCCCGCTCGGTCAATGGAGGTGTTCAAGAGGCGAGCGCTGCGCAACACAATTTCCGCCAGTTCGTGGGGCTCATAGAAGCGCAGCCGCTGCACCTGGCCAAAGCGATCCCGCAGCGGCGAAGTCAGAGCGCCAATGCGGGTAGTGGCCCCGATGAGGGTAAAGCGCTCCAGGGGTATGGAGGTGATGCGGGCCGAGCGTCCCTTGCCAACAGTGATGTCGAGGCGAAAATCCTCCATTGCTGGATAGAGCAGCTCTTCGGTTACCTTGGGCAGACGGTGGATCTCGTCGATAAACAGCACGTCCCCCTGCTTCAGGCGCACCAAGTAGCCGGCAATGTCACGGGGGCTCTCCAGCGCCGGGGCCGTGGTCATGTAGAAGCGGGATCCCATCTCCGCCGCCAGCACCGCGGCCACCGTGGTTTTGCCCAAGCCAGGCGGGCCGTAGAACAGCAGGTGATCCAAAGGCTCCCCGCGGGCGCGGGCCGCTGCAATAGCGATGGAGAGCACTTCCTTCAGCTCTGTCTGGCCAATGTACTCTGCCAGGGTGCGCGGGCGCAGGGATTCTTCTTGAGCTTCGCTGGGGTGAGCCTGCGGTTGCAGTAGCCCTTCCGCCCTAGCAAAAGCCAATTTCGACTCTCTTCTGCGAGCAGAACTCTTTTGCTGCCGCTGCCCGGGATCCTCAGCCCCCGCAGCCCGAGAAGAAATGATCGCCATATCCTTTACTCGCAGATGCGATAGCCCTACTCTAACTGACTGGGGGAAAGATCCTGGTGAAACCGTTTGCCATTTTGGTCTCCCACCTGGATCGGAGAGGGCGGTAGAAGAAAAAACCCCCCAGCGTCTGCCAGGGGATTCAAGAAGGACTGGTCGACTAGGTCAGGAGTGGATTAGCCGCGGATGGCCGGCGCCACTTCCACCGCCGCCAGGTCCAGCGGGAAGTTGTGCGCATTCCGCTCGTGCATCACTTCCATCCCCAGGTTGGCACGGTTGAGCACATCCGCCCACGTCCCAACCACGCGACCGTTGCTGTCCACAATCGACTGGTTGAAGTTGAACCCGTTCAGGTTGAACGCCATGATGCTGATCCCCAGCGCCGTAAACCAAATCCCAATCACCGGCCACGCCGCCAGGAAAAAGTGCAGGCTCCGGCTGTTGTTGAACGACGCATATTGGAAAATCAACCGGCCAAAATACCCGTGCGCCGCCACGATGTTGTAGGTCTCTTCCTCTTGCCCAAACTTGTAACCCAAGTTCTGCGACTCCTCCTCCGAAGTCTCACGAATCAGGCTCGAGGTCACCAACGACCCGTGCATCGCACTAAACAGCGCACCCCCAAACACGCCGGCCACGCCCAGCTGGTGGAACGGGTGCATCAAAATGTTGTGCTCCGCTTGGAACACCAACATGAAGTTGAACGTCCCCGAAATCCCCAGCGGCATCCCGTCCGAAAACGAGCCTTGCCCAATCGGGTAAATCAAAAACACGGCCGTCGCCGCCGCCACCGGCGCCGAGTAAGCCACCGCAATCCAGGGACGCATCCCCAAGCGGTAGCTCAGCTCCCACTCCCGGCCCATGTAGCAGAACACCCCAATCAAAAAGTGCAGCACAATCAGCTGGTAGGGGCCGCCGTTGTACAGCCACTCGTCCAAAGAAGCGGCTTCCCAAATCGGGTAAAAGTGCAGGCCAATCGCAGCCGAAGAAGGCACCACCGCGCCGGTGATGATGTTGTTGCCATACAGCAACGAACCCGAAACTGGCTCGCGGATGCCGTCAATGTCCACCGGCGGAGCCCCAATGAAGGCAATGATGAAGCAGGTGGTGGCAGTCAGCAGGGTGGGGATCATCAGCACCCCGAACCAACCGATGTAGAGGCGGTTGTCGGTGGAGGTGACCCACTCGCAAAACTGCTCCCACACGTTGCTGGTTGAGCGACGTTGGATAACAGTGGTCATGATGGCAAACTTCCCTGAGGAAGCGCGAAGATTGACAACCTAACCTTAAATCATCCGTTAAGTTCTGTCAACTACCCTTAGAAATCTGAGAAGGGATCCCGGCCTCAGCGGTTGGAGCGGCGGCTGCCGGTGGGGGAGAAGAGGGCTTCCAGAGCCTGGCTGAGGGTGGGCTCCATCACCACCCGGTCTTCGTAGGCAGCGATGACCCGGGTGAGCTGGGGCAGGCGGCCCTGTTCTGCCTCCAGGTAGAGGGGCTGGATGTAGAGAAGCGAGGTCTCGATGGGGATGACCAGCAGGGTGCCCAGGTTCACCCGCGACCCGTGTTCGTTCCAGAGGGCGATTTGCTCGGAAATGGCCGGATCCTGGTTGACCCGCGCCTCTACTTGCTCTGGGCCGTAGATGAGGCGCTGCTTGGAAAACTCGTACACCAGCAGCTTGCCGTAGTTTTCCCCATCGCAGCGGGCCGCCATCCAGGCCACCATGTTTTGTTTGTTGAGGGGGGTGAAGGGAGAAAGCAAGACAAACTCGGGCTGGTTTGGGGATCCCTTTTGGGGATCCTCTGGCAAGGTGAGGATGAGGTACTGGGGCTGCATGGGCAGGCGCCGCCGCTTGCGGAACTGGTTGGGGATCTGCCACTGGTCTTCCCGGTTGTAGAAAACACGGGGATCCGTCATGTGGTAAGTGGCAAATTGCTGCACCTGCACCCGGAAGAGATCTTGGGGGTAGCGGATGTGCTGCCGCAACGGCTCCGGCATGGCCTCTAGCGGCTTGAACAGGGTGGGGTAGATGCGGGCGTAGGCTTGGATGAGGGGGATCCTAGGCTGTAGCCGACCATGCTCTGCTCGTAGCCGTAGTAGTACTGCAGGGGCAGCTCCGCTTCCGGCAGTTTCAACACCTTCTCGTAAAACCCTCTGGCCTGCTCCAAGTCCGGCACGATGATGGTGTGGACGCGGGGGGCGCCGCTTAAGAATGTCCACATGGCCCCCCCATAGGCCGATAGCAGCAAAAACATCAGCCCCTTCGTGGAGAGCAAAACCTCCAGGGGGATTAGGGGCAGCATCAGTCCAGGTGGGATGACCATCGGCACTTGTCCCTTCGCGGGTGGCTCTATGTCCAGTATAGGATCCGGGGAGAATCCTAGCCTTGGCCCACGCTCGATGAAGCTTGCTCTGTTTGCCCCCAGCCCGCGCGCCCGCCGGTTGGCCAACTCTCTGATCCCGCTCTTGGGCAAGGAGGTGAGCTGCTGGAGCAAAGCTGACCCGCAGGGGCTGCCCTCCCCCTGGCAGGCTTACGGGGATCCCAAGGATCCCACAGCGCCCAGATCTCTGGCAGAAGCCGTTGCCCAAACCTGGCCCCAGGTGCAGGGCTGTCTCTTCATCTTGGCCGCAGGGTCGGTGGTGCGGCTCATTGCCCCCCTCTTGCAGGACAAGCAGCGGGATCCAGCGGTGGTGGTGGTGGACGAAGCCGGTCGCTGGGCTATTAGCCTGTGCGGGGGACATGTGGGGGGGGCCGATGCCCTGGCGCGGCAGGTGGCCGCTACCTTGGGAGCCCAGCCGGTTCTCACCTCTGCTTCCGAGGGGCTGGGGATCCCGCCTTTGGATTTGCTGGGGGATCCCTACGGCTGGCGGCGGGGCGCTGGAGATTGGAACGGGGTGGCAGCCGCCTTGACGCGGGGAGAGCCGGTGGCCGTTCACCAGACCTGCGGCACGCGGCTTTGGCGACAAGCTTGGCCGGCAGATCATCCCCTAGTGGCCTCCTCTCCTCCCCATCCCGTTGCCCAGATCTGGATTGGGGAATACCTCTCCCCTCCCACGGGGATCCCGACAGTGCACTGGCATCCGCGGGTGCTCTGGGTGGGGGTGGGCTGCGAGCGGGGCACTACCCGCGTTTGGCTAGAGGGATCCCTGCGCCGCCTGTTGCAGGCCCAGGGGCTGGCTTTTGAGGCCATTGCCGGCTTGGCCACCTTGGAGCTGAAGCAAAACGAGCCGGGTCTTCTGGAGCTGGCCCAAGCCTATGGCTGGCCCATTGAGTTTTTCTCGGCAGAGGCTTTGGCTGGGATCCCAGTGCCCCACCCTTCGGAGGCGGTGCGGCAGGCGGTGGGCACTCCCTCCGTAGCCGAGGCGGCTGCCCTCTTGGCAGCTCAGACTTGTCAGACTTGGGGAAGAGGTGACAAGGTTCCTGAGAGGCCATCCTGTGTTGCGGAGAAGGTAGAGCCCTTTGGGGGAGCAACCCTCCTCTGCCCCAAGCAGGTCTTCACCTCGAAAACCGAAGGGGCCTGTACCCTGGCCATTGCCCGCGCGGCGCAGGAGTATTCCCCTCGCAGCGGCCACCTCTGGCTCATCGGCACTGGTCCTGGGGATCTGGGTCAATTGACTTTGGCTGCCCGTATGGCTTTAACTCAGGCCGATGTGGTTGTTGGCTACCAGCTTTATCTGGATCTGGTGGATCCCCTTTTGCACCCCGGCCAAATTCGGGAGGCCTCTCCCATTACCCAAGAGCTGCAGCGGGCCAAACAGGCCATCGCTTGGGCGCAGCAGGGGCTGAAGGTGGCGGTGATTTCTTCGGGGGATGCCGGCATTTACGGCATGGCGGGCTTGGTGCTGGAGTGCTTGGTCCGCTCTGGCTGGGATGGGATCCGCCCTTCTCTGGAGGTGCTGCCGGGGATCTCTGCCTTCCAGGCGGCTGCTGCCCGGCTGGGGGCTCCGCTGATGCACGACTTCTGCGCCATTTCCCTCTCGGATTTGCTTACCCCCTGGCCAGTGATTGCAAAACGCCTGCAGGCGGCTGCAGCTGCCGATTTTGTGGTGGCCCTTTACAACCCCCGCTCCCGGCAGCGGGTGGATCCCTTCCTCAAGGCTCTGCAGATCTTTTTGCAGGCCCGGCCCGCCCATACCCCTGTGGCTTTGGCCCGCAACCTCTACCGCCCTGGCGAAACTCTCCGCCTTACCACCCTGGGGGAGCTGGATCCAGAGCAGGTGGACATGCTCACCCTGGTTCTTATCGGCAACTCTCAGACCTTTCGCCATGGGGACCGGCTGATTACCCCGCGGGGCTATTGCCTGGGCGAAGAACCCACTTGACGGGTGTTAAGCCCAGACTCAAAACACCCTCAGATGCCGGGGATCCAACTGTAGCCACCAGGGGGATCCCCAAGTCTCCACCTCGCGCCAGCGCTCCCGCCACACCTCAGCTTGCAGGTGATAGTCCTGGCGGTGGGCAGGAGGACCGCCCAGCCTAAAGAAGAGAGTCAGTCGGTGGGGGGTCTCGCTCCACTTCACCAGCCAAGCCGGAAACGTGTTGGGCAGCTTCCCGTCGGGCCTGAAGGTGAGGTGGTGGGCGCGGATGGCGATGTATTCTCCCGCTGGGGATCCCTGTACCTGCAGCTCACAGCCCCAATCCAAGGCCAGCACCCGTTGAGGGCCCAGGAGCTTGGCCCGCGAGATGTTTTTGCAACCCGTCAGTTGCGCCACACTAAGGCAGGGGGGAGCCTCAAATAGCTGACGCTTGTCCCCCTGGGCAATGATTCGCCCCTGCTCCATTACAGCCAGATCCCCGCAGAGGCGGAAGGCTTCCTCAATGTTGTGGGTTACCAAAAGCGTGACTCCCTTGTAGTCGGCTAAGATCTCCCCCATCTCCTGCTCCAGATGGCTGCGCAGGTGGGCATCCAAAGCAGAAAAAGGCTCATCTAGCAGCAAGATCTCCGGCTCAGAAGCCAACGCTCGCGCCAGGGCCACCCGCTGCTGCTGTCCTCCAGAGAGCTCCGTGGGATAGCGGTTTTCCCAGCCCTTCAGCTTGACCAACCGCAGCTGGGCCTGGATCCGCTCTTGTTTTTCCGCTTCGCTCAAGCCCGCAGGGATCCCAAAAGCGATGTTCTGGGCGACGGTGAGATGGGGAAACAGAGCGTAGTTCTGGAAGATCACCCCTACCCGTCGCTGAGCGGGGGGCAGCCGGATCCCCTGTTCGGCGTCAAACAACGCCCGCTCGTTGAGCAAAATGCGCCCACCATCCGGGGTTTCGATCCCGGCAATGCAGCGCAAAAGTAGGCTTTTGCCGGATCCAGAGGCCCCCAGCAGTCCTAATGGCCGCCCGTCGCAGCTCAGTTGCGCCTGCAGCTCAAATTGGGGCAGCTTCTTGTCAATGTCCACCCAGAGGCGGGGGGCCGGAGTTGAGAAATCCAGATCCCTTCTGGTGAGAACCTGTAGAGGACGAGAGGGAGGTCGCTGCCAGGGCCGTCGCTGAAACCAAAGGTTAACTGCCGTCATCACCCCCAAGGACAACCCCAAGACCAGGGCCGAGCTGATGGCCGCCCCCCGCATATCCCCCGCCTGAACGGCAAAGAAGATGGCCATGGACAGGGTTTGCGTGCGGCCCGGGATATTGCCTGCCAGCATCAAGGTGGCGCCGAACTCCCCCAGAGCGCGGGCAAAACTGAGGGTAATCCCCGCCAGGATCCCTGGTAAGGCCAAAGGGATCAGCACCTGCGTAAAAATCTTGGCCCTGCTTGCCCCCAGCGTGCGGGCTGCCGCCACCAGCGTCGGGTCGATCTGCTGGAAAGCTCCCAAGGCCGTGCGGTACATCAGGGGCAGGGCCACCACCACTGCCGTGATCACCCCGGCATACCAGGTGAAGATGACCGACAAGTTCAGCGAGGCCAAAAGTTGTCCCAGAAGGGTTCGCCGACCAAATAGCAGCAACAATAGGAACCCCACCATGGTGGGCGGCAACACCAGCGGCGCCAATAAGATGGCCTCGAGGAGAGAGCGCCACCGACCTCGGTAGTGCAACATCCCATAAGCTGCCAGCGTCCCCACCCCAAAGGTGATAGCTGTGGCTAAGCTGGCAATCCGCAACGAGATCCACAGCGGAGACAGGTCGTAGTCGCTCATCTGGGCAATTGCAGAGGGATCCCTCACAGGCGGATAAAGCCGTACTTCACAAACACCTCTGCTGCTTCTTCTGAGGTTAAAAACTCCAAGTAAGACTGTCCGGCGGGAGTATCGCGCACCAATGCCACCGGGTAGATAATTGGCGTAATGGGATCCGCCGTAGCCACCACCCGCACCCGATCCGAAAGCTGAGCATCCGAGGTAAACAGGATCCCGGCGTCGGCATTGCCCTGCTCCACCGCCGTCAAAATTTCCCGCACCGTGCTGGCAAACACCATCTTGGGCCGCAGCGTCTCAAACACCCCCGCCTCGGTGAGAATTTCCTGGGCATAGCGTCCGGCGGGCATGGCCTGCAGATCCCCAATGGACAGAACCCGGATCTCTTCCGCCACCAAGTCGGCAAAATCCTGAACCTTGGTTCTGGCATTGGCAGGCACAATTAAAGCCATGCGGTTGCTGAGAAGATCTCGCCGGGATCCCTCCACCAGCAGGTTTTGCTTGGCAAGGGCGTCCATAAAAGAGGCGGCTGCGAAAAATACCACGTCCAGAGGCGCCCCCTGCTCCACCTGTTGCTGGAGAAAGCCGGAATTGGCGAAGTTGTACTCAACCTTGATGTCGGGATAGCGGGCGGTGAACAACCGGTCGATTTCCGTTAAAGCCGGTTGCAAGCTCACCGCAGCCCCCACCAAAATGGGCTGAGATTGCGCCAAGCCGGGAGCCGACCCCCACCTCAAAGCCAGAGCGGCCAGGATCCCCAGGAATAACATTGCAGTTCTTCGTTTCATAGCCATTCTTCTTTGACCCGTGACGACTTTCAGAACAGGAAAATCCACCAATCGCTCGGTACTTTGACCATTAGAGGTTGCAGTTTGTATCTTTAAGATACATAATCTAGACTATTGGCAGCCCTTCCTCCCCAGAGGCAACGATAAGCATCTGATAGTATTGAAACCGGTGTTGAATGACCATCCGGCAAGCTCCTCTCTTGTTCAGTTCGGTCAACACCCCTGTTGCTTTAAGTGTTCAACAAAGGAGAAGTCATGCAAATCAGCACTCGCAACTTTTTTAAAGGAACTGTAAAAAGCTTCCAGGTGGGCATGGTCAATGCCGAAATTGTTCTGGAAGTTGCACCAGGCATAGAAATAACAGCCATTATTTCTAAGCACTCTGCCGAACGGTTGGGTATAGCAGTTGGAAAAGAAGCGTATGCTGCCATTAAAGCCTCAGATGTGGTCATCGCCGTGGATTAGTGGTGGATTAGCAAATTGAGTGACTGGCCTAGACTTGCTGTTGCCTGGGATCCAAATACAGGGCTTTGATAAGGCGCTGGCGATCGTTTAGGCTGATCTGAAGCCGCCCATTCTCTACATCCCGCACCCAGCTCTGGCTGCGCCCCAGCCTCTGGGCCAATTCCCGCTGGCTAATTCCCTTTTGCTGGCGTGCCGCTGAGATATCTGCCCCACGCAAAGCCTTGCCTGAGGAAAAATCTTTTGGGTCTTCGGGATGGCAAGGGAGATCAGAGGCTGTTGCAGCAGGCGCAGACTTTGCCCTACGCCGCTGCCGGGATCCCGATTCTCGGGTCGGGGATCTGGCTTCTTGAACTGCTTGACGATGCCAGTCGGAGGGCAGATGAAATCGTTGAATGCGAGCCTGCATCAAGAGTCCCCACTTGCCCCGCGGCCCGGCAGCCGTCAGCAAGCCACCGTTGTTGGCATCTTCAATCCAAAAGTTCAATGCCTCGTCCGCATCCTCGGGCACAGCTTCCAGGCGAGCCCACAGGGGTTGAATGGAAGAAGGATAGGTGAGGGGATCGAACTCCGGCTTGAGGCCGTAGTGGTTGAGAACCTCCAGATCGCTTTCAAAGGTGCGCACCAGCCGTTTGCGTTCTTGGAGATTGAGATAAGCTTCCTGCAGTCGCTCTTCCCCGTAGGCCACTCGCATCAGGGTGGGCACCGTCAGACGCTGTTGCCGCCCCATCCTCACTTTGAACAACAGCCACAGCAGCAGGCGCATGGCTCCTTCATGGTGTTGCCAATGGCTCATCACGGCCTGCAGCAGGGATAGGGGCAGGCTGCTGTACTGATAAAAGGCTTGCCCCTGGCGGCACCCTTGTCGATTGAGAAAGTACCGTGTCCATTCGCCGGGCTGAATCGCCCAAGTCAGGCCCACCAGATGGTTGCAGCCCTGCTCATCTTTTTGAAAGTGGCGATGCATCTTGAGCAGCCTCCACAGAGGGCCAGCCGGTACCGAAAACCCCTTCACCCGCCCCTGATCCGGCCAATCGATGGAGACTTGAATCCGACAGAGCTGCTCTATCCAGGTCATGAACAGGTGGAGACGGGTCATCTTGCTCAGATCTTTACGTTTATCCCAGCCCAAATAGGACTCCAATTGTGAGTCGGTGAAAACAAAGGATTCCTTCCAGGGGCTATTCAACCCGGCAGCATAGGCAGCAAAAATAAGATGCAAACAGGCAGTTCGCACATCGATCGGAGCACTTTGTGGGATCCCGTCCAAACATAGAGTTAGGGTCAGAGATCCCTGGTTGTGGCCAACAGATTTCTGATAGCAAACCTGGTTATCTCCCTGCTTTTGCAGATTGAGAGATTGAAATTGAGATAGGAAATTGCAAGCTTCCCAGACCACAATTGACGAAGCAAAAGCCTGGCTATGGCCGTTCAAAAATAGAGGTGGGCTGCTGCGAATGCGGGCCGTGACCGTGCGGTTGCGCCCCTTCATGGCTTCATAAGGCTGCGGGGCAGAACCGGGACACAGGCTAACGCACTGAGGTTCTGGGAAGAAACCTTCGCAGTCATTGCACAACAGAGGATTAATCCAGTATTCCCCATCCTGGACAACAATAGCTTTTGTAGGACAGCTATCTACGCAAGCGTTGCAACCGATACAATTCCCTGAGATTTGATAAGCCATAGCCCTCGAACTCCATAGCGTTTCCCTGTAGCTCTCCTTTGTTCACGCCTGCTATCGCATCTGCAAAACCCTAAACCCGGCCATGGAGACCTTCCTCGCAAAGCCGTGGCAGCCCGGCGAGAGACCTTAGTTTAAGGTCTGTTTCCTAAGCTCAATTCGTGAACTGGATTGAACGATACCTCAAAAGATCCCCGGCAGGCCAGGGAGATTTGGTCTAGGGTGAACCTTCTGGAAAGCTTTGTTTTCTCTTAACTTCTAATGTTTACAGTGAACTTTTGAGATGGCTTTGCAGGCTATTCCTCCCCCTTGAGAGCCTTTTGGGGATCCGAACTGCAACAAGTGTCAGGCGAAACGCTCAATAACCAAGCCGACACAAGGTCGTCCGCCCACCCAATACGCCGATTCATCGGCAAGGTTGTGGCTTGGCTCCAGATGCCAACCCAAGGGATTGGGTTCTAGCTCCAGCGCCCGCACGATTTCTTCTGGGCTGAGCCCTGTGCAGAGTTGAATGTGTTGCAACTTGGGAAATGGCTTTTCCACAAGGCTAAGCTCTTCAGCAGCTTTAAGGATGGAGCCCAGGTGTAGCAAACAGGTGTTCATAGCTTTGCTCCCAAATCAAGATAGATTATGAAGAGATGTGCTTACCTTGAGTGTCTCTCATTGCAAGTTAAAAATTGGGTAAATAGACTACATTTTAGAAGGCTCTTGGCAAATTTAAGATTGTTTTCTTATTCGGTTCTTGGGGAGGCGCTAGGGTGCAACGGGGATCCATGTAAACCCAGATGGGTTTAGCTAAATGAGCAGGAAGGGAAAGTTGGCCACTGGGTAGGAGTAGGATCCACTCAGGGTGACGTTGGATAACCTGGAGATAGGTGCTCACAGTGAGACCCATTTGCTGCAATTGGGCGCAAGCAGCTTCGGATCCGCGCAGTTGGTAGATGCGACCTTCTTCTCCAACCTTCATGAGTTGGAGAGGAGATATGGTTATTGAGATCTTAGGGACGGTGGGCGGTGCCAACATACAGGGATCCCTAATCTTAGAAGAGGCCATTTGAGCCTTGCCCGAGTCCATTTGCGAGCAGCTTGGAAGCAGCGATCTATCAAACCAAGTAAGCTTCCTGGTGAGTGCGAATCGTACAATTGGAGCGAGGTCTGGCCACGCAGAGCAGCACAAATCCTTTGGCTATTTGCTCCTCATCCAGAAAGGTTTGCTCCGATTGATCGACTTCTCCTTCTACCACTTTGGCCACGCAAGAGGAACAACTACCGGAGCGGCAGGAAGAGGGCAAGTCCACATCTTGATCCTCAGCCGCTTCTAGGATGGTTGAATCTTCATCTACTGAGATATAGGTGTCGAGCCGTCGTTTTGGGTTAACCAAGTGAACTGTGTAGGTAGCCATGATGAGATCTCCAGAGAGTTGACGAGGGGTAAACAAGGGAGCTTAGGCAGGGATCCCAGGGCTGCATTCGCCCCGCTCTCCCAAAGAGCTGCAGCCGGCACAGCCGCCAACGGGATCCGGACAACCGTAGTCTTGAAAGACTCGGAATAGCTTCTCCTGCTGCGGGGTAGAAGTGAGAAAGGTTTGATACGCTTTTTCCAGCGCTTGCCGAGCTTGCTCCAATCGCTCTTCTTCGCTGCCCTGGAAGTGCTCCAGAGGAGCCAGATACTGAGCGAATTTGCGTAAGATATGCAGGCGATTCACGTTGACCACCCGCGGATCGTAGGGGAGCTCGAAAAAAGCGAAATAATCCTCGGCATTGACTAGGGCTTGGAAGTCTTTCCAACGGCGGTTGTGGTTCCAACTCATCGGCAGGTCTCCAGGGTTTTCAAGCGTTGTCTGAGGGTGTGCAGCCGGGCAAACAGGGCATAGGTGCGGGCTGCCAAGTCGGGGAGTCGCTCGAACCCGTCGGGTAGCCCCTCGGCCAGATCGTGCAGATCCATTTTCAGTTGGCCTGCTTTGCTGTTTAGGCGCTTGATCTCGCTGCGGAGCTGGTCGGCAGACAGGTGTTCAAAGGGCTCGAAATCCAGGCCGTTCACAACATTCTCAACGTCACTCTCATTCAACATGGGCAAGGCACTCCTAATTGCTGAAGAAAAAGAAGAAAAAATGGCTGCCGGGACGGAGACAAGCGGCTACAGTCGGCCCACCTCAGGGTAGGTTCGGGCCAGTTGGATCCCTTTGTCGATAAGGGCAGTAGCTTTTTCAGTGAGCTGTTCGAGAGACTCGAAACCGAAGCGATGGGCGTCTCGCAGGGTGTTGACCACCAACAACAACCGCCCTGAGAAGACCAGCACCCAACCAAAGCCTTCGCTGTTGAGATCCAGCACCACCTGAGCTAGGAGGCCCGTTTCCTTTTCAATCAGGGCGGCAATGGCGCGGTAGTAGATGAGAATGCGGCTCCGCACCCCGGGATCCACCTCCCCTTCGAGGGATATCTGGCGTTTTTGGGCTTTGGTGACGACAAAGGGCTTGAGCAGCAACTCATCACTCCAGGCGCGGTAGGTGCCGTAGGGATCCGCCGCCCGCAGCTGGCGGACGATCTCCTGCAGGATGGGGCTGGTCGAGGGGGAAAGAGGGGTAACCGTCATGGCTAAACCTCCGCAGGGGAAGTAGAGGGATTTGGGGCTTCGGCTTTGCGGGCGCGCTCGGCCAAGAGCACTTTGCGCAGCCAGGGGGGAGGGTTGTGCAGGGTGGATACCAGGCGCTGCAACAAGCTCTCGATGGATTCTTCTTCCGACTGCACTTTGATGGGGGTGATGCGGCGGTTGATCAGGCGGGCGGCGGCACTGCTGCCAATGGCAGCCACGTAGATGAGGGTGACATCGGCCAAAGCCTGCAGCTTGGGCACCAGCTTGTCCTCGTTGCCATCTGCCTCCAAGTTGCCCCCAAAGGTGAGGGTCTTACAAAATCGGTAGCCTTCGGGGGTGACTTCGTAGAGGTCGATCTGGTTGGCCCAGCCAAAGTGGGCATTGACGTGCTTGCCGTCGCGGGTTGTAAAGGCCACTTGCATAGGCGTTCTCCTTAGAACCGTGAACTTGAGGGTTTAGGGGAGCTAGGGGGATCTAGCTCGAAGCTCTGGATCCCTTAGAATCCATGCCCAGAAACCTGGGGTGGGCTGGGGTGACGGGCTTCCTCCTGCTCCATCAGCAGGTTGCCGACGGCAAACAGTTGGGATAGGGTGCCGCGATAGCCCACCTGACAGATGTGGTTGGCCCCCAGCCGGTCGAAGATAGGGATCCCCATTCGATGCACTGGGATCCCCAGCCGCTTGCCCAGGCGCGCCACGTGGGAGTTGCCCACCAGCAGGTCGGCCCCGGGTGCCAGCTCCTCCAGATCCCCCAGATCTCCCACCCGCACTGCCTCAATGGGAAGGGTGGTCAAGTGGGGATCCGGTGTGGGACTGATGGCCGCCTGGATCTGACAGCCCATATCCAGCAGCCAGTCCACCCACCCCCAGAGCAGATCGGCTTCTAGGGCCAAGGCAATCCGCTGGTTGCCGAAGAAAAAGTGGCAATCCAGGAGGGCATCTTGAACCTGGCTGCGCTGGCGGCGGTAGCGAGAGGGCACCGGCTGCTGGCTGTGATCGGCCAAGGTTGCCAAAAAGGGATCCACAGCCTTGAGACCGGTCAGGTGGGGGAAAACCCGATAGGGGGTGCCAAAGCGCTGGGCCAGGATCTGAGCGGCAGGGCGCATGCTCTCGCCGACAGCTATGGTGAGGCCGGAACGCCCGAGCTGGCGCAATTGCTCAAGGGTGGTGCCGCCGTCTGGGGTCGCCCTAAAGCCGGTGCCCAAGTGTCCGTCCAGGGAACCCGCGGGATCCGGCACCAGGATCGGCTCTAGGCCAAAAGCCTCTGCCATTTCTTTGATCTCCTGGGCGTCGGCAGGGGTGAGGGCAGGCCCGCACAGCACCGTTACCTGGGCAGGGCGGACGGATCCCGACGGCGATTCCGGCAGGGTGCTGACCAAGCTGTTGACGGCGATGGCATAGCCGTCTTGCAGGGATCCCTTAAAGTCAGGCGTGGAGGCCAAGACGATGGGCAGATCCTGCAATTGCGGCTGGCGTCGGCGCAGCTCCCGCAGGATGCGCGGCATATCGTCCCCGCGGGTTTCCGTGAGGCCGGTGGTCAGAAGACCAATCAGCTCCGGCTGGGCCTTCTCCACCAAGGTGAGGATGGCAGCTTCGACATTCTCCTCGCCTCCCAAGATGGTGTCCACTTCGGACATGGCAGTGGTGGACATGGGAATGGCCTCGCGGAAATGACGTACCAGCAGCGCTTTGGCAAAGGCCGTACAGCCTTGGGAACCGTGGAAGAGCGGCAGACAGCCCTTGATCCCCAGAAAGGCCAGGGCCGCTCCCAGCGGAGCGCTGAGTTTGAGGGGGTTGACGCTGAGGGGCTTGCGTTCTTGAATCAACTGGGCCATCCTCCCACCTCCTTTGCTGCTGAGGTCTCCCAGGGGGCAGGCCGTCGCAACTGCTCCCAAATGGGACTGTGGAGGGCGGCATCGATCTCCCGCGCCAAGTTCACCAGGCCGCGATAGCCGGCATAGGCATGGTGCCGCTCCTGGTTGATGTCCAGAAAGGGGATGCGGGCCTTGAGGGCGGTGTACTGGTTGCGTCCGCCGGCGATGAGCAAGTCCGCTTTCGTGCGCTCCACCACCTTGAGCAGCTCTTGCGGGCTGCCCTTGTCCAAGAGAATGCCATCCTGGCCAAGCAGCTCGCGGATGCGGGCTTTGTCTTCTTCGGTGCTTTTGCGGGTGCTGGTGGCCGTTACCTGCATCCCCAGATCTCGAGCGGCGGAGATGATCGACCAACTTTTCACCCCGCCGGTATAAAGGACAACTCGTTTGCCCGCCAGCCGCTGCCGGTAGGGGGCCAAAGCCGCCTCGGTGGCGCGAGTTTCCCGCTCGATGAGGGCCTCGGTACGCTCCTGCAGTTCGGGATCCTTCAGCCCTTGGGCAATGGCCCGTAGGCAGTGGTTCATCTCCTGCAGCCCGTAAAAGGAAGCCTCAATGTAGGGGATCCCATAGCGCTCCTGCATCTTGCGGCCCACATTGAGCAGGGCTTTGGCGCAGATGAGGACGTTCAGCTTGGCCCGGTGGGCGGTACAGATCTCGCGGTAGCGGCCATCGCCGGTGATCTTGGCCAAGATGCGGATCCCCAGCTCGTCAAACAGAGGCAAGACATCCCACAGCTCGCCGGCAATGTTGTACTCGCCGATGAGGTTAATGTCGCGGGGAGTGGTGTACTCCGGGGAGGCGGTGCCGATCACATAGTCCAGCAGGGCTTCTCCGGCCAGACGGTTGCCTAGGTTTTTGCTGCCCACAAAGCCGGGCGCATTCACCGGAATGACCGGGATCCCAAGCTGGCGGCTGGCCCGCTGACACACGGCCTCCACATCGTCGCCAATGAGGGCAGTTACACAAGTGAGATAGACAAAAATGGCGGCAGGCTGGTATTTGGCCTGCAAGTCAAGGATGGCCTGGAACAGCTTTTCCTCCCCCCCGAAGATGATCTCGTTCTCGCTCAGATCGGTGGTGAAGCCCACCCGATAAAGCTGGGGGCCAGAAGAGAGGCTGCCCCGCGTCCCCCAAGAGTTGCCGCTGCAGGCGATTGGCCCATGTACTAGATGGGCGGCATCGGCGATCGGCACCAGGGCAATCGAAGCCCCGTCAAAGGCACAGCCTCCCTGCGCTCCTCCTGGCTTGGCTTGCTCGGCACAGACTTTGTTTTTGCCTTTGCCGTCTTTCTTGTGGTTGTGCTCGCAGGCGGTCTCGTTGAGCAGCTCCGCCACTTTAGTCCGGCTGATCAAGGGCATGATGGGATCTCCTGAGAAGAGGGGGGCTGGGGTTGAGCCGCAGCTTCGGCCAGATAAGCCGCCGCCCGTAGCCGCAGGGCAATGATCTCCTCGTAGAGGGGGTTGATGCGACAGAGGGCCGGAATGTGGACGGTGCGGGATCCCAGCCGGATATCCCGCTCAAAGGGACAGGAAGCCGGGATCAAACGACAAATCCAACGGGCCTGCCGGGATCCCCGAATTTCAATGCTGTTGAGCCAGCGGCGCGGCCACTTCAGGGCGGATCTGAAAATTGAGTTCAAAACCAGGCCGAGCCATCCCAAAGGGTTGCCGACTCTGGGAAAGGGAAGAGAAGGGTAGGGATAAGTCATGGCTTAAACCTCCGAATGGGTAGAATTGGTAACAAGAGGAGGGGGAGCACACCATTCAAAAATCTGCTCCAGTTGCTCCAAGGAAATCAGCCCGTAATGCCAGAGGATCATCGGCAGGGGGCCCTGTTCACACCCATGCCGTTTCAGGGCGAAGGTGAGGGCGGATTCCGGGATCCCAAGCTCGACTTGCAAAAACTGGAGCAGCGGCGCCCGATCGGGGGTAAGCATGGCAGAGTCTCCCAAAACGAGGGGTGGGCGTAGATGGGCAAGCTAGGATGGGGACAAGCCCAAAACCAAGCTGTCGGCAGCCAGAAAGTGGGCCAGGTGAAAGGCCCGTTCTTCCGTCCGCAGCAAAATCTGCTCGTAGAGGTGACGGGTGGCGCGATCCCCAACACTTTCCGCCAGAGCCGCCTGGCGACGCAGCAGATCGATTAGGCTTTGCTCGGCCCGCAAATCCGCTTCCAGCATGGGCCGCACGGCCAATGCATCGTCCCCTTCCGGGCTGAAGCAGCACAGCTCCGCCAGCTTGGCAAAGCTGGAGGCCGGGATCCCACCCAGGCCGTTCAGGCGCTCCCCCACCTCATGGGCGTGGTTCTGAACTTCCTGTAGACTTTCGTTGAAAAATTGGTGAATTGAGTAGAACTCTGCTCCTTCCACAACCAGATGGTGCTTCAGATACTGCAAATACAGCCCCTGAAGACTGGCCCAAACTAGGTTGAGGCCCTCGCAGATGGGAACCGTGATCTCCCGTCCCAGGTGAACGGGGTTGTCTCGGACTTGTTGGAAGGAGCGAGTCGAGGGGGATGGAGTGCTCATTGGCGCTACCAAAACGAGGTGAACAGGAGAAGCAAGGAGGCAAACGGCAGAGGTTCAGGGGTGGTCATCCCCTCCTGCAGATCTCTCAGGGGGATCCCAGGTTTGGAGAGACCAGCAGCGATCCAACCAATTCAGCCAGCCAGAGCGGTCAAGGGCGAAAAGGCGGAGCACACTGTGGACGAGGAGGGCTTCGGTGGGGGTGCGAATCATCACCCACAGTTGGCCGGTCGGGGTACAGCCACAGGTCAAATCCAGCTCCTGCAGACGGTAGAGAATCCGCCAGCGATCGCAACGGGGCACCTGCAGCACTTCAGCCGTTTTCGGTGGGGGAGAAACAAGGGGGGACATAAGCTCACCGGTTGGGAAGCAGGAGGGAGTCTCAGCAGAGGGCAGAACCGTTGGGTTTCTGTTCCCCCGCTTATATCCCCCGCTTATAGCAAGCGGCTGCAGGGGCTCAGGCTTGGCAGCGGGCGATCAGGATTGATTGAGTTATTGCCGATGTACTCAAACCCTGGAAGCTTGGCCCAGAGGGCAAAAAAAGTTTTTCTGAGGGCAGGGGGTTGAGTCTTTTGCCCGCAGGGATCCGGTATTTTTGGGGAAGGGTATGGGTATTTGAGCGAGTACATCCCCCCTGTCACAACAAGAAAGTCCGACGGCCTGCCGCCGCAATAGTCTTCACTTCCTTGGCGAGGACTTTGCCCCAGGGGGATCTTTCCTCAAACTCAAACGGCTATTTTCAATACACTTTTGGGCTGATACGATATTAAATCGTAGCAATTGATGCAAAACGCAGCCGAGGCTGCGGCGCTTGAGTGCATCTGAGCAGATTTTTAGTATTTCCTAAGCATTGCCCCAAGCCCTTGTCGAATCAGGGATTCCGGGGATCCTCCCCACAGCCGGATCCCCCGCCCCTTTGGGTCAAAATACGGCATCCCCGGCCTTGAAAAACCAGACCCTTGACCCCTAAAAAAAGTTGGATTTGGCCTGCCATCAGGCTTTGCAGGTCTTGAGTACAAAGCCAATAAACTCGATCAGTTCTACCGGGCTGAGTGCAACGGAGCGGGCAGAGGGCGGTTGATATAACCGCCAGTAACGTTCTATCCCCTGGTTGACCCCACTATGCCGCCCCTTTCAACTCCGCCCCGCCAGGGATCCCCCTTCCCATCGGCCTGCGCTTGCAGCAGCAGCCCCCGCCAGGCTCTCCCCCCTCATCTGCAGCAACGCATCGCCACCCATCCCTGCTACAGCGAAGCAGCTCACCATCACTACGCCCGCATGCACGTGGCGGTAGCCCCCGCCTGCAACATCCAGTGCAACTACTGCAACCGCAAGTTCGACTGTGCCAACGAGAGCCGGCCCGGTGTGGTCAGCGAGCTGCTGACCCCGGCGGAAGCCGCCCACAAAGTGCTGGTGATTGCCGGCAAGATCCCGCAACTGACGGTGGTGGGCATTGCTGGGCCTGGGGATCCCTTGGCCAACCCCAAGCAAACCTTCGAGACCTTTGCCCGCATTGCCGAGAAAGCTCCGGATCTCAAGCTCTGCCTTTCCACCAACGGCCTGATGTTGCCGGACTACATCGACGAGATCAAACGGCTGAACATCGACCACGTCACCCTGACCATCAACATGGTGGATCCAGAGATCGGGGCCAGGATCTACCCCTGGATCCGCTGGCGGCGCAAGCGCATTCGGGGGGTGGAGGCAGCCCGCATCCTGCACGAGCGGCAGATGGAAAGCCTGGATCTGTTGCGGGAGGCAGACATCCTCTGCAAAGTCAACTCCGTTCTCATTCCCGGCATCAACGACACCCACCTGCTGGAAGTGAACCGGGTGATCCAGGAGAAAGGGGCTTTCTTGCACAACATCATGCCCCTGATCTCGGCGCCTGAACACGGCACCTACTTCGGCCTTATCGGCCAGCGGGGCCCCACCCCTCAGGAGTTGAAAGCCCTGCAAGATCGGTGCTCCGGCAACATGCGGATGATGCGCCACTGTCGCCAGTGTCGGGCGGACGCGGTGGGCCTGCTGGGGGAAGACCGCAGCCAAGAGTTTACCAAGGAGCGCTTTATGCAGATGACCCCCGAATACGACCCCGAAAAACGCCGCCAGGTCCAGGCAAGCATTGCCCAACTGCAAGCTCAGCAGCAGTCAACCCCAACCCACTGGACAGCCGACCTGCCTCCCGACAGCCCCTCCATCCTGGTGGCCGTAGCCAGCAAAGGCGGCGGCCTGGTCAATCGCCACTTCGGCCATGCGCGGGAGTTTTTGATCTACGAGGTCAACGCCCGTGGGGCGCAGTTTGTCGGCCACCGCAAGGTTCCGCAGTACTGCCACGGGGGATCCGGGGAGGACAACAACCTAGAGCAAATCCTGGATCTCATCAGGGATTGCCGAGCCGTGCTGGTCTCCAAGATCGGCGATTGCCCCATGAAGCGTATTCGCGAGGCCGGCATCGAAGTGGTGGAAGACTACGACCTCATCGAAACGGTGGCCCTCAAGTTTTACCGCACCTGGTTGGTCAACCAGGCCCTGGACAGCAAATCTTCCCGATCTTGAGACCTCATCTTTTGGAGACGCGGCCATGGCTACTGCAACTGCTCTCACCAAAGGCGGACTGCCCTGGATCCCACAGTTTATCGAAAGCCTGGATATCAGCCGCTGCCTCGGCTGTAGCCGTTGCCTCAAAGTCTGTGGCCGTGGTGTGTTTGCCCTCAGAGCCCTCAACGAAGACGGCGAGTTTGTCGACAACGAAGAGGAAGAAGAAAGTGAGCGCAAAGTGATGACCATCCTCAATGCCGCCCTCTGCATCGGCTGTCAGGCTTGCGCCCGCATTTGCCCAAAGCAGTGCCATTCCCACGCTCCGCAAGCCGTTTAACGTTGCCCAACCCCTACCTTGTATCGATTCGGAGCCTGTATGAACCCCGTGATCTACCTGGACAACAACGCCACCACCGCCGTGGATCCCCTGGTTCTGGAGGCGATGCTGCCCTATTTGCAGACCTTCTACGGCAACCCCTCCTCGATGCACAGTTTTGGCGGCCAGGTGGGGCGTGCCCTTAACCAAGCCCGCGAACAGGTGGCAGCCCTTCTGGGAGCCGACCCGACGGAGATTGTCTTCACCAGTGGCGGCACCGAAGGCAACACCACGGCCATTTATGCAGCCTTGGCAGCCCAACCCCAGAAGCGCCACATCATCACCACGCAGGTAGAGCACGCCTCGGTGCTCAACGTCTGCAAGCACCTGGAAAAGCAAGGCTACCGCGTCACCTACCTCTCGGTGGATGAGCAAGGCTGCCTGGACTTGCTGGAGTTGGAAGCAGCCCTGACCGGCGATACTGCCCTGGTGAGCTGCATGGCCGCCAACAACGAGACGGGCGTGCTTTTCCCCATCGAGGCGGTGGGATCCCTGGCTCGCAGCTATGGGGCTGTTGTCCATGTGGACGCAGTGCAGGCGGTGGGCAAGATCCCTCTCGATCTGCAGCGCCTGCCGGTGGATCTCCTCACCCTTTCCGGGCACAAGCTGCATGCCCCCAAGGGGATCGGCGCTCTCTATGTGCGGCGGGGCTTGCGCTTCCGTCCGTTGCTGCTGGGAGGGCATCAGGAGCGAGGCCGCCGCGCCGGGACGGAAAATGTGCCGGGCATCATCGCCCTGGGCAAGGCAGCGGAGCTGGCCCAAGCCCACCTCGGGGATCCCCATGAGCGGCTGCTGCGGGATCGCTTGGAGCAGGGCTTGCTACAGCGGATCCCGGATGTCCAGGTTAACGGCCACCCCACTCAGCGGCTGCCCAACACCACCAACTTGGGCTTCAAGTTCGTGGAAGGGGAAGCGATCCTCTTCTGGCTGAACAAATACGGCATCTGCGCCTCCTCCGGCTCCGCCTGCACTTCCGGATCCCTGGAACCCTCCCATGTGCTGCGGGCCATGCGCCTGCCCTACACCGTTTTGCACGGCTCAATCCGCTTCAGCCTCTCCCGCTTTACCCAGCCGGCAGAGGTGGAGCGGGTGCTGGAGGTTTTGCCGGGGATCATTGAGCATTTGCGGGCCATCTCCCCCTTCAGCCACGAGGCGGAAGACTGGCTGCAACAGCAGGAACGGGAACTGGCTCGCCGCTGACCCCCCTCAAACTCATCTTCCCTCGACCGTTAGCATCCTCAACTCAGGATCCAGCCATGTGGGACTACAGCGAAAAAGTTTTGGAACTCTTCTACCACCCCAAAAACCAAGGGGCGATGGATCCCAGCTCCGAGCCTGGTGTTCGGGTGGTGGTGGGAGAAGTGGGCAGCATCACCTGTGGCGATGCCCTGCGGCTCTACTTAAAGGTGGACGAGGCTAGCGAGCGCATCTTGGCTGCCAGCTTCCAAACCTTCGGCTGCACCAGCGCCATTGCCTCTTCCTCGGCCCTGACGGAGCTAATCACCGGCCTCACTCTGGATGAAGCCCTGCGGATCGACAACCGCCAAATCGCCGATTACCTGGGCGGCTTGCCCCCCGCCAAGATGCACTGCTCGGTGATGGGGCAAGAGGCTCTGGAGGCAGCCATCTACAGCTATCGCGGCCTTCCTCTGCCTGACCACACGGATGATGACAGCGCTTTGGTCTGCTCCTGCTTTGGCGTCAGCGAGCAAAAGATCCGCCGCCTGATCCGGGAAAACCACCTCACCTCCGCTGAGGAAGTAACAGCCTACAGCAAAGCGGGCGGCGGTTGTGGCTCCTGCCTGGCCCAGATTGAAGACCTGATCGCCGCCGTTCTGGCCGAGACTGACGCAACCCCTTCAGAAGATTCAAGAAATTCAAAAGGGAACTCCCAAAACCAGACAGAGCCCTCTCCCGCTGCTCCCTCTCCTGTCTCGGCAACAGCGACACCCCCTCCCCTCACCACCTTGCAAAAGATCGCCCGCATTCAGGCCGTCCTGGAGGAGGAAGTTCGCCCGCTGCTGTTGGCCGATGGCGGCGATGTGGAGCTGTACGACCTGGAAGGGGATCAGGTGTGGGTACGCCTCAAGGGATCCTGCACCACCTGCCCCAGCCAGCAAAACACCCTGCGGTTGCTCATCGAAACCCGCCTGCAAGAACAGGTGTGGCCCACCTTAACCGTGCATGCCCTCTAGTTGCCCATTCTCGATAAGCCTGAGAGCCCTATGATCTGCCCCACTGTTACTCCCCGTCGCTTCCCCCATCTCCTGCCTCGATTCGGGAGAGCCCCACCGCTCGACCGGTTTGCTTTTGGATTCCAAGGGATCCAAGGCTGCCTTCCCGCGAGCTGAAATCCTTTGCAGTAAGGATCCCGTCTCGCTAATGCGACCAGTTGCGCCCATTGGCAAGAGATTTCTAACCCTTAAGTCGCCCTCAAGTTTTTCCTCAAGTCTTCATTAGGAGAACTGAACCATGAGACAAATTGCATTCTACGGCAAAGGCGGTATCGGCAAATCCACCACCTGTCAGAATACCGTTGCCGGTATGGCCGAATTGGGGCAGCGGATCATGATCGTCGGCTGCGACCCGAAGGCCGATTCCACCCGCCTCATGTTGCACTGCAAAGCCCAGACCACCGTCCTTCACCTGGCGGCTGAGCGGGGATCCGTAGAAGACGTGGAGCTGGAAGAAGTGGTGCTCACCGGCTACCGAGGGGTGCGCTGCGTGGAATCCGGTGGCCCCGAGCCTGGTGTTGGCTGTGCCGGACGAGGCATCATCACCGCCATCAATTTCTTGGAAGAAAACGGTGCCTACGAGGATCTGGACTTTGTCTGCTACGACGTGCTGGGGGACGTGGTCTGCGGCGGTTTTGCCATGCCCATTCGGGAGGGCAAGGCCCAAGAGATCTACATTGTTTGCTCCGGCGAAATGATGGCCATGTATGCGGCCAACAACATCGCCCGCGGCGTGCTGAAATACGCCTACTCTGGCGGCGTGCGCTTGGGTGGCTTGATCTGCAACAGCCGCAAAGTGGATCGCGAGATCGAGCTGATCGAAGCTCTGGCCGAAAAGCTGAACACCAAGATGCTGCATTTCATCCCCCGCGACAATGTGGTTCAGCACGCAGAATTGCGCCGCATGACGGTGATCGAGTACTCCCCCGACTGCAACCAAGCTGACGAGTATCGGGCCTTGGCCAAAAAGATCATCAACAACACGGATCTGAGGATCCCCACCCCCATCTCTATGGATGAGCTGGAGCAGTTGTTGATAGAGTTCGGCGTTTTGGACGACGACCAGAAAATCGCCCACCTCATCGGCAAAACCGAAAAAGAGTTGGCCCCAGTGTGAACTTAAAGATGGGCTGGGGGTGGATCCCTTCCTCCCTCGGCCCTCGGTTCCCCCTAGTTTCTTTCTCAAAAAAATCCAGTAGATGAGGCTCTTCCCATGACTACTCCAAAAAGCGCCCTCAAAGAGGAAAACCGAAAAGTTATTGCAGAAGTTCTGGAAACCTATCCGGAAAAGGCCAAGCAAAAGCGAGCCAAACACCTCAACGTCTATGACGAGGGCAAAACGGATTGCGGAGTAAAGTCCAACATCAAGTCGATCCCCGGCGTCATGACCACTCGCGGCTGTGCCTATGCCGGTTCCAAGGGGGTGGTGTGGGGGCCGGTCAAAGACATGATCCACCTCAGCCATGGCCCCGTGGGCTGCGGCTACTACTCCTGGTCGGGAAGGCGCAATTACTACGTCGGCACAACCGGGGTAGATACCTTCGTTACCATGCAGTTCACCTCCGATTTTCAGGAGCGAGATGTGGTGTTCGGGGGGGACAAAAAACTGGCCAAACTCTTGGTGGAAGCCAGCGAACTCTTCCCCTTGGCCAAAGGCATTACCATCCAGTCCGAATGCCCCGTCGGCTTGATCGGGGATGACATCGAGGCAGTGGCCAAGAGAGTTTCCAAAGAAATTGGCAAGCCGGTGGTACCGGTGCGCTGCGAAGGCTTTCGGGGGGTCTCCCAGTCCCTGGGCCACCACATCGCCAACGATACGGTGCGGGACTGGGTTTTGCCCATTGCTGACAAGAAAGCGAAGGAGGGATCCCTCAACTTTGAGCCCGGCCCCTACGATGTGGCCCTGATTGGGGACTACAACATCGGCGGCGACGCTTGGTCTTCCCGGATTTTGCTGGAGGAGATGGGCCTGCGGGTAGTGACCCAGTTTTCCGGCGATGGCACCTGGAACGAGATGCTGCTTGCCCCTCGGGTGAAGCTGAATCTCATCCACTGCTACCGCTCCATGAACTACATCTGCCGCCACATGGAGGAAGCCTACGGGATCCCCTGGCTGGAGTTCAACTTCTTTGGCCCCACCCAAATTGCCAAGTCGCTGCGGGCCATCGCCCAGCGGTTCGACGAGACCATTCAGGCCAAGGCGGAGCAGGTGATCGCCAAGTACCAGCCCCAGAGCGAGGCTGTCATTGCCAAGTATCGTCCCCGCCTCGAGGGCAAACGGGTGATGCTGATGGTGGGCGGACTGCGACCCCGCCACGTCATCCCGGCCTTCCGGGAGCTGGGCATGGAGGTGATTGCCACCGGCTACGAATTCGGCCACGGCGACGACTACAAGCGCACCACCCAGTACATCGACGACGGCACCCTCATCTACGATGACGTGTCCGGCTACGAGTTTGAAGAATTTGCCAAGAGGTTGAAGCCAGATCTCATCGCCTCCGGCATCAAGGAGAAGTACGTCTTTCAAAAGATGGCTTTGCCCTTCCGCCAGATGCACTCTTGGGACTACTCCGGCCCCTACCACGGCTACGACGGCTTTGCCGTGTTCGCCCGCGATATGGATCTGGCCTTGAATAGCCCCACCTGGGATCTGGTCAAAGCCCCCTGGAAGTCTTAGCTTGCCGCCGGGATCCCAGACGCCAACGGCCCTTCCTTCCCCTGCCCCTCATTAGGAGACCGACCATGCCGCAAGATATCCAAGACATCAAAGATCACGCCCGCCTGTTTCAAGATCCGGAATATCAGGCGCTTCTGCAGTGCAAGCAAACCTTTGAAGATCTCCCTTCCCCGGAAGAAGTGGCCCGGGTGGCCGAATGGACAAAATCTTGGGAATACCGGGAGAAAAACTTTCAGCGGGAAGCTTTGACGATAAACCCTGCCAAGGCTTGCCAGCCCTTAGGGGCCATCTTCGCCGCTGTCGGCTTCGAGGGAACTTTGCCCTTCGTCCATGGATCCCAGGGGTGTGTGGCCTATTTTCGCACCCATCTCACCCGCCACTTTAAGGAGCCCTTTTCGGCGGTCTCCACCTCGATGACGGAAGATGCGGCGGTGTTTGGCGGCCTCAAAAACCTAATCGAGGGACTGGAAAATGCCTACGCCCTCTACAAGCCCAAGATGATCGCCGTGTGCACCACCTGCATGGCGGAGGTGATCGGGGATGACCTGGGGGCCTTCATCACCACGGCCAGAAATGAGGGAGTGATTTCCCGCGACTTCCCGGTGCCCTATGCCCACACGCCAAGCTTTGTGGGATCCCACATCACCGGCTACGACAACATGCTCAAGGCCATTCTCAGCACCCTCACCGAGCCGGTGGGCCGCACGGGTAGCAATGGCTACATCAACGTCATCCCTGGCTTCGATACCTACATGGGCAACTTGCGGGAGATCAAGCGCATCTTCGGCTTATTCGGGATCCCGCTGACCCTGCTGGCGGACAACTCCGACTATTTGGATTCGCCCAACGACGGCACTTTCCACATGTATCCCGGAGGAACCCCTTTGGAGGCGGCTGCCCAATGCCTCAACGCCGAGGCTACTTTTTCCTTCCAGCGCTACACCACGCCCAAGACCCTGGAGTTTCTAGCAGAGGCCTCGGGTCGGCCCACCCTGACGGCGCGGCCAGTGGGTATTCGGGGCACGGATGAGTTTTTGATGCAGCTATCCCAGTTAACGGGCAAGCCCATTCCCGCCGAGCTGGAGATCGAACGGGGCCGGGCGGTGGATGCTTTCACGGACTCCCAAGCGTGGATCCACGGCAAGCGGGTAGCCCTGTATGGGGATCCGGATCTGGTGATGGGCTTGCTCAGCCTGTTGCTGGAGCTGGGAGCGGAGCCGATCCATGTGGTGGTGACCAACAGCAACGAGGAGTTCGAAGCCGAGGCGCGGGCACTGCTGGCCTCCAGTCCCTATGGACAGGGGGCAACCGTCTGGGGGGGCAAGGATCTCTGGCATCTGCGCTCTCTGATGTTCACCGAGCCGGTGGATCTGCTGATCGGCAATTCCTACGGCAAATACCTGTGGCGGGATACGGGCACGCCTTTGGTGCGCATCGGCTACCCCATCTTCGACCGCCACCATCTGCATCGCTATCCCACCTATGGCTATGTGGGGGCGCTCAACCTCCTTAACTGGATTGTCAACACCATTCTGGATGAGGCAGATCGGCGCAGCATCATCCCCGGCAAAACCGATTTTTCCTTCGACTTAATTCGTTAGCTTCCGGAGTAGGGGGATCCCAGAGGCTAGATAGATCTTGTCAAGGATCCCCTGCTCCAAAGACTCCACCCCGCTAAGAGGAACAGCCAAGCCTTACAGGAATCTGATGAATTCTGCCAGAACTTCGGTTGAGCTTTCTACCCTGGACATGATTGCCCTGACGCAACCGGGGTCGCGCCAGCGGTGCGGAGCACCATCGACGGTTACCGATTGCCTAGGCGGGCCGTAGGTCTTGGAGGATGGATCCCATGAATTCCTCTATCACCATCAACGACACCACCCTACGCGATGGGGAGCAAGCGGCAGGGGTAGCCTTCCAAATCCCCGAGAAAATCTCCATTGCTGCCCTCTTGGATGCCATTGGCGTACCCGAAATTGAGGTGGGGATCCCGGCCATGGGCGCCGTGGAAACGGAAGCCATTCGCGCCATGCTCAGCCTGGGGCTGCGGGCCCACCTGCTGGGGTGGAACCGGGCTGTGCCCAGCGATATCCTCGCCTCTATTCGTTGCGGCCTCAAGCGGATCCACATCTCCGTGCCGGTCTCGGATCGGCAAATCGCTGCCAAGTTCCAAGGGGATCGCCCTCGGCTGCTGCGACAGTTGCGCCAATGCGTGGAGATGGCCTTGGAGCAGGGGCTGTGGGTCTCGGTGGGGGCAGAAGATGCCAGCCGCACCTCCCTGGAGCAGGTCATCGAGCTGGCCCAAATGGCCCAAAGCTGGGGCTGTCGGCGCTTCCGCTACTGCGATACGGTGGGCGTTTTGGATCCTTTTAGCACCTACAAGCAGATTCGCCGCCTGGTGCGGGCCATCGATATCCCTGTGGAGATGCATACCCACGACGACCTGGGCATGGCCACTGCCAATGCCTTAGCCGGGATCCGCGCCGGCGCTCAGTCGGTGAACACCACCGTCAACGGCTTGGGGGAACGGGCCGGCAATGCCCCCTTGGAAGAGGTGGTGATGGCTTTGCGCTGCACCTTGGGGATCGATGTTGGGGTGGATACCCGCCGTTTGCGGGAGCTGTCTCAACAGGTGGCACGGGCCAGCGGTGCTCCCCTCCCCCCCTGGAAGGCCATCGTTGGCGACAACGCCTTTGCCCACGAGTCGGGCATTCACGCTGCAGGGGTGCTACGGGATCCCCAGACCTATGAGCCTTTCCCACCAGAGGCGGTAGGCAGCCAGCGGCGGCTGGTGTTGGGCAAACACTCCGGCCGGCATTTGCTGCTCCAGATCCTCAAGGAACACGGGATCCCTGTCGAGCAGATCCCACCTGGCCAACTGGAAAAGCTCCTGGAACAGGTGCGGCAGCACGTCACCCATTGCAAGCATCCGATCCCACCGGCGGAACTGGCCCGTTATTGCCGCGCAACGCTGACGCAATGGGCGCAACACACTCCAGAACCCATCCCAGAGGAAAGCCATCCCGATGTTGTCTAACCGCTTGTCCGGAAAGGAAACTTCCAAATCTCAGGCCATTTTGGCAGCCGTGTCTCGACGGGCGCGCCAAGTAGGCCGCAGCCTAACCCGCCAAGAGCTTTGTCAGGTGCTGGCAGAAATCACAGGAGGTACCCCATGAGCGACGAACTGGAGCTGGATCGCCCTCCCCAATTTGAGCTGGGCGACAAAGTCCGCATCCGTAAGGTCATCCGCAACGATGGCACCTTCTTCGGCCAGCCGGTGGGGAAAATCTTGGCCGTTCCGGGCGACGAAGGTTACGTGATTTCCATTGGCACCTTTCTACAACGGTTTTACGTCTATGCCGTCCACTGCTTGGCCAAAGGCTTGGTGGTGGGGTGCCGTGCCCAAGAGCTGGAACTTGTGGAGAAAGGGCTATGAAAGTCATCCTGCACGAAAGTGCCTACGGGCATTTGATGGTCTACGTTCCCAAAAAAGATCTGGAAGAATCGGTTGTGGCCACCCGTTCAGAGGCCGGGGAAACCATTTTCACCTTGAGCAACGGTTGGGAATTGTCCATCCCGGAGCTGCCGGAGCCTTTATCTCTGCCCAAGACGGTAGAGGCCAAACGCCTCTAGCCAACGGTTGGCTGAACAATTCAAGCAATTCTATTCCTATCGGCTCATCCCCGAAAGGGCTGAGAGAATGGGTTGAACTCAGCTCCAACAAGCTCTAGATACCCATGAAAAGGGTTGGATTCCCCGTTACTTTGTATGGACAACCGGCCCATATGGGGAGATGGCTTTTTATCCTCCAGGGGCTCCTGGTTCTTCTTTGCCTGGGAACCGTCTATTCCTGGAGCATTTTCCGCAAGCCCCTGGAAACAGAGCTGGGGATTGGGGCCAGTGAGAGCCTGCTGCCCTACACCGTTGCCCTCGTGTTTTACGCTACCCTCATGCCCATCACAGGGTTTGTCATCCCCCGCTGGGGATCCCGCCGAGTACTGGCTCTGGGGGGCAGCTTGGTGGGTTTGGGCTATGGGCTGGCCAGCTTCGCCCCTTCTATTGGGTGGATCACCCTCTGCTATGGGGTGATTGCCGGCAGCGGTGTGGGAATAGCCTATGGAGTGCCAATGGCCGTGGCAGCCCGTTGGTTCCCGGATCGCAAGGGATTGGCGGTGGGATCCACCATTGTCGGCTTTGGCCTATCCCCCCTGCTTACCGCTCCTCTAGCCAACCGCTTGATCGAGGCGCTGGGGGTTCGACCTACGCTGCTGATTTTGGGGATCCTCTTCGCGGCAGTGATCCTGGGGATCGCAACCCAACTGAGATTTCCTCCTCCCGATTGGATCCTTTCCTCACCTTTTCCAAGAAAATCCACGAATGGCCCAGATCGCTCTCCGTTGACTTCTCGGCGCTCTCTCCCTCTGCTGAGGAACCCCTCCTTCTATGGCCTGTGGATCTGCTATGCCATCGGCACTCTGATCGGTTTAAGCGCCATTGGGATTTCTGGTCCTGTGGGGGAAGAGCTGATCGGCCTGGATCCCACTGCGGCTGCCAACAGCGTGGCTCTCTTCGCCATTTTCAACGGGATCAGCCGTCCTCTGTTTGGCTGGTTGGCCGATCGCTTACATCCCCATCAGGTCACTACGGGCTCCTATGGGCTGATCCTGCTGGCCTGTGGGCTAATGCTCCTGCCTCCCCAGGGATCCCTTCTGGGCTATTGGGTAGCCTTTTCCTTGCTTTGGTTTTGCCTGGGGGGGTGGCTGGCCATGGCTCCCGCCCTGACCCTGCGCTTGTTTGATCCCGAACGCTACGCCCAGAACTACGGCATTGTGTTTACCGCCTATGGAGTTGGGGCCTTGGTGGGAACGATGATCGCGGGGCAAATTCGCGATAGGCTGGGCAGCTATAGCTATACCTTTTATGGGATGGCCGCCTTGGCGGTGGTGGGGATCTGGGTGGCCAACGTTTTTTTGAAAGAGAAGTTGTAGGAGCTTCAAGCCAGCGGGCACAGCAGGGATCCCATCAGCAGGGGCAGCAATCCCCTACTTCATACCCTCCACTGCAGGGCTGGGTGAACCAACTTAAAGACTTGCCCCCCCAAGGCAAGCAGTTTGGTAGAGTAGTACGGCTATTGCCGACAGATTGGGATCGTGGCGGAATGGTAGACGCTACGGACTTAAAATCCGTTGTTCCTCAAGAACGTGAGGGTTCGAGTCCCTCCGATCCCATCATCCCTTGATCCCTGTCTGTTCCAGCACATTCAGCAAGTCCGGGATCCGAACCCAGGCATCTTCTCGATCCAAATCGGGGCTGGAAAGAAGAGCCACCAAAGCCGGATCGCAAACAGGCGCCACCAAGGGGAAATACCTTAACCCTGCCACCTGAGCAATACTCCAAAAATAGGGAAGCACTGCATTGCTGGGCAAGATCTCGATGACGGTGGTGCCGGGTTGACAAAAGGCGAGGTTGGTTAGGCCCGCCCCGTGGATCCCGATCACCGCCTCTGCCCCCTGCATCAGGGCTATTTGCTCTTGAAGAGAGAGGGTTTCCATCTGCACCGGTACAAATCCCCAAGGGTGCAAACAGGCCAGCACCTCCGCTTCGTTGATCACCCGCCGCCAGCGGGCAGACCGACGGCTGATGTAAATTCGCCGCGGTTGTAAGGGGTCAATGGAGAAACTCGGCTGGGCCAGTTGCCGCAGCACCTCCAATCCCCTAGGCGTCAAGCACCCCACCGGAGCGCCTGCTGAGGGCACGATCAGGTTCTGGGCTTGCAGATGGGATCCCCCCAACTGCTCAAAGCTGAGGATGCGCTCGACTGGGATCCCCAAAGCAGCCAAGCTCTGCACCTGGAAGGGTTTTCCCTGATACCCGTGGATCAAGATGGGGATGTCCTTTTCCAGGGCGCCCGACCGCTGCAGGATATCGAGGGCCGGCAGAATATCCACCATCCAGTGAAAGTAATTAACTGCCCCCAAGGGCAAAAGGGCAACGGGGCCATCCAGTGGGATCGGTGGGGGGAGATGGGGCAAGCCCAGCAGGGGGTGGTGCTGCAGGTGATCTGGCCTGTAGTCCCAGTCGAGGAACTCCGGCGGCGGCAAGCTCAGGGACAGATCGGCGAGCAATTCTCCCCGGCGGGTGAGCACCCCACTGGCGAAGCTGGCGTAGAGGTGGCGGGGATAGTGGCCCACGTGGACGGATCCTCGGGGGATCTGGGCGACAAAGGTCTCTGCCAAGGGGATGCGCTGCGGGCGCAACTTTTGCAAAATGTCGGGATCAGCGGCAGGGGGCGCTTTTAGACAGAGAACCCCCCCTGGATCCAGCAGTTGGTAGTCCCCTTCGCCCGTGGCCTGATGCCACTGTCGGGTGGTGAGGTAGCCTTGGGTTGGCACCGGCCAGAAGTCGGTTGTAGGGGGAGTGCTCTGGGAAAAGGAGTCTGCTGGAGGGGCAACGCCTTCTGGAGCCCAACGCTGCCGCCAAGCCGAATACAGGAAATCGGGGATCCTCGCAGATCCCTCTCCCCTGCATGCCTGCTCCAGTCCAGATCGCAGAGGGCTTTCCCCGCCGCTGCCCTCGCACCACGCCTGCACCCAATTCCGTTCCGCTGCCACCGCTCGGCAAACCTTCTCCCAAGCGGCCTCAGGGTGAGCCAACCGCACTTCCGCTTCCGCCCAGTAGCTGTAGAGTTGCGCCGTCCCGGTGCCCCGCGCCTCAGCCGCCTGGAAACACCGCACAGCCTGAACTGGATCCCGCAGATCCAGCCACGCCAAGCCCATCTGTACCCAGGGATCCCCCCACTCAGGGCGCAGCCGCGCAGCCTCCTGTAGAGGGGAAATCGCCTCTCGCAAACGGCCCAGCTTCATCAGGGCCAAGCCCCAGCGCCAAAAACTCTCTGCTGCCGCCGGATCCCGTTGGCAAGCCCGCTCAAACCACTCCGCTGCCGAGCTCCACAGCCGGCTCCGCTCTTGGGTCAGGCCAATGCGGTGGGCAGCCAAAGCCTGGCCAGAAGACGGCTCCAGCCCAGAAAGCCCATCCCCCACCTCCAGAAGCTGGCGATACAGAGCTGCTGCCTGCGGCCAATGGCCCTTCTCCCACAGCCTTTCCGCCAAAGCCTGCAAGCCCCTCAGCAGGTGGTAAGCGGCCTCGGATTCGGCCACGCCCTCTGCATGCAGCATTGCCAAGCCCTCTTGCCACGCAAGCTGCCCCTCCAGTTCCCGACCCAGCAGGAGATAGGCAGATCCCAGATCCCAATACAGCTCTGGAGACAGGGATCCCTGCTCGAGCCCCTGCTGCAAGACCTGAATGACGTGCTCGTAATGCCCCTGCTCCCAATCCTCAAGGAGAAAAGCAGAAGACAACAGATGGGGGGGTAGAGCTGGGTTGGGAGCCATGTCTTTGTGGATGAGAAACAGTGTTACAAACTGCAACAATCCTCCCCCTCTGGGCCCATGCCCCTAGTATTCTAGGCTTGGCCTCCCATTCAGGGATCGGACAGCGATCCTTCTCAGCTCAAAGAGGGATACTTGTCCGGTCGCGGGTCAGCCTCTTCATCCCCTTCGATGGCACTGTCCTCGGCCTTTGTCGGCAGTTTTTTCGATCAAAACGGAGTTTAAGAGATCGATGGGTATCAACGTATCCGCTGGCGCAGTCGTTTCCAACCCCCGTCTCTACCAAACCGTGCCTGTATCGACCATCTCCCAGGCGGAACAGCAGGATCGCTATCTGGGACGCACCGAGCTGGATCGCCTCGAGGACTTTTTCTCCAGCGGCCTGAAACGGCTAGAGATTGCCGAGGTCATTGCGGCCAATTCGGAAATCATCGTCAGCCGGGCAGCCAACCGCATCTTCACAGGGGGCTCGCCCATGGCCTATCTGGAGCGGCCAGAAGCGACCCAAGACGAGAAAGAAGCCTTCAAGCTGGGTACTGCCTTCTACGTGGAATCCACCGGCGGATTCATTGAGGCCATCCGCAACATCTTTAGCGCCAGCGGTGTGGAGATTCCCCCCAATTTCCGCCCCATCAACATCTCCCGCTACGGGGCTGCCAACATGCGCAAATCGCTGCGGGATCTGAGCTGGTTTTTGCGCTACGTCACCTACGCTTTGGTGGCCGGGGATCCCAGTATCATCGCCGTCAACACCCGCGGCCTGCGGGAGATCATCGAAAACGCCTGCTCCGCCGAGGCCACCATTGTCGCCATTCAAGAGATGAAACGGGCGGCGGCTGGCTACTTCCGCAAAGATGCCGAAGCAGTTGCCATCATCAACCAATATTTCGATGTTTTGCTGAGCGAGTTCATCGCCCCCGCCCCTTCCGACAAGCTGCGGCAGCGCAATGCCAGCACCGCCGACGGCCTGCCCCTGCAGGGGCTGCAGCTACCCCAGGTTTACAACTTGGCTGCCGAGAAAGTTCCCGTTTTTGCCATGAAGCCGGGGCTGTCCAACGCCGAGAAGGAAGAAGTCATCAAGGCCGCCTACCGGCAGGTGTTTGAGCGGGACATCCGCCGCGCCTACGGCCTCAAGCTTTCCAACCTGGAGTCGAAGGTGAAAAACGGCGAGATCTCCATGAAGGAGTTCATTCGCCGCCTGGGCAAATCGGAGCTCTACCGCAAGCAGTTTTACGAGCCTTACATTAACAGCCGCGTTGTCGAGCTGGCCTTCCGCCACTTCCTGGGCCGGGCCCCTGAAACCCGCGAGGAAGTGCAGACCTACTTCTCCATCGTCTCCAGCAAGGGCCTGGCCGGCCTGGTGGACGCCCTGGTGGACAGCCGCGAGTACGGGGACTACTTCGGCGAGGAGACGGTGCCCTACCTGCGCAAGCTGGGGATAGAAGCCCAAACCAGCGCCAACTGGGGAGCCAAGTTCGACCTCTACACCTACGCTGCCCCGCGCCGCAAGGTGCCCCAGTTCATTACCCTCTTTGCCCGCTACAACCGGCCTCTGCCGGATCAGCATGCCTATGGCTCCGGCAACGACCCGCTGGAGATCCAATTTGGGGCCATCTTCCCCAAGGAAACCCGTTCCCTCAGCGCCCGCCCCGCCCCCTTCAACAAGGATGTCAAGCGCATCCTCATCCGGCGCGGCTTTGCCCTCACCAACGCCCGCACCAATCCCAAGGCAGTGGGGGATCCCGGTAGCCTTGGTCCCAAAGTCTTCAAGCTCACCCAAACCCCTGGCGATCGCAGCCGGCGGCTAGGGGTGCGGGCGGGGATTGTTGGCAGCGAAGTCTCGACGCAAGCGGTGATCCGCGCCTGCTACCAGCAGGTGTACGGTTACATGCCCTACGAAGGCCAACGGCTAACCCGTTGGGAGATCAAGCTGGAGTCGGGGGAAATTCCTGTCAAAGAGTTTATTCGCCAACTGGCCAAGTCGGATCTCTTCCGCAACAAGTACTGGTCCAGCTTGTATGTCTGCAAAGCCATCGAGTTTATCCACCGCAAGCTGCTGGGCCGACCCACCTACGGGCGCCAGGAGATGAACCGCCTATTTGACATCGCCTCCAAGCAAGGGTTCTACGCCGTCGTGGACGCCATCCTCGACAGCGAGGAGTACCAGCAGGTCTTCGGGGAAGATATCGTGCCCTATGAGCGCTACCTCACCCCCGGCGGCCTGGCGCTGCGGCGGATGCGCCCCGGCTCCACCGACATGGCTGTTGCAACCAAGCCCATTCGCACCGACGAGGACATTCCGCTGTTTGTCAAGTTGGGTCAGCCTCGGGATATGCCTTCCGGCGAGCTGGAAATCCAGCGGCGGGCCCAGCAGGGGGTGCCCAAGGTACGCCAAGAGATCCCTGTCTTCAAGCTCACCAGCCTGGCCAACAAAGCGGAAGTCAACAACCTCATCCGCGCCGCCTACCGGCAGGTCTTCGAGCGGGATATGGACATCTACAACATCAGCGCCGAGCTCAGTTCTGCCGAGTCCAAGCTGCGCAACGGCGAGATCACCGTCAAGGAGTTCATCGAGGCCCTGGGGTGTTCCGAGCTGTACCGCTCCGAGTTCTATGCCCCCTATCCCAACACCAAGGTGATCGAGCTGGGCACCAAGCACTTCCTGGGCCGTGCTCCTCTCAACCAGCAGGAGATCCGCAAGTACAACCAGATCTTGGCCACCCAGGGGGTGAAAGCCTTTGTGCGCGCCCTGCTGAACACCCAGGAGTATCGCGATCTCTTCGGCGAGGACACGGTGCCCTATCGCCGCTTCCCCACCCTGCCGGCGGCCAACTTCCCCAACACGCAGGAGCTGTACGGTCGCCTTACCAAGCAAAACCACGAGCTGGTAGTGCCCAGCTTCAGCCCTGTGGGCAATGACCGCAGCTAGATATGGAGCTGATACATTCACGCTGAACTCTCCTGAACATGGTTCAGGAAAGAAGCGATCGCATCCTGCCTATCTCTGAGCAGGAAGGCGGTATCCCGCAAAGCCCTGAGGAATACCCCCCGAGCGCTTTCCCCCTTCACTTCCCGGCAACCGTTGCGGTGGACTCAAGGATCAGGGGGAAACTTGGTCTACTATATCCCTCTCAATGACTTTTGCCAAACCGCCTAAAGCTCAGTAAATTCAGCAAAGTTCAGGGTTTTGGGGGTTAGAGGCATGCTCTCAACCCCTTCTCTCCTTTTGTGGGAGAGGGAAAAAACAAATTAGCTCCACAAAGGCAGAGGAGACTGGGCTTCATAGCCCAGATGCCGTAGCGCAGCAGGGGTAACCACTCGACCCCGGGGCGTGCGCTGCAGGTAGCCAATCTGCAGCAGGTAGGGCTCGTACACCTCCTCAATTGTCTGGGGATCCTCACCCGTCACCGCGGCCATCGTCTCCAAGCCCACTGGCCCTCCACCGAACTGCTCCACCAGCACCGTCAGCAGCTTGCGATCGATCCAATCCAAACCCATGGGATCCACCTGGAACAGCTCCAGAGCGGCTGCTGCCACTTCTTGGCTAATGTGGCCATCCCCTCGCACCTGGGCGTAATCTCGCACCCGCTTGAACAGGCGGTTGGCAATGCGGGGCGTGCCCCGAGAACGGCGGGCGATCTCTGCAGCCCCTTCTGGATCGGTGGAGACATTTAAGAGGCGAGCTGTGCGCAGCACGATCTGCACCAGCTCGTGAGGCTCGTAAAAGCGCAGCCGTTGCACGTGGCCAAAGCGATCCCGCAGCGGAGAAGTGAGGGCGCCAATGCGGGTTGTGGCCCCGATGAGGGTAAAGCGTTCCAAGGGCAGAGAGGTGATGCGAGCAGAGCGACCTTTGCCAATGGTGATATCAAGACGAAAATCCTCCATCGCCGGATAGAGCAATTCTTCTGTAACCTTGGGCAGGCGGTGGATCTCGTCAATAAACAACACATCCCCCCGCTTCAAGCGCACCAAATACCCGGCAATGTCGCGGGGGCTCTCCAAAGCCGGCGCGGTGGTCATGTAGAACTGGGATCCCATTTCTGCCGCCAGCACTGCTGCCACCGTGGTTTTGCCTAGACCAGGCGGGCCGTAGAACAGCAGGTGATCCAGAGGCTCTTGGCGAGCGCGGGCCGCCGCAATGGCAATGGAGAGCACTTCTTTAAGTTCCGTCTGGCCAATATATTCCGCTAGGGTGCGCGGGCGCAGGGATTCTTCCTGGGCTTCGCCAGGGTGGGCTTGCGGCTGCAACAGGGCAGAGGGATCCGCTCCCCTTTCCCCAGCAAAGCTCAACTCTCTGCCTTCTTTTCTCCAGGCTGAAGACTTTTGCTGCCGCCGCTTGGGGCCCTCAGCGTTCTGGCCTGTATCCCGAGAAGAAATGATTGCCATATCCCTAAGTCACAGAGGCAATGGCCCCAATTTAACTCTGGAAAAGCTCTGGGAAAGATCACCCCAGCAAAGAGAACAAAAAATCCCCCAGACCAAGCCGGGGGATCCACCAATGCTGTTGAAGCGTCAGGTCAGGCCATCAGCCACGCACCGCAGGCGCTACCTCCACCGCCGCCAGGTCCAGCGGGAAGTTGTGCGCATTCCGCTCGTGCATCACTTCCATCCCCAGGTTGGCACGGTTGAGCACATCCGCCCACGTCCCAACCACGCGACCGTTGCTGTCCACAATCGACTGGTTGAAGTTGAACCCGTTCAGGTTGAACGCCATGATGCTGATCCCCAGCGCCGTAAACCAAATCCCAATCACCGGCCACGCCGCCAGGAAAAAGTGCAGGCTCCGGCTGTTGTTGAACGACGCATATTGGAAAATCAACCGGCCAAAATACCCGTGCGCCGCCACGATGTTGTAGGTCTCTTCCTCTTGCCCAAACTTGTAACCCAAGTTCTGCGACTCCTCCTCCGAAGTCTCACGAATCAGGCTCGAGGTCACCAACGACCCGTGCATCGCACTAAACAGCGCACCCCCAAACACGCCGGCCACGCCCAGCTGGTGGAACGGGTGCATCAAAATGTTGTGCTCCGCTTGGAACACCAACATGAAGTTGAACGTCCCCGAAATCCCCAGCGGCATCCCGTCCGAAAACGAGCCTTGCCCAATCGGGTAAATCAAAAACACGGCCGTCGCCGCCGCCACCGGCGCCGAGTAAGCCACCGCAATCCAGGGACGCATCCCCAAGCGGTAGCTCAGCTCCCACTCCCGGCCCATGTAGCAGAACACCCCAATCAAAAAGTGCAGCACAATCAGCTGGTAGGGGCCGCCGTTGTACAGCCACTCGTCCAAAGAAGCGGCTTCCCAAATCGGGTAAAAGTGCAGGCCAATCGCAGCCGAAGAAGGCACCACCGCGCCGGTGATGATGTTGTTGCCATACAGCAACGAACCCGAAACTGGCTCGCGAATCCCGTCGATGTCCACCGGGGGAGCACCAATGAAGGCAATGATGAAGCAGGTGGTGGCAGTCAGCAGGGTGGGGATCATCAGCACCCCGAACCAACCGATGTAGAGGCGGTTGTCGGTGGAGGTGACCCACTCGCAAAACTGCTCCCACACGTTGCTGGTTGAGCGACGTTGGATAACAGTGGTCATGATGGCAAACTTCCCTGAGGAAGCGCGAAGATTGACAACCTAACCTTAAATCATCCGTTAAGTTCTGTCAACTACCCTTAGAAATCTGAGAAGGGATCCCGGCCTCAGCGGTTGGAGCGGCGGCTGCCGGTGGGGGAGAAGAGGGCTTCCAGAGCCTGGCTGAGGGTGGGCTCCATCACCACCCGGTCTTCGTAGGCAGCGATGACCCGGGTGAGCTGGGGCAGGCGGCCCTGTTCTGCCTCCAGGTAGAGGGGCTGGATGTAGAGAAGCGAGGTCTCGATGGGGATGACCAGCAGGGTGCCCAGGTTCACCCGCGACCCGTGTTCGTTCCAGAGGGCGATTTGCTCGGAAATGGCCGGATCCTGGTTGACCCGCGCCTCTACTTGCTCTGGGCCGTAGATGAGGCGCTGCTTGGAAAACTCGTACACCAGCAGCTTGCCGTAGTTTTCCCCATCGCAGCGGGCCGCCATCCAGGCCACCATGTTTTGTTTGTTGAGGGGGGTGAAGGGAGAAAGCAAGACAAACTCGGGCTGGTTTGGGGATCCCTTTTGGGGATCCTCTGGCAAGGTGAGGATGAGGTACTGGGGCTGCATGGGCAGGCGCCGCCGCTTGCGGAACTGGTTGGGGATCTGCCACTGGTCTTCCCGGTTGTAGAAAACACGGGGATCCGTCATGTGGTAAGTGGCAAATTGCTGCACCTGCACCCGGAAGAGATCTTGGGGGTAGCGGATGTGCTGCCGCAGCGGCTCCGGCATGGCCTCTAGCGGCTTGAACAGGGTGGGGTAGATGCGGGCGTAGGCTTGGATGAGGGGATCCCGAGGGTCGGCAATGTACCAGTCGATGCTGCCGTTGTAGGCGTCCAGCACCGCCTTGACAGAGTTGCGGATGTAGTTGAAGGGGAAGCCGGGCAGATGCTCCGAGTAGGGGTAGCGGCTGCTGGTGGTGTAGGCATCGAAAAACCAGTAGAGCCTGCCCCCTTGAATTACCAGGTAGGGATCCTGGTCGTAGAGCAAAAAGGGCATCACCTGGCGCACCCGTTCCCGGATTTGGCGGCGATAGAGGAAGCGGGTGCTGGGGGAGAGCTCGCGGCTGAGAAGGATGCGCAGATCCCGGAAGTGCCAGGCGTAGAGAAGCCGTTGCCAGAGGTGGGGGATGGGCACGCCGCCCGTGCCGCGGTAGCTGCTGTAGACATAGCGATCGGCAGCGGGATAGTCCAGCTCACGCGCCTCGGCCCCCACGAACACGTCGGTGGTGGTCAGCTCGCTGTAGTAGAGGGCCGGCTGCTCCACCCGCAGCACCTGCGCCACCTCTGGATAGCGGGGGGAAACCCGCGGTGGGATATCCGATAGGAAAAAGTCCGGCAGCCCCTCAGCAGTAACCACGTTGACTGGGCTGAGGGTGAGGCCATAGCCGTGGGTGTAGAAAAAGCGCCGGTTAACCCAAGTTTGGGCAGCCGGTGGTACCTGGGCAAAGTCCAGCTCGCGCGCTGCATGCATCACTTGGCGCAGCTCTCCCCCGATGCGGTAGCGATCCACATCCACATAGGGAAATTGGTAGTAAGGGCGGATCTCCTGCAGTTGGCGATAGGTGGCCAAGAGGGGTTCTGTATCCCAAAGACGCACGTTGCGCAGGGTGGATTGATTTTGCTGCAGGATCTCCCAGGTCAGGGATCCCTCTTCTGGGAAGGGCTTGACCTCCACCTCGGCCAGGCCAAAGCCGGCGCGAGTAAAACGGATGTTGTGCTCGATGTAGGGGCGCTCCAGCTCCAGCTCGTTGGGCGTGACCAAAAGGGTTTGCAGCAGTTGCGGGTAAAGCCGGGTGGTCAGCAGCCCAAACCCCAGGTAGGCCCCCCAGAGCAGGGCCGGCGCCAGCAGGGAACTGGCCCAGGCAGGGCACCAAGACTTGAACAAGGGAAGGTTGAATCGGATCCCCTGGCGGGCCAAAGCCCAGAAGCCAACTGCTGTCAGGAAAGCCACCCCGCTCATCAACGTGGTAGCTGGCAAAGTGGCGTGCACATCGGCAAAGCCGGCGCCAAAGACGACGCCGCGGGTGGAATAGAGCAGCTCGTAGCGCTCCAGCCAATGGCCCCAGGCACGAAGCAAAAACAGAGCTCCCCCCAAGATCAGCAGGTGCCGTTGGGCAAATAAAGACAGAGCCAGCGTCAGCCGCTGCTCCGATAGCCCCAGCTCCACTAGGTAAATAAGCGCCACCGTGATCAAAGTGAGCAGCACTAGGTTGAAGCACCACTGCTGCAGCGTCTCCCAGAAGGGCAGGCCGAAAAGAAAAAAGCCCAGGTCGCGACCGAAGATTGGATCGGACTCGCCGACAGGGACTTGGTGCAACCAGAGCAGCAGCGCGAACCAGTGCTGAGAAAGAGACCAGGCCAAGCCGCCGCTCAACCCCAGGGCAATGGCCCAGGCCCCGGCTGTGCTTGCCCCCCGCCAGCAGGCGCGGATGTTGGATCCCACCACCGCCAGGGCAAAGGCAAAGGCGCCCAGGCCCAGCCCCCAGCGAGCCAGCACCCGCGTCCAGAGCACCGGCAGGGCATTCAGCTCGGCAAACCAGGCCAGATCGACATAGAAAGAGGCCAAAGCTGTGATGGCCAGGATCCCCAGCCCCGCCCAAAGCAAGAGAACCAACCCTCGCTGTAGCCGCTGCATAGCCTCACAGCGTCCCGCTCGAGGTCGCCCTTGATCCTAGCCGCTGCACCGCCTGCAGCAAGCCCGCCGGGCCCCCATCCACCCGCATCACCGGGATCCCCACTTGGGCCTGCAACTCTTGCCAGGTGAGATCGTCCAAAAAGCGCTCCCCATCCTTGAGGGCGATCTGGGGCAAAAGCAGGCCGTCGTAACTTGCCAAGTTTTCAACCGATTTCAAAGCGCCCAGAATGTCTTGCCCCGTCAACAGTCCGGTTACCGTCAGGGTTTGTCCCCAGAATTGGCTGGCAATGGGCAGAAGATGCAACTGCAACCTGGGGATGCTGTTCATCCGCTCCACCACCGGCTGGAAGGCTCGCTCCACTGCGTTGCCCACCACCCAGAGAACTTTGAGAGGAGAAGGGATCCCAGTCGGCAGCCGCACCTGCTCAAACTCGCTCAAGAACAGGCGCAGGGATCCCACTCCATTCCCCAGTTGGGGGTAATCTTCATAGTGCTCTGCCGGCGGCAATTCTCGATTTGCCAGCAAGTACCACTCGTCGGCCAGCCAGGCAAAGGTGGACCCCAATTCTTGCCGAAACTGCGCCTGCAGCGCTTCTACCTGCGCAATCACCTCCGCCGCCTTGGCGGCATCCACCGGGATCAGCTCGTCATTGGGGGGGCGGAAGCGGGTCAGCCCCACCGGTACCACCGCCACCGAGAGGACGGTTGGGATCCCTTCGACAGGTTGGCGAAAAGCGGCCAGATCCAAGAGCGTGCGGGTGAGGTGCTCTCCATCGTTCCAGCCCGGGCAGACCACCACCTGGGCATGCACTTGCAGGCGGTGTTGGCGAAACCAGGCCAACTGCTCCAGGATCAGACCGGCGCGCGGGTTTTTGAGCAGGCGGCTGCGCAGCTCCGGCTCCGTGGCATGAACCGAGACATAGAGGGGGGAAAGGCGCAGGCGGGCGATGCGATCCCATTCGGCAGCGGTCAAGTTGGTAAGGGTGAGGTAGCTGCCGTAGAGAAAGCTGAGGCGGTAGTCGTCGTCTTTAAGGTGCAGCGTTGCCCGCATTTCAGGGGGCTGTTGGTCGATGAAGCAAAAGGGGCAGGCGTTGGTGCATTGGATGAGGCCATCGAACAAAGCCGTCTCAAACTCCAGCCCCAGATCTTCATCGATGTCTTTTTCCAGCTCGACGATGCGCCGGATCCCTTGGCTGTCCAGGATCTCCAGGCAGAGATATTCATCGGCACACAAGAAGCGATAGTCAATGAGATCGCGGGGCTTCTCGCCGTTGATGCTCACCAGGGCCTCCCCTGGCCGAATGCCCACCTTTGCCGCCAGGGATCCGGGCACCACAGCGCTAATGCGGGCGGGCTTGAGGCTAGCACGGGACATGGCGCGCCCAAAGCAGGACTGCGTTGCCAAGAAAACCCCAATCTACTCCAAGCAGCGGCGAATCGCTGCTTCCAGCTCCAACTGGCTGAGGTCGGTAACCACGAAGACCTCTTGCACGCTGCTGCCCTTGCGGGCCACCAACTTGTAGCCCCCTCGAATGGGCACGGAAACCCGCAACTGCAACTGCGGGATCCGCCCGCGACTGCAAGACAGAGCACCTGGCGTTACGGTTTTAATGCCAGGTTGTCGAGTCAGGCGCTCCAGAACAGGGATCAGCCCGGAAATGTGGGTGGAGTGGTTCCAAACCAGACGACCGGCAGGCTCAGACATGGCGGCAACGCAACAGCGAGGAGGGCTAGATCTCTATGCTAGGCTCTTGCCCCTGTAACTGAGAATAAACCTTGGCGAACTCTCCAAGTACAAGTATTTTCAGAAGGTTTTCTCTGTGCTAGTTTGACGGCAGCAAACGCAGGGAGCTCCTGACTCATGGTTGCCGAGCAAGTCATCCTCGAGATCCCCGAAGCCATCCTGAAAGGCCTGCAGAATGGAACCTACGAGGCGTAGGCGGCGTGGTGCGAGAAGTGGCCTCTAAGCGGGTGGTGGCCTGGCTGAGAGAAACTGGAGGCTTGACACTCGCAGATAGCATTAGCAATTGCATCCCGGCAGTGGACATAGTCAACGGGATTATTGCCAACATTCAGTTGAGGCAGATCAACCTAAGACTAATTGACACTAGAGGTAAACTAAACACTGTCTTAGGCTTAACCAAATTCAATGCTGCTATTGGTCTAACTAACTTGGGTTTGTCTGCCGTAGACTTTGCAGTCGTTACCTCTAAACTCAATCAAATCGATTCTCGAATCCAAAGTCTTCAAGCATCCGTAGAAAGTCTTCGAGAATCCATAGATAGATCGCTTCTTGCCAAAGCTAAGTCTGCTATCGACGTTGCAGAAATAGCTTTGAAGATGTCTTCTTCGACCAACAGGAAGCGATTGGTAACCGAGGTCATTCAGCCTCTGCTTGAGGCTGAGCACTATTATCTAGCTGCGTGGGATTCCAATTGGAACAAGAACGACGGCATTTTGGCTTGCGAGTACATCTTAATCCTATCTTTAGTCTATGTTACAGAGATTGAATGCTACCTGGAGATGGAGGAGCATGAGATAGCTCTGAAACGCCTGGCGGAGGCAAAGGAGATTCTAAGACCTCGTATTAGAAAGTATGTCGAGCTTTTGTTGACCACGAAACCTTCAGTATATCTTCACAAGGCTTACCAAGAAGGAGTTAGCCTATCAAGCGTCGTGGAGATTCTCAAGTATGTAAAGAGTGAATCGGATGTGGATAAGCTGTTTGACAAATATATACGACCAGATATTTTCAGCGCACAAAGCATTGAATCCTATTTTGATAGTATGCCGACAAGATCTAAGAATGCTATCCTTGCCCTCATTGCCCCACGTTTGATTGATCCAAGCTGGTGGACAGTCTTGGATGGCATAGTTTGGGATCCTCCTCGGAGAGAAGCTATCATCAGTCGAGCAAATCAGGTTATAGCGGCTGCCCAGTCCATGATCGAATTGGACAGGAGACTGGAAGGCTACAGATACGAAATCACTGAAATGACTCGGCTTGGCCTCAGCTACCAAGAGTGGCAAAGTCTGGTTTTGCCGCCAAAAAACTCGTCTGAGGATCCAGGCCCCAAAGTTTTACTGCTCCTGCCGGCTTAGGAAGCAGGATCAATGGGGGTAGAATCCGCCGCCCAAACCAAACAAGACGGCTAATATGCCAATACCGACAGCGATCCCAGCTGCTAGTTTCAGATCCTCCTTTAGCTTTTCAGCGTCGGCTCTTTCCTTTATCGCTGTCAACAGGAAGAGTTGATCCTCTCCGCTAAGCCCGCTTATAAACTCAGGGGATAAAGACTCAAGGGGGAGACTCTTAAAGTAGTCGATCCTGCTCCTGCAGTAAAGCGTCAGTTGAGAGAGCTCTGAGCTTTTTTCTTTCTCGCGCAGTTCTATTTCTGACTTTGCCCTTTCTTGGAGACTTTTGGCTTTTTCCACTTGCTCTTTACTATACCCAGATTCAAAAAATGCCGACCAAGCGGATACCAAAGCAATGAGTACGAGTATAGCACCAATCCATCCCCAGCCTCCTAAGAAAGCCAACAAGCCCAAAAACAAAAAGACAAAGCAGCTCTGTATGTTTTCGTCTCTAGTAAGGAAGGTATAGTCAACTCTGGCATCCTCTTCCTTAATGCCGATTAAAATAAGGTTTCTCTTTACCTCTGACTTCACTTGCTCTATTTTCTGGTTATAGTTGGTTTCAATCCTTCGCCTCCGCAGCTCTATCTCCTCGGCAGCTTTCTGTATCTTGTCAGGGTCAAACGGCCAAGTGCTGCCGTCTTGTGTGCTGTAGCTTGGTTTGGCTTTTAGACCTAGATCACGTTCGTTTCCTTTCGTTTGGGAAAGCCTCTGGGAATCGTAGGCTTTCCGCTTTACGGGATCACTCAGCACTGAATAGGCTTCTTGAAGGGACTTAAATTTTTCTTCGATGTACCGTCGGGCCTTTTCCGGTGTGCCGGGAGGAAGCCGATCGGGATGATACTCTTTGGCAAGCCGCCTGTAGCTCTCTTTGATTTCTTCAGAGGTCGCGTCGGGCTTTACCTCCAGCTCGCTATAGAAATCTTTCATGAAGGGATCCCGCCTCTGCTGCCTTGCTAGCAGGATTCTACTGCTGCTCCTGCAAGCTTGAAAAGTGCTGTTTAATACCAGCCTTTTTTTATGCCCTAAGTGTCAAGCGCGCTGGGGAAAGCTCCACTCCCAGTAGCTCTCGGGGGGGGTTAGCTCTCCTTCCTAAGCTGTAGCTGTCTGGGCCCGGTTTGGACTAGTCCAACTCCCGCCGACGTAGCCGTTGCAAGGCCGAGAGAGGCTTCTCCTCTTCTGGCTGCTTTTTCGAGGCGGCTGCCCGTGGAGTGGTTGTCTTGTCCCTTTCGGGCTCGAGCGCAGGCTTGGCTGCTTCTGGCTCAGCGGCTGGAGGGCGAGGCGGGTTGCTGGCCTGCTGGTTGGGCAAGGGCACCGACTCCAGGGGGGCCAGCAGGGACTGGATGTGGCTGTAGGTTTCGGGATTGCTGCGGGCAGCATGGGCCAAGAGGGTAAGCTGCTCCTTGGCCGCTACCAGGTTCCCTAACTTAAGATCCACCAGAGCCAATTGGTAGCGTGCCTTAAAGCTAGTGGGATCCACTTCTACGGCACGTTGGAAGGCAGCTCGCGCCTCTGGGAGGTTGCCCTGGCGGGCGTAGATCAGGCCAAGGTTAAAAGGCACGTCGGGATCCCGCTCGCTGGGGAGAACTTTGGTTTTGTCTTCCAGCTCAAGGGCGGCCCGGTAGGCGTTGATGGCTAGGGTGTGAAAGCCCATCTGCAGGTAGCGGGCTGCATCTTCCTTGAGTTGGGCCACTGTCGGCTCCCCGGTGAGCAGATTCATAGGCGGCTGGGCAGAGGCAGGCAGTCCTAGCGCCAAACTCAGCAGGCATCCCACCACACGCAGGCCCAAGGGAGCAGTCCGTCCACCGGTTTGTTGCTTATTCATCCCCATGATCGGTTTCCTCCAGCCACCTCAACACCACTTCGTTCCACCCCTCAGGACCGGGGAGCCGGGCCAGTTGCCACTGGGTCTGAACCTCTGGCCCGCCGAGGCGAACGGCCTCCTTCCAGAGGCTATCCGCAATTGGGCTGGGAAGCACTACTTTCCGCTCCACCCACCGCAAAAAAGCCAAATCTGGGGGGGAGCAGCCGATGCCCAAGGCCCTGACAGGGCCCAAATGCCGCTGGTAGCAATCCAGGAGCAGCCGCACCGCCTGTTCTCCCGGTAGGGAACTGGGCTCTGAGGTTAAGGTTGTCCGCCTCCAGCCGGTCAAATACCACCGCGAGGGGTCGGAGAAGTGGAGCTGGTGCAGCCGTAACAAGTGCTGGGTGAGGGTGGCCTCTTGTTGGGCAAGGGCTTCTCGCAGCCTTGCTGGATCCCCGGAATAGCTGAAAATCTCGCTATATTCCCGCTTTTGCACCCGTTCTGCTTCCTCCAAAGGGATCCCAGTGGCGGCAGCTAGCTCCGAGGCTGTCCAATCCCCGAACCCGATGAGATCCAAGTGGTAATCTTGGCGCACCTGTTGCAAAATGTGGCGCAAGCAGGGGTAGGGCAATCCCAGGGCACACACGTAGTAGGGAGGGCGGTGTTGCCAGCGCTCGTCCAAAATGCCTGCGGGAAAGTAATGTTCGGGAACGTAAATAGCGGAGCCGTCCTCGCAGATGAAGGGATGCTCCAGGCGCAGTTGTCGACACAGATGTTCCAGTTGGGTGCGGGTACGCAGGCTGTAGAGCACTAAGGGAATGGAGCGGCGCTCCAAAGCCGCCAAAGCTTGTCGGGCAGCGCCATAGCTGTTGGACTGGGGATCTAAGAGGCTGCCATCCAAACTGCTGAGGACAAGTCGCATAAGCCCAGGAAAGGAAAAGGCGCTGGCAGCAGTCAATTAGCCAGATCAAACGGCCTCTAGCCCGAGGAGCGCAAGCCGGATCCCTGAGGCGGGCTTGGGGCTCAAGCGGCCAGCATTCCCATCATCCAACAGCCTTGACAGAAGTGAAGAGGTTTAATTCAACGTGCCCTTCTTGGCCACCTTCTGGAGGAGTGAAGCACCCAGAGCGGCATTGGGGCAATTGATGCCAAATGTTACACTCTGCTGCCGTGCCCAGCCGATACTAGCGGCAGAGCAAGCCTCTTGACTCGCGATTCCTTTGAGGGATCAGGTGCCGAAAGCGCGATCCCCAGCATCCCCCAGCCCGGGCAGGATAAACCCCCGGTCATTTAGCCGCTCGTCGATCATGGCGCAGAAAATTTGCACCATCGGGTAATGGGATCCCAGCCGCTGCAGCCCCGGCGGAGCAGCCAAGACGCTCACAATTCTCACTAAGCTGGGATCCGCTCCCCGTTTTTTCAGCTCGTCCAAGATCCAGAGCAAGGTGCCGCCAGTAGCCAACATCGGCTCAGGGATGAGAATGCGCATCTGCTCCGGGATCCGCTCCGGCAGGCGATTGAGGTAACAACTCACCTGCAGCGTCTTTTCGTCCCGCACCAGGCCCACATGAAAAATCCGTGCCTGGGGCAAGAGGGACTGACAGCCTTCCAGCAGGGCCAGCCCAGCCCGCAAAATAGGCACGATGGCCAGCGGCGTGTTGGGGGCGATAACTTCTGCTGCAGCAGGTTCCAGAGGAGTTTGCACCTGCACCGCCTGAGTTGGGATCCAATCCCGCATCGCCTCATAGGTCAGCCAGCGGCCCAGCTCCGATAGAGCACTGCGAAACAAGGGCGTGGGGGTTTCCACGTCGCGAGCCACAGCTAACCAGTGCTTAATGAGCGGGTGAGAGGGGACATAGACTCGAAGCTGCTGACTTGCCACAGAAGGATGCCTCAATCTGGGCGGTAGCATAGCGGGTTGCTTTGGCAGAAAGCAAGCACTTCCCTCGAGGTAATGGGTACCCCTTCAGAATTGGTTGACCTGCCCCCTGCCTTAAAGGGTAGGGATTCCTAGTTTTGGGTTCTACGAGCGCACTTAGCTAGCCAGTGGCTAGTCCCTAATTCACCATGCCGGCAGTGAGGCATCTCTCCCCAAGCGTAGGCGCTCCGCGCTGCTGAAGCGAACGCCCGATTGGTTCAGGATGCGTTGCCATGCTTTGCCGTTACAGCACAGGGCAAAGCTGGAGCTGGGTCTGCGGATCCGGTAGATCTGGATCACGAGATTTTTTCTGAGGATCGCCCATGTCTGCCGTCCGGTTTCAGCCGTTGCGGGTGGCCTTCACCTGTGCGGATCCCAGCCAAGCGCAAATGCCTGTTGCCGAGTTGCTGGCGGCTCTGCCGGCCTCGCCGCTTCTAGCCTACACCGACCCAGAAGCAGCGGACTTGCGGGTAGAGATGCTGCCAGATGCCATCTACCACTTCTACCGACGGGAGGAAGAGGTGGCGCTGGCAGCCTTTCGGATCCCGGTAAAAAAGCCACAGGCTCTGCCCCGCAAGCTGGTGCGGCTGCTGGAACATGTGGCCGCCTTCGACAACCTCCTCAACCTGCAACCTGCCAGCGATGCTCTGAGCAGTGTTCTGGAAGTAGAGTTTCTGCAACTGGAAACGCCGGCCAGTGGCTCTAGCCCTGCTGAAGTTAGCCCTTTGCCGCGGGATCCCCAAGGCCAGGTGCAAATTCAAGCAGGCCGCAACCTCGCCATCGCCCTGCGCAACAGGGCCCTTACGCCGGTGCACGTCTATGTAACAGTCTTTGACGAACGGCAGTGCAGCGTCGGTTTAGTCTATCCCTACCAGCCGGACTCTCCTGCCCGCCTGCGCCCCAGCGAAAGCGTATTAGTTGGCTCTGGCCCTCGCTATCTGCTCCAGATGCAACTGCCCGAAGACACAGAAACGGCGGTGGATCGCTTCAAAATCTGGGTCACCAGTACCGGCATGCAGCCGGGCATTATGGCAATGCCCCCTCTAGGACAAAGGCTGGAGCCCCCCTCTGACGATCCCTATGGCTCCGGATCCCGTCTGGATAGAGAAGTCAGGCTGGCCATTCTGGGCAAGGCGGGCAGCACGCCCATGCCAGCTTTTGCCGAGGATCCCTGGTGGTGTATGGAGCAGGCTGTCAAGGTGGTAGCTTAGACTGGGCCTACCTCCTCACAATTCTGTACAGCAGAGACTCAACCTCCTCGACACTAATAGCTGAAAGATTATAGGAGGAGTAGATCCTACTTCTCGTCTCTTGATCAACATCTGCCAAGACCAGAAAGACTTGATCTGGGCCGAGACCCATTTCGGAGGCGAGCCAAGAGTACTTCTCTATACAGTCTCTATAGCTGCCGGTCTTCGACTCTATCCAGTAGAATCGGTTGTTAATGTGGAAGAAGAGATCGATCTCAAAGTCGCTACCGTCGGGCAAAGTAACTTCCTCATTTGCGATGTAGGAAAAATCGATCTTCTGTCCCTGCTCTCTAGCAAACTTGATCAGTTGCTGTTTGACATATCTCTCCAGCCAATCTCCAGATAGGAACTTGATTGCCTCTGTAGACTTGCTTAGCTTTACCCTCAGGTTTTTGGAGGATTTTGAGTAGTTATATTCCTCTAAGAAATTAACCTTATGTAGAGTGGAAGCAAGTTGGCAGCTATAACTTATCACTTCCGGGGAGTTGCCTTTTAAGCAAAGAGTTAAGGCCTTTTCTTCTCCAATGCCAGATTTAATTTCTTTGTAAAGCTTCTCGATCAGCGAGTACCTCTGACCCATAAGGTTTGATATCCAGTTCAGCTTGTTATCGAGTTCTCCTTCTGCATCGGCTTTTTTACTAGATGGGATCAGGTTCTTCATCCTTATGTCCCTAGACCACAGAAATACCCCTATTTTCACCTGTTCAAGGCTAATCGTCCCTGGCGGCAAACTCTTGAGTCGCGCGCCAGCAGTTCGCTCGTTAGTTTCCTTCGTCTTTTGAAGGCTAGAACTTGAGCTTAGATTCTGGGAAATTTTTTCTGTACTTTCTAATAGCCTGCTCAGGATATTCTGCTGGTTACTTATGTTCTTAACTAGCTGACTTCTGTACTCAGCTAAATGCTGAAGGAAGTTTTGGTAACTTTCGGACAGACTTTCTGAGATATGAAGTTTGAAGCCCTCAAGATCAGCTTGTAACTTTCTTAGAATCTCATCCAGTAACTGACTATCAGCTCTTTGAGTGAGCCTACAGGTATAAACGCCCAGGCAGAAACCAATAGCCAATCCAATTAGAAGACCTAAAAGCAGAGTCATCTTCCCTTGATCCTATTTTCTTTAACCTAACTCAGGAGTTGTGAACAGCTAGGAAGATTTTAAAGCATTGCTACCTCCTGCTTACTCTTGAGCCAGAAGGGATCCCAGCCAGCCCTGCTGGAGCGCTTTCTGGGCGGGAGTGAGCTCAGGCAGGGCTTCGAGGGTGTACACATCCGGGCGAGGTGGATCTAAGGGGATCCAGAAGTGCTTCAACTGATCGCCCTGAAAGACGCTCAGGCAGATGGCCTGGTGGGGCTGGTAGGCCGCCAAGCGTTCTGGCAAGTTGGCAGCGCTTACCCGGAAGCCATCCAAGGCCACCAACTCATCGCCAGCCCAGATGCCGGCTTTTTGAGCGGGGGATCCCATCTCGACGGCGCTGATGCGATTGCCTTCGCCGTTGAAGTTGAGGCCCAGGTAGGGGGGAGGGTTGGGTCGGCTGAAGTGAACCTTGAGGGTGAGGCCAAAGGGGTGGAGGTAGGCGTTGTAGTCTAGCTCTTCCGTGCCGTCCACATAGGCGGCGAAAAAGGGGCTGAGATCGGCGCCGGCTGCCCGCTCAAACGCCTCTTGCAAGTCTTGGTTGCTGTAGCCTTTCTCTGTCCGACCAAAGCGCTGCCACAGATCCCGCAGGGCCGTGTCCAGGGATCCCTGCCCCCCTGAGAGGTGGCGAATGTGCAGATCTAGCAGCCAGCAGACCAAAGCGCCCTTTAGGTAATAGGAAACCTGGCTGTTGAGGCTATTTTCGTGGGGACGGTAGAGCTTGATCCAGGCGTCGAAACTGGCCTCCTGCAGTGACTGTACAGCTCGACCTGGCGTGCGCTGTAGCCGGCTAATTTGCTCAGATAGGATCTGCAGAAACTCTTTGGCACTGAGGATCCCTGCTCGCAGCAAGATAACATTTTCGTAGTAGCTGGTTGCCCCTTCGCAGAACCAGAGGCAGTCCACATAGTTTTCTTGGTTGTAGTCAATTTTCTCCAAAGCTAGAGGGCGCAGCCGCTTGACGTTCCAAGCATGGAAAAGCTCATGGGCCAGCAGCGCCAAAAAGCGACGGTAGGACTGAGGCTGATGCAGCTCCAGTCCAGAATAATTGAGGGTGGCACTGTACTTGTGCTCCAGGCCGCCAAATCCCCCGGCTGACAAATGCACAATAAACCAGTAGCGGTCGTAGGGCAGCTCGCCAAAAAACGCCGCCGTGGCCCGGACAATTTTCTCGGCATCGGCCACCGCTTGCTCCAAATTTAGGGTGCCCGCTCCCCAGACCACGAAGTAGTGAGGGATCCCTTCCACCGCAAACGACCGCAACTGGTGCAGGCCCACCTCCACCGGGCTATCCACCAGCTCGTCGTAGTCTGCCGCCACAAAAGACTGGCCGGAAGCAGCATCCTCAGAAGAAGACCTCAAAGGTCGCAAACTGATGGCGACGTGCCAGTCGGGTTTGGGAGGGATTATCGTCAAGGTGTAGGGCTCCCGCTCGCGACCGGGCACGTAGAGAAAGAGCGCCGCCCCGTTGAAGTAGGCGTGGGTGAGATCCAAATGGTTGGTGCGCACCGTCAGCTCGTAGGCGTAGACCCGATAGCGGATCGCGACAGCCGAACAGCGGGGCGGCTCGATCTCCCAAGTGTGCTTATCTACCTTCCGCCAGGCCAAAGGGATCCCTTGCTCCGTTGCTGCCTGAAACTCTTGCACATGGCGGGCATATTCCCGCACCAGGTAGGATCCCGGCGTCCACACCGGCAGCCGCAGTTGCAGAGGTACTTCTGGATCCACCTCTTGGATCTGTAGTTCCACCTCCAAAAGGTGATTGGCCGGCTCCGGCATCCGCACCGTGAAATGCTGACGGCTTAGCTGAGAAGGGGCGGCAACCCCACCCTGCGCGATCCCCATATAACTTTCCTCGCACCTCCCGCCTGCACCGTCCCAAAACAGTGCGCTAGAGGCATATCTTGGACAGGAGACAAGACTTCAAAGATGTAGCTCCTGCTACAAAGATATCCAAGCAGAGTCTTTTAGCTTAGGATAATCTTGCCGCCGAGGTCATTTTTGAGTCAAGGGTGGCTTGGGTCAATAGCGGGCAGCTCAACCCCGGCACTCCTGGCTGATCTTGTTGGGTTGATTCTAAGGGATAAACTGACCTTAAAAGGTTGAAGAATATGGCAGTGGCCATTGCAGAAAAATCTCTGGTTGCAGCCTTCAAACAGTTGGGAGGGCCTCACCATCCTCCGGTTATCGAAACGTTTGAGCGCGGTAAGACCATCTTCTTTCCTGGGGATCCGGCGGAGCGGGTTTACTTTTTGGTGAAAGGAGCTGTCAAGCTCTCGCGGGTCTACGAAATGGGGGAAGAAATTACCGTCGCTCTCCTGCGGGAAAACAGCATCTTTGGGGTGCTCTCCTTCATCACGGGGCAGCGCTCCGACCGCTTCTATCACGCGGTGGCCTTTACCCGCGTCGAGCTGCTCTCTCTGCCCATCGAACAGGTGGAAAAATCCTTGCGGGAGAACGCTGAGCTCTCCATGTTGCTCCTCAAGAGCCTGTCTTCCCGCATCTTGCAGACGGAGATGATGATCGAGACGCTGGCCCACCGCGACATGGGATCCCGTCTGGTCAGCTTTCTACTGATCCTCTGCCGCGACTTCGGGGTGCCCGGCCCCAATGGAGTCACCATCGATCTCAAGCTATCCCACCAGGCCATTGCGGAAGCGATCGGCTCCACTCGCGTCACCATCACTCGTCTGTTGGGGGAGCTGCGCAAGAAGAACTACATTTCCATCCACAAGAAAAAGATCACCGTCCACGACCCAATGCAGCTTGGCCATCGCTTTGCCTAGGGGGAGAAGCTGCCCCTAGGGCCGTTTCCAGGAATTTACCAGTCGGGACAATCCCTCCCTCTGGGAGAGGAGTAGCCGTGCCACCAGGGCAGGGCAGCGACGAGGGAACCTCCCCTCAACCACCAGGGGCTGAGAGCGATCCTTGGGGGGAGGCTTGCTGCTGGGCCAGAGCAGCCAAGATCTTTTCCCCCATTTCCCGACAGCCGACGAGGGTCATCCCCTCAGAGTAGATGTCGGCAGTGCGGTAGCCCTGGGCCAAAACCGCCTCGACGGCCTGTTCGATGCGGTCGGCAGCCTGGGGCTGATCCAAGGAGTAGCGCAGCAGCATTGCCCCGGAGAGCACCTGGGCAATGGGGTTGGCCTTGTCTTGTCCGGCAATATCCGGGGCTGACCCGTGTACGGGTTCGTACACCCCAGGGCCAGAGGATCCCAAAGAGGCAGAGGGCAACATGCCGATGGACCCGGTCAGCATCGCCGCCTCGTCGGAGAGGATATCCCCGAAGAGGTTCTCCGTGAGAATGACGTCAAACTGCTTGGGCCAGCGCACCAACTGCATGGCAGCATTATCGACGTACAGGTGGGACAGCTCCACGTCGGGGTACTCAGCCGCAATGGCGGTAACCCGCTCCCGCCACAGTTGTGACACTTCCAGGACATTGGCTTTATCCACCGAGCAGAGCTTGCGCCGGCGTTTGCGGGCCAGTTCAAAAGCCACACGGGCAATGCGATCCACCTCCGCCTCGCTGTAGGCCATGGTGTTCACACCCCGCCGGGATCCCTTGGCATCTGTGAAGATCCCTTTGGGTTGGCCGAAGTAGATGCCGCCGGTGAGCTCCCGCACCACCACCAGGTCGATCCCGGCAACCACCTCCGGCTTGAGGGAAGAGGCCTGCACCAGTTGCGGAAAGATCTTCACCGGGCGCAAGTTGGCAAACAGCCCCAGGCCCGCCCGCAAGCCCAACAAAGCCCGCTCAGGGCGCTTCTCCCGCGGCAGGGTGTCGTACTTAAAGTCGCCAACTGCCGCCAAGTAAACAGCATCGCTCTCCTGGGCCATTTTCAAGGTCTCTGGCGGCAAGGGATCCCCCGTGGCTTCGTAGGCGGCCCCGCCAATCAAGCCCTCCTGCCACTGGAGGGAAAACCCCACCTGAGCGGCAACCGCATCCAAAACCGCCCGCCCCACCTGCATGATTTCAGGACCGATCCCATCTCCGGCCAGGGCTGTAATCCGATAGGTTCGGACAGCAGAGGAAGGAACGCTCATGGGCGGTCACAGCAAAAGAATGCGTAGCGATATTACCATCCCTTGGCCCCCAGGTTTGCCGAAAAGTCCCCCACGTCCAAAAAAAGTGCAGCCCGGCCACCGGCCTGCTGCACTCAGAGTTATCAAGCCGATATTCTGCCCTCTAGAACAGGCCCAGGGTGACCCACTTATCCAGAGGCAAGGTGGCGCCAATGCCCAAATAGAGGGTGACCAAGGTGCCGATCAAAAACACCGTCGTCGCCACGGGGCGGCGCAGCGGATTCTGAAACTTGTTGACGTTTTCGATGAAAGGCACAAACAGAAGGCCGACCGGAATGGCCGACATCAGGGCAATGCCCAAGAGCTTGTTGGGAGCAATGCGCAAAATGTGAAACGCGGGGTAGAGATACCACTCCGGCAGAATTTCCAGCGGCGTGGCAAAGGGATCCGCCGGCTCGCCGACACCCGCCGGATCCATGACCGCTAGGCCGACAATCACCCCAATAGTGCCCAGGATCACCACCGGGAACATAAAGAGCAAATCGTTGGGCCAAGCGGGCTCCCCGTAGGTCATGTGGCCCATGTTCTTCTTCAGCTTGGCCAAAACTTTGGGATTGTCTAGGTCAACTTTGCGGGTAATCGCCTCGGTTGCTATCACTTGCTTTGAGACCGGCATAGCCATTCTCCTTGTCTAGGGCAAAAGTTCTGAAAAGATGCATCCAGGGTGCCCGGCTCACAAGAACCGGTTTGGGATCACAAAGGCCCGGAGATGCCCTGGCGGCGGATCATCAGAAAGTGCATCGTCATGAAGACCGCCGTCAGCCAAGGCAACACAAAGGTGTGCAGGCTGTAGAAACGGGTGAGGGTGGCTTGGCCAACTGCCTCGCCGCCGCGGATAAGCTGGACCAGGGCATCCCCCACCACCGGAATGGCACTGGGCACCCCGGAGACGATCTTGACTGCCCAATAGCCCACCTGATCCCAAGGCAGGGAGTAACCGGTAACCCCAAAGGAAACCGTCAGTACCGCCAAGATCACGCCGGTTACCCAGGTCAGCTCGCGCGGCTTCTTGAACCCCCCCGTCAGGTAAACCCGGAAGGTGTGTAGAATCATCATCAACACCATCATGGAAGCACTCCAGCGGTGGATGGAGCGCAGCAGCCAGCCGAAGTTGACCTGGGTCATGATGTAGTTGACCGATTCAAAAGCCTCGGCCACCGTTGGACGGTAGTAAAAAGTCATGGCAAAGCCGGTGGCAAACTGAATGAGGAAGCACACCAGCGTGATGCCGCCGAGGCAGTAGAAGATATTAACGTGGGGCGGAATGAATTTTCCGGTTGCGTCATCGACGAAAGGCGTGATCTCCAGCCGCTCGTCTAGCCAGTCGTAAACTTTGCTCATGATGCCTGCAATTTTTAGAGTTGGATATCCAGGGCGGGGCGGGCCCACTCCCTATAGCACTGTAACACAATTCGTTAACACGATCATGAAGTCGGGCTCAGCTTTGAGACAGGGATCCCTACACCAACAGCCCAAACGCCTGCTGATGTCTCATCTTGTTCACGTTTCTTAGTATTTCTTAGCTTCTTCTTCAGTTTGGGATCCGATGATTGCGCAGAAGCCGAGATCTGGGGAAAGCAGTTGCAGAGGGTTGGGGATCGGATGGGGGTTACGCCAGGCTGTCCGAGTTTTGTTGCTAGGGTGCCTGCTCTGGGCGAGTTTGGGCATTGGCGCCTGTCAGGTGCAGGCCAGCCGCTGGGGGGAAGAGCAGCAACTGCTGGCGCAGGCGTGGGCCTATGTGGATCGGGCCTACGTGGATCCGGGTTTCAACGGACAGAACTGGTGGCAGGTGCGCCAGCGCTTTCTCTCTCGGCCCCTGAAGGATCGGCAAGAGACCTACCGGGCCATCGAGGAGATGCTGGCAACTCTGGGGGATCCCTACACCCGCTTTTTGGACAGGGAGCACTACCTCAGCCTGCAGACTTCCACTGCTGGCGAGTTGAGCGGCGTCGGCCTCCAGATTGCCATCGACGGGCAGGGGGCAGTACGGGTCATCGCCCCAATGGAGGGGACTCCTGCCGAGCGGGCCGGGATCCAACCTCAAGATGAGATCCTGGCGGTGGATCAGGTGCCAGTGGCAGGGCTGAGCTTGGATGAGGTGGCAGAACGCATGCGCGGCCCCAGCGGCACAACCGTTAGCCTACGGCTAAGGCGGCAGGAGCGCATCTGGGAGGTGGAGCTGGTGCGGCAGTCCATCCTGATCAACCCGGTGCGCACCGGTTTTTTCAAGCTGCCCCAGGGGGAGGTAGCCTACATCCGCCTCAGCCAGTTTAACGGCAATGCCGCCGCTCAAGTGCGTCAGGCCATCCAGGCCGCAGAAGCGCGAGGAGTGCGGGGCTACATCCTCGATCTGCGCAACAACCCCGGAGGGTTACTGCAGGCGGCCATTGAGATTGCTCGCTTTTGGATCCCCAAAGGCGACATCGTGCGAGTGACGGATCGCTACGGCATTCAGGACGGCATTCCCGCCACCGGCGAAGTCCTCACGGCAGCCCCCTTGGTCGTCTTAGTGAACCAGGGCAGTGCCAGCGCCAGCGAAGTCTTGGCGGGGGCGTTGCAGGACAGCGGACGGGCGCAACTGGTGGGAACGCGCACCTTCGGCAAGGGGCTGATCCAATCCCTGCTGGAGCTGGCGGACGGCTCGGGGCTGGCCGTGACCACTGCCAAATACCTCACCCCCAACGGCCACGACATTCATCGCCAAGGGATCCAGCCCGATGTGGAGGTGGCCGCGGGCCCTGTTCCCCTGACGGCAGAAAGCCTGGGCGGCCCTGAGGATGGGCAGTTGCAGCGGGCTTTGGAAGTGTTGGGGGCGACTTTGTCGGTGGCCCAGGGGATCCCAGCGGCAGCTAACACCTGAGGGGGAGAAGGGGAGTGCCTGTTTGTCTGCGATTCGTTTTAGGATCGGGTTTAGCCGTCCACTTGGCCCTGCTCTCGATCCCTCTGGCATGAATGCCCTGCAAAAATTTCACCACTTCTTCAACTGCTGCATTGGCGCCTGGCACACCGAGCGCACCTACCACTATTTGGATCGAGGGGAGGTGGAGCGTTCGCGCACCGACTTCACCATTCGCACCCTCACCCCTGAGCTCAAGGAGAAGGTCCTGGCCGACAACAACTACCCCAACCACGGTGTGGACGGGTTTTTGGGCTTCCACCTGGCGTTTGAGACGGTTTCCGAAAAAGGGGAGGAGGCTGGGCAAGAGCTAAACATGCTCTTCGTGCCCCGGCGAGAAGGGCCCCGTGGGCTGGAGGGCGACTACTTGCGGGATCGGGCCTATGAGGAAGACCGCCCCATAGTGGCCAGCTTCCGCTTCGATCCCGGATCCCTGCAACTGGTGATGACCACCACCTACACCCGCGTCGTTGCTGTGGATACCATCACCTTGCTTAACCCACGCCTGCGCCTGCGCCAGATCCTCACCTACCAACGACCCCCTCACGGTCAGCCCTTGGAGGAGCTGCTGCTGGTGGGGTTTGGGGTAGAACAAAAGCTTACCTAGGGGGGTTTATCGGTGGATCCGGAGTTGATCCCTCCCGAAGACTTGCGCCTGCCCCAGCATCTGGCCCGGATTGAGGCCAGCTTTGAGCGGGGACAATACCGTCGGGTTCTGGAACAGGTGAAACAGGCCCAAAGCCGCTACCCGCAAGCGGGCAAGCTGCGGCTCTGGCAGGCCCTGGCCGAGGAGGCCCTTGGAGAGACCCAGGAGGCGATCCGCTTGGCGCAAACCTTGCTGGGCAACCCGGATCCGGAAGTGGCTCAACAGGCCCGCTACGTGTTGGGCATCTGGCAGGCTCCGCGTCTGCGGCGACCAGCAGAGTGGTTGCTCGAAATCCCAGATCTCAGCCATCTGGAAGAGGCCGAGCCAGGGGAACGCCGTCTGGTCTATGAGCGCCCCCGCCGCCCAGCTTCCCTGCCAAAAGTCGCCGATCCCATCCGCCGCGAGGCTGCTCCCCCCTTGAATACCCAACGGCTGACGTGGGTGTTGATCGGGATCCTTTTCGCCCTGCTAGCGGTGATGGCCTGGCTGCCCTAGCCCAGCCCTGGGTCGGCGCAGAGACAGGCTGCCTGACCCAAAAGCAGCAACAGCCGCCCTCGTCGCCCCCGAGTTGAAGAGAGATACTGGGAATAGGGATGGCTGTAACCCTTGGCTGCAGATGCTGGGCGAGCGTCCCAGTTGGATCCCGGGCAACAGTAGGTAACCAGCGGAGGTTGAGAGTGGCTACACAGACATTGGTCATCGATGCAGTAGAGCAGTTGGGCTTGCGGGTCACTCTGGGAGATATTGCCTCCAGCACAGGCCTGGCCCTAGAGGAGGCCAAACAGGAGTTGCTGAAGTTAGCCCAAAAGGCTGGGGGGCATCTCCAGGTTTCGCGGCAGGGGGAGATTGCCTACGTTTTCCCGCCCGACTTTCGCGACATTCTCAAGCGCAGGGAGCAGCAGGATCGGCTGGCAGCCTTGCGACGCAAGCTGTGGGGCGGCTTTCTCTACGGGCTGCGCATCTCCTTCGGCATCCTGTTGGTGGTGTCGATTATCCTCATCACCCTGGCGTTGATAGCTCTGCAGATGGCCAGCAGTCGTGAAGAGGGCAGCGGCAGTCGCAGTCGCTCGCGCGAGGTGGGGTTCTTCTACTTCCCCAACCTTTGGGTGGGCAACCCCTTCTGGAGTCCCTACCCCTACTACGGGGGCTATTCCGGTCGGGCGCAGCCCCGCCGGGAAAAATCGGAGATGAACTTTTTGGAGGCGGTGTACAGCTTCCTGTTTGGGGACGGGGATCCCAACGCCAACCTGGAAGAGGAGCGCTATGCCTTGATCGGCCAAGTGATCCGCGCCAACGGGGGGGTGATCGCCGCCGAGCAGGTGCTGCCCTACCTGGATGTGGAGCCGGGATCCCCGGCCCTAGAATACGAAGACTATATGCTGCCCATTCTGCTCAAGTTCGACGGCCAGCCGGAGGTAAGCGAGGACGGCGATATCGTCTATCGCTTCCCAGAGCTACAGGTGGCCGCCTCAGAGCGCCGCTCCAAGAAGATCCCGGAGGTGTTGCAAGAAAAACCCTGGGTGTTTAGCCGCGCCACCCCTGAGCAACTGACCCTAGCTGCTGGCTTGGGTGTGCTCAATTTCCTCTTGGCGGCCATTCTCTACGGGGCGCGGGAGGAGGTGGCAGCCGCCGCTGGCAGCAACGCCTTTTTGGCGTTTATCTACCCGCTGATTGGATTCCTCTTTCTCTACGGCACGCTGTTTTTGGCAGTGCCTGCAGTGCGGTGGCTGACGTTGCAGTTCCGCAACCAGGGGGTGGAGCGCCGCAATCGCATCCGGCGGTTCTGGCAAGAGCGGCTGAAGCGTCCCTCCGAGGCGCTGCTGCGCAAGCTCGACTTTGCCCGCCGCTTCCGCCGCCAAGAAGTGGTGCGGGAGTCGGACACCATCTACTCTACGGAGCGGGATCTGATCGAGCAGCGGGACTACCGGCTGGACGAGCCGGCCTTTCGCCAGCTTTTGCAGCAGGAGCAACCCCTGGAAAGCAAGTCGGAAGAGGTGCCCCGGCCTCGTCTCTAGCGAGGGGTTGAGGCCTGCCCAAGGGTCTTATCGAGCCATGGCCAATGCCAGTAGCGCGCAAGGCAAGCAACAGGATGGGAGGCAGGGGGGCCTGGTCCGCCTGGGGATCGACGTGGGAGGCACCTTCACGGATCTGGTGCTCCTCCAGGAAGGCCAGATCCGGACAGCCAAGGTGCTCTCCACCCCCAGCCCAGAAGCGGGGGTCTTTGGCGCCCTGGACAAGCTGGGCCCAGTTGAGGTGGACGTGTTCTGCCACGGCATGACGGTGGCCACCAACGCCCTCTTGGAGCGCAAGGGATCCCCCACCCTGTTTCTGACCACGGCGGGCTTCCGGGATGTGCTGGCCATTGGTCGCCAAAACCGCCCTTCCCTTTACGACCTCACCCAGCCCAAGCCAGAGCCGGTGGTGCCCCGCCACCACTGCCTGGAGGTGAAGGAGCGCTGCAGCGCCGGCGGCGTGGTCGAGCCGCTGACGGAAGAGGAAATCCAGCGCGTCCTCCGGGAAGTGGGCGAGCGGGTAGAGCGGGATGGGATCCGTGCCGTGGGGGTGGGATTCTTGTTTTCTTTCCTCTACCCGGAGCACGAGCAGCGCCTGGGGGCGGCCCTGAGAGAGGCTTTCCCCGACTTGCATGTTTCCCTCTCCTGCGAAGTGGCGCCGGAGTTTCGGGAATACGAGCGCTTTAGCACCACGGCCATTGATGCCTACCTCAGCCCGGTGCTGGCGGGCTACCTGCACCGCTTGGCGCAGGGCTGCCGGCAGCGAGGGATCCCCGAACCCCTGATCATGCAATCCTCCGGCGGCGTCACTTCCATTGCCCAGGCAGCGGCTCATGCCTCGGTGGCGCTGCTTTCGGGGCCAGCGGGCGGCGTTTACGGGGCGGCCTACCTGGGCTGGCTGAGCGGCTATTCCCATCTGCTCAGCTTCGATATGGGGGGAACCAGTACCGATGTGGCCCTCATTCAAGACGGCCTCCCTCAGGTTACCCCGTCAGCGGTGGTGTGCGGCCTGCCGGTGCAACAGCCCCAGATCGACATCCATACCGTCAGCGCCGGGGGCGGATCCCTGGCCTCGCTGTTGCCGGGCGGGGGGCTGCAGGTGGGGCCGGAAAGTGCCGGCTCCAACCCTGGGCCGGCCTGCTACGGTCGGGGGGGAACGGCTCCCACGGTAACCGATGCCAACCTCTGGCTGGGCTACCTGCCGGATGGGGGCTGGCTGGGGGATGCCGTTTGCCTACGGCGGGACTTGGCCGGCCAGGCCATCGGAACGCTGGCGGAGCCCTTGGGTTTGACTTTGGAGGAGACGGCTGTTGGCATTCGCACCCTGGCCAATGTGGCCATGGCGCGGGCTTTGCGGGTCATCAGCGTGGAGCGGGGCTTGGATCCTGCCGATTTTGCCCTGTTGGCCTTTGGCGGAGCCGGGCCCATGCACGCCTGTGCCCTGGCGGAAGAGCTGGGGATCCGCCGCGTCCTCGTCCCAGCCTTTGCCGGTGTCCTCTCGGCTCTGGGTATGGCTTTGGCCGATCTGCGGCGGGACTACCGGCGGGCCATCCTGCAGCCGCTGCAACAGTTGGAGGGGGAAGGGGGAGGATCCCTTTTGGCCCAGTGGGCGGCGCCCCTCATCCGCCAGGCGCAAGCCGACCTGCAGGAGCCGGGGCTCTCCTTCAGCCTCGACCTGCGCTACCGCGGCCAGTCTTTTGAGCTGGAGATCCCGGCCCAGTTGTCGGATCCGGTTTCTCTCTTGGAGCAGCGGTTTCACCAGGCCCACCGCCAGCGCTACGGCTGGCAGGATCCCGACCAAGAGGTGGAGGTGATCCAGCTGCGTCTGCGGGCGGTACAAGCTTTGCCCCCTGTGCCTTTAAAGGCGCCGCCCCCCCTGCCAGGGGATCCCTTCAAGGGGGAGCGCCAGGCCTGGACGGGCGGCCGGATGCGACCGGTCCCAGTCTACGATCGGCGGCGCATGGGGGTGGGGTTTCAACTGGGCGGGCCAGCGATTGTGGAGATGCCGGAGGCTACCGTGGTGATCGAAGCCGGTTGGACGGGCAATATCGACGCCGTGGGAACCCTAATCCTGAGCTGCGGGTGATTCCGTTGCCAGGTGCGGCCCTCGGGAACCCTTCCTCAGCTTGGTTGCCAGCAGTTTTGCAAGGTTTTGAGGTTTTCTCTAAATTGGCAGGGCCCAGGTTATTGCGGCAGGGCGGACGATGGGACTCGAACCCACGAATGGAGGAACCACAATCCTCTGCCTTAACCGCTTGGCTACGCCCGCCAGGATCCTGGGGATCTAGCTTAGCATGGGACAAACAGAACAGAACCGCAAAGATTGAAGCGCCCCAACATGCTGCCCAGAACCGAACTACTGAAAGGAGCGGAGTATCGAGAAACCTTGGCGCGCATTCTGGATCTGGGGGAGCAAGCCCTCAAAACCTGGCAAGTGGTCTGGAGTGACTTTCTCTCCCCGGCAGAAGTAGCCGAGGTACAAAGCCGGTTGCACAACTTGGCCGAACTGCAGGTGATGGCCTGGGGAGGCTATGCCCAGGCAGAGCGGCAACGCCTAGCCCTGGCCCGCCCTGAGGTCAGCCTGGAGGTGGAAGGCGCAGAAGGGATCCCCTTGGCCGCCGTTCAAATCCAAGGAAACTTTCTTTTCGACCCGGCCACCCACCGCGACTTTTTGGGAGCCCTTTTGGCGACGGGAATTGCCCGCGAGAAGGTGGGAGACATCCTCGTGGTGGGCGAATTCGGGGCCCAGGCCATCGTTGTGCCGGAGCTGGTGGACTATCTCAGCCTCAACCTAACCCAGGTGCGCAGCGTGCCCGTCAAGGTCAGCCGGATCCCTCTCAGCCAGTTGAAGGTTCAACCGCCGCGGGTGAAGTCCATCACCAGCGTGGAAGCCTCTTTGCGCCTGGATGCAGTGGCCTCGGCAGGATTTGGCCTGTCTCGCAGCAAGATGGTGGAAGAGATCCAGCGGGGAGAGGTGCGGGTTAATTGGAAGCCGATTACCCAAGCCAGCTACACCGTCGGCCCCCAGGATTGGATTGCCATTCGCGGTCGCGGTCGGCTGCAAATTGAAGAGGTGGCCGAGACGAAAAAGGGCCGCTTTCGCATCCAGATGAAGCGGTATCTCTAGGTTTTTGGAGATCGGCTGCCCGCCTGAGCCGGGGCAAGATCGCGGCTCCTGGCAAATGTTAGGAAAAAGGGAAGAAGGCCCAAGGATAGAGCAAATACTCCAGGTAAAACAACTTCCAGATCAGTTGATAATAGGTGACAATCGCGTCGCGGCAACCCAGATCCAGGCGAACACCATAGCCCAAAAGGATCCCCAACCCCAGCCCATGTCCTAACAGCATCCAGGCGCCCCGGCCCATGAGGAGAAAATAGCTTCCCAAAGCGATAAAGGCTAGGTAACAAGCGGCCAAAATGCCGATGCAAAACTTTGAGATCCGCTCCTGGCCAAAGCGCAACGAAAAGGTGGCAATGGCAAACCGGCGATCCCCCTCCATGTCGGGAATATCCTTGAAAAGGGCGATCACCAGCCCAAAAATAGACATAAACCCTGTCAGAAAAACAATGGGAGCAGAAAGCTCGACTCCCCCCTGCATCAACTGCTGAAAATGGCTGTACAGGCCCAGATTGACGATCAACCCCCGCACACAATAGATACAAGCCGAGGCCGCCAGCGGAAACCGCTTCAACCGCAGGGGGGGCAGGGAGTAGGCCGTGCCGATCCCGTTGCTCAACAGCACCGTCAACAACAGGTACGGGATCCCTGTCAGGGCCAATAGGATGGATGCCACCCCGCAGGCGGCGACGATCCCCACCCCCTGTCGCCAACTCAGGGAGCCGGCGGCCAAGGGCAGATGGGGTTTGTTGATGCGGTCGATCTCGATATCCGTGAGCTGGTTGAGGCCGACAATGTAGACATTGGCCGCCAGACAAGCCACCCAAGCCACGCCCAACTGGGGAAGGACAGCTAGCAGGGCCGTTGGTTCAGCGGCCACGAACCCGGCCAGCAAGTAGAGGCCCAGTAGACTGGCACTGGTGCCGTAGACGGTGTGGGGCCGAGCAAAACGCCAAAGAACCTGCCAATTTGGGGTCATTCTAGCCAGCAGCGATACAGCTCATGGCCCGAAGCCCTCTCGCGGAGAGTGGCTAGGGATGGGGAGAGTCTTTAAGGAGGGCAGCCAGGGCCGACCAGCGGGGATCCACCGGCGGCGGCGCAGCCGCTTCCACCACAATGCCCGGGCAATCGGGGCGACAGGGCAACTGGTGGGGCATCTCCAAATGCAGGTGTTGGTACATCCAGTCTTCGATATCCAGCTCGCCGTTGGGCGGCAGGCTCTCCAGCAGATCCTCTTCGTCCCGCAATTCCAACTCCAGGGGCGGGGGTTCAGGACTGGGCTCCCGAATCAGGATGATCTCCTCAACCTGCAGATGCAGCCGGTGGTTAAACTGCTGCAGGCAGCGGTGACAGGTGAGGGTGACGATGGTGCGGGCCTCGGCGCTCACCTCCAGGAAATGCCCCCGGTGGCTGGCCTGCAGGGATCCCTCCACAGGGGTCAAGCTCTCAAAACCTGGGAAAAACTGCCTAAAGTGAACCTCTTGGGTTTGACCAGGCATCTGCCGCAGGTCGGATAGACGAATTGGCCTCAGCATGACATCCCCCTTTATACGTCTTGGGTAGCAGGGATCCCGGAATCGCCCCTATCGGCAAGAGAGCCGCACAGCCAGCGCCTCCAGGTCAGGGTCGAGAAGAGGCCCGCCGGATCACCAGGCGACGGTCAGGCTCCTTGCCACGGCTGAAAGTTTCCAGATCGGCGTAGGCAGGGTCTTTCAGGAGCGTGTGGATCTGCCGCCGCTCGGCAGCAGAGAGATCGGGAAACTCGTATTCCCGACCACTGGTTCTCACCTTTTCCACCGCGACAGCAACCAAGGCTTTGAGCTCCTGCAAACGGCGCTGACGATAGCCATCCAGATCCAGGATATAGGGCTGCTGTTGGTCTTCTGGCTGGTTGAGGTTGAGAAGGGTGTTGGCCAAATACTGCAACGCATCCAAAACCACCGGGGAGCGCTCTTCCTCGGGGCCGGCTTCTTTGGACGGCGGCAAGGGCGATGCAGGCGCTTTTGAGAGCAACATTTGCTTCTGAGCCGGCGTTAGAGAATCGGCCTCGATTTCGATTATCTCCCCCACCACTCGCACCACCGCCGGGATTCCCATCGCCGCCAGCACCTGCTGCAACCACTGCCTGGCCCGTTCTCGATGTTCGGCAGGAGAAAGCTTGCCCTGGGAAGGCGCAGCGGTTCCCTCAGACTTCTGATGCGATTTTTTGGCGGCGGATCTCTTCACAGATCCCGTAGAGGACTCAGGGCGGCTCATCCTGGGCAGCTTCCAATTCTGAAGAGGTATCAAGCACTCGACCTAAGCCCGCCCCAAGCCAAGCAGCAAGGACTTGCTAGGGCTCAAAGGGCAGGGATTCGCGCCCTCCCCCGGCTGCCTTTGGCTTGGCTGGTCGGTCAACCTCCTTGGCTTCCCCTGTGCTCGCCTGGGCAGCGCGACGGCGCTCCTCTTCCACCAACTGCTGCAAGTTCTCAGGCAACGGCTCCCGCGAGAGCAAGAAGGTTTGCACGGTTTGGAAGATGTTGGAGACAAGAATATAGAGCAAGACCCCAGCCGGCAAGGGGAAGAACAGGAACATCGCCGAGAACAGCACAGGGGTGATGCGGGCCATCGAGCTCTGGCTGGGATCCTCCTGGCCGGCGTTGGTCAGGGATTGGTTCAGGTAAATGGAGACACCGAAAAGGACGATCATGCCGATGATGTCCCAGTGAATGGTGCCATCCGGATCAAAGGCGCCGACGCGGCCTAACTTGTCGATAAACAGAAAGCCCGTGTCAGAGGCCAAGCCCGGGATCGCAACCTCCACCGTCACTTCCCCCGGCTGCAGGGCCAGCAAGGTGCCATCCGGCTGGATCTGGGCCCGCTCTTCTCCTTTGGTGATCTTCCAGGTGGGCCGCAACAGGGTGGGATCCCCGCCCGCCTCTGCCACCAACTGCTCAAAGGGCTTGCCCCCCGGCCCCTGCAGCCTAAACTGCACCTGCTCCCCTACGGCAATCTTGGTGCCCTTGGGCGCCACCAGCACCACCGGCTTGTGTACCGAGTCGGTGACGAAGATGTTCTTGCTGGGGCTGACGTAGGGGGTGGGCACCACCTCTGCCGCCACCTCTGCTGGCAGGATCTGCAGGTTGACATCGTAGGTAACCGCCGCAAAGGGGGATCCCCGCAGCGTGGCAAACAGAGCAAACAGCACCGGCATTTGAATCAAGAGCGGCAGACAACCCCCCAGCGGGTTGACCCCCAGCTCGCTGTACAGTTTGGCCTGGGCCTCGCGCAGCTTTTGCGGGTCATCCCGGTACTTTTCCTGGATCTCTCGCATCCGCCGCTGCATCAGGGGGTTGATCACCTTCATGCGCCGCATGTTGCGGATGGATCCGACGTTGAGGGGGTAGAGGGCAAAGCGGATCACCAACGTCAGGAAGATGATGGCCAGTCCATAGCTGGGCACGATCCCGTAGAAAAAATCCAGGATCGGCAGCATGACGTTGTTGGAGAGAAATCCGACTCCGAAGTCCATGGGGGGTGCTGGCGAACGTCCGTAACCCATTGTAAGGGTTTCCGACCGGCTGACGAGGGCGTTTTCAGAGTTGAAGCGCTCCAATCAGCAAGAGAGACCTGGGCACTTGCCGGCCTCGCCAACCCTCCCCTTCTCCCAGGGGAGACTAGCCAAACGATTTCCCTGCCTTGCCGAGGGAGAGGGGCAGGGCGCGGCGGCATATCAGTGAAAAAGGAGGGGCTGCTTTGCCCCTCCCTCATCGTTCTGGTTAAACTTGTGGCTCTGGCAGCACCCCTTTTCTGGAAGCAAGAGGCGCTCTGGATGAGGATCCCTTTCCCCTGCCGACGGGACTACTTGACCTTGACCGTGGCGCCAGCTTCCTCTAGCTTCTTCTTGATCTCGTTGGCTTCCTCTTTGGGGATCCCTTCCTTGACCGGTTTGGGAGCAGCCTCCACAAGATCTTTGGCATCTTTCAGGCCCAAGCCGGTCAACTCGCGCACCACCTTGAGGACGGCGATCTTCTTATCCGCGGGGACAGCCTCGAGAATGACATCAAAGGCCGTCTGCTCTTCCACGGGTTCAGGCGCCGCTGCCGGCGCCGGCGCCGCTGCTGCTGCCACGGGAGCAGCCATGACCATGCCACCTGCCGGGGCAGCCGCACTGACGCCAAAGGCTTCTTCGATGGCTTTCACCAACTCGGAAGCTTCCAACAAGCTCAACGCTTTCAACTCTTCCAGGATCTTTTGAACACGCTCCGAAGCCATGGTCTTGTCTCCTCAGGGTAACGAAGTGGATAGGGTGGAATCGGGTCGATGAACCCAAGACAGGCCGAGCCCGTCAGGCCGCCTCCTTGTCGGCAATAGCCCGGATGGCCCTTGCCAGGGAGGCCGGGATTTCTTGGATACCGCGGGCCACCTGCGTAGGCACGGCATTGAGCCCAACCGCCAGTCGAGTGGCTACCGACTTGAGGCTGCCCGCCACCTGGGCCATGAGCACCTCCTTGGGCGGCAGCTCGGCGATGGCCTTGGCCTGATCCAAGGTCAGAGATAGCCCCTCGGCAGCGGCGCCGCGGAACTCGGTTTTCTTGGTTTGCTTGGCGAAATCTTGATACGCCTTCAGGGCTGCCGGAATATCGCCCCGGATCATGATAAAGGCCGTCGGCCCTGACAGGAAGGGAAGAATTCCTGCCCAAGCCTTTTGGTCGGCGACAGCCCGCCGCATCAAGGTATTTTTAACAACCATGCAGACAGCATCCGCCTTGCGCAGCTCCGCCCGCAGTTGGTTCATCTCGGAAACGGTCAGCCCCCTGTAGTCGATTACCAGCACCATTTGGCTGGCTTGCAACAGGGAGCGAACTTCATCGACCATCTCCGCTTTTTTCGCTAAAGGTTGCTTGCCCATACGCTCACCTCCTTTGTGGTCACTGGCTCACTGAGAGCCGAACAGGTGTTGCCGTCGGAAGGGGGTATCTGGAGCCGCCAAAGAGAATGCGCCTCAGCCATAGCCGAGACGCATTGAGACAAGCGTAACCTAGCAGTCCACAACGGGATCCCTTAGCACTCCGCTCAAACCTCGGCAGGACATTAAGCCCCTTGGCCCCTGCTGTCTTCGGCTCGCTATTCGACTGTGGAAAGCTCTTCTCTGCCCAGATCCTCCGGAAAAATGGCCAATTCAAACGGCAAGCAACTGCCTTTGCCCCTTTGCAGCGCCGAAGCAGGCTTAAGCAACCAACTTCAGCTCTCGCAGAGCATTGATGTCAACCTCAATCGAGGGACCCATTGTAGCACAAACATGTAGAGCTCGCCAATACTTGCCCTTGGCTCCAGGGGGACGGTTGCGATCAATGGACTCCTGCACGGCTTTCAGGTTTTCCAGCAGAGCTTCGACGGGAAACTTGCACTTGCCGAAGATCAAATGCACAATGCCGGTTTTGTCCGCCCGGTACTCCAGCTTGCCGGCTTTGAACTCCTTGATGGCTTGGGCCAAATCCATGGTGACCGTCCCGCCCTTGGGAGAGGGCATGAGGCCGCGCGGCCCCAATAGCCGCCCCAGCTTAGCAACCTGGGGCATCACATCGGGGGTGGCAATCAGCAGGTCGAAGTCGATCACGCCCTTGCCGATCTCCTCGATCAGGTCTTCAAAGCCCACCCGGTCGGCCCCTGCGTTCTGGGCTTCCGTAACCTTCTCGCCGCGGGCAATCACCGCCACGCGAATCTCCTGCCCGGTGCCGCGGGGCAAGACGACGGTGGTGCGCAACTGCTGGTCGGCGTACTTGGGATCGATCCCCAGGCGGATGTGAACCTCCGCCGCCTCGTCAAATTTGGCAGTGGCCGTCTCCTTCATCAGGGCCAGGGCTTCTGCGGGGGGATAGGCAATGGGCTTGACTTTCTCCCGCAAAGCTTGCATACGTTTGGACAGTTTTCGAGCCATAGTTTCTCCTCGGGGTGCTGGCGAGAACTTCTCTCCCCCATAATGGTCTGCCAAAACTTCCAGACAACAAAGACTAGAGATCCTTAAGTCGATCGACAATCAATCAACTATTGTCACCCCCATGCTGCGGGCGGTGCCGGCGATGATCTTCATGGCCGCCTCCACGTCACGGGCATTCAAATCGGGCAGCTTCTGCTCGGCAATCTGGCGCAGTTGCGCCCGCGTCAGGGATCCTACCTTGACTTTGTGGGGCTCACTGGATCCCGACTCAATGCCGAGGGCTTTTTTGATCAACACCGAAGCCGGCGGCGTCTTGAGGACGAAGGTGAAGCTGCGATCCTCGTAAATCGAGATCTCGACTGGCACCACCATCCCGGCTTGATCGGCCGTTTTGGCGTTATATTCCTTGCAGAAGGCCATGATGTTAACCCCGTGCTGGCCCAGAGCCGGGCCGATGGGGGGAGCGGGGGTGGCTTTGCCCGCTTGGATGGCCAGCTTGACCACTGCCACCAGTTTCTTAGCCATGAAACGCGGTTACACCTCTTTGCGCACTTGACCAAACTCTAATTCTACCGGAGTATCGCGCCCGAAAATCGAGATCAAAGCCTTGAGCTTGCCCCGCTCTGGGCTGACATCCACCACCTCGCCGTAAAATCCCTGGAAGGGGCCAGAGAGCACCTCGATGCGATCCCCAGGTGCCATGTCGATCTTGAGGGGCACTTCTTCCACCTCGACGCTGCTGAAGATGCGCTGGACTTCGCTGGGGCTAAGGGGCCGTGGCGTCACATGGCCGCGACCACGACCGTAGGCCCTTCTCTCTTCCGTGCCGACGAAGTTGATCACGTTGGGGGTGGTTTTCACCACCATCCAGGTGTCGTCGTTGAGATCCATGCGCACCAGCACATAGCCGGGAAAAATCTTTTCCTCTTGTTCCTGGCGCTTGCCGGATCGATCGAGCTTGAAGCCCGTCCGCTTCGGGATCACCACCTCGACAATCTGATCTGCCACATCCAGAGCCGCCGCCCGCTGCATCAGGGTGCTTTTGACTTTGTTTTCGCAGCCTGAAGCCACCTGCACGGCGTACCAGCGCAGGTTGCGGCGACCTTGACTTTCGCTTTCTTCCCCCTCCGCCGCCGTGCCCGCAGGCTCTAGGGGCTCGAGGCGGCCCCCCCGGCCTCTCCGCCGCTGCTCTGGCTCTGGGCTCATCACCTCACCTCCTCTCTGTATCTGTCTGTGTGCATGGGCCTCCTCTCCCCAAGTCCTTGGCAGGGGCCATCTGGGGAAAAACCTCACGAGAACAGTTGAGTGGCCAGCCAGCCGAACAGTTGATCGACCAGGTAGATGAACGAGGCGAAGGCCAACACAATCAGTAAAACTCCCACCGATTCGCTAATCAGTTGCTGGCGGCTCGGCCAAACAATTTTGGCCAACTCCGCACGGGTCTCTTGGAGAAAGCCTGGGATCCCTTTAGACTCAGTGGAACTGGAGTGGCCCCGGCTGGCGGGATCCAAACGCTGTTCCGTATCGGCTTTGCTAGAAGAGGTGCTTTTAACCACGGTGGTATCTCCTGATGGATCCCGAAAACGGTGCGCCACCTTTTAGCGCACGCAAGATCGGCTTAGCGATCTTAACAGATCTGTTGAGGGTGGGATCCCTCTCAAGGGTCGGGAGTGGACTCAGGCGTCAGCGCTCTGGGGGAGAGCACCAAAGGGCGGCGGGAGCAGTTGAATTGCTCTACCGCTGCGTCGATCCCGGCTTTGCTGTCCCAACGCGAGGCGGCATTTTGCCGGGAGAGAAACTCGGCGGCCCGCAGGAGGTCGTTCATGTCAATGCTGGTGCCGTCGAACAACTGGACGTTGCGGTCGCGGCGGATGGCCTCGTTGACATCTCCCCTTTGGGCCAGGGCAACTTCGGAGCTGGCCAGGATCCCCAGCAGAAGCAGACCCAGCGCTGCAGGGATCCCAAGCCGGCCAACAGGGGTGAAAGGGGAGCGGAGACGGTTTACAAACATCGATCCTGTTCCTCCACATCGGTGTGCTGCTCGGCCAGTCCCTCTGCCAGCAACTGTTGTTCTTCAGGCGTGAGGGGGCGTTTGGCCAACAGGTCTGGTCGCCTTCGCCAGGTGCGAACCAACTGCTGTTGCAGACGCCAACGGGCGATGGCTCGGTGGTCGCCTGAGAGAAGCACCGGCGGCACCTTGTGCCCTTGGAACTCCGGTGGACGGGTGTACTGAGGATACTCCAGTAGCCCCGTCTCGAAACTTTCGCTCCTCAGCGAATCTATCTTACCAACTGTGCCCGGCAAGAGCCGCACCACGCCGTTGATCAAGGCCAGCGCCGGGATCTCCCCCCCTGTCAGGACAAAATCGCCCAGCGACACCTCGCGGGTGGCCAGGTGTTGGCGGATCCGCTCGTCAAAGCCTTCGTACTGGCCACAGAGCAGGATGAGCTGCGCCTTTTGGGCAAGTTCTTGCAGCAGCGCCTGGTTCAGCGGTTGCCCCTGGGGCGTGAGCAAGATGATCTCGCAGGGATCCAGGCGGGGCAGGGAGGCGACGGCTGCAAAGAAAGGCTCTGGCTTGAGCACCATGCCCACCCCGCCCCCGTAGGGCTCATCATCGACCCGGCGGTGCTTGTCGGTGGCAAAGTCCCGCGGGTTGGTGCAGTGAACCTCGGCAATCCCCTGCTCTAGGGCCTTGCCCACCAGCCCGATGCGCAGCGGCGTTGCAAAAAACTCCGGGAAGAGGGTGATGACGTCGAACCGCACAAGACTTAGGAGGAGGCAGAGGGAGGTTCTGTGCGCAGCCGCTCTAGATCCAGGCGCAAAGACTCGATCTGGTGGATCAGTTCCATCAGCTCGGCCATCTCTTCTTTGGAGATAGGGGCAGAGCCGGCAGGGGAAGCCGTGGTCGGGGGGGTACTCTCAGCAGGAGCGGGCCTCTCGCTGTCTGGAACTGTGGCGGGGGCGTTGGCGGCTGGATCCCTGAGACTTTCAACGTAGCGGACAGCCTCCTGTTCGATCAGCTCCCCCTTTTGCTCCAGTTCTGCTGCCAGTTGTGCCAAGTCCATCGAGAGGCGGTTGAGGTTTTCGGCCCGCTTTTCCGGGTCTTGGAGGATCTCCACCAGGGCAGTGGCCGTGCCGTAAAAGATGTGGCGAGCCCGCGTGAACCAGTCAGAAGAGCGAGAACTCATGGCAGCAGTCAAAGGGGGTGGGGATCTCCATTCTAGGCAATGCCTGGCGGGTATTGCTTGAGGCGCTTGGAATATGAGAACGGGCTCAATCCACGGCGCGAATCTCGCCGCTGTTGAGCCGCTCCACAACCAATTCCAGCAGCTCGTGCTGATACATTTACGCTGAACACTGCTGAGCATTACTGTTCAGCGGTGAAGCGATAGCATTCTGTCCGTTTCCGTTGTCACTACGCGACGCTGACGCGACCGCGCTACTCGGACGGAGTCCAAACAGAAAGGCGGTATCCCGCAAAGCTCTGAGCATAACACCCAGAGCGCCTTGCCAATCTCGTGGTAGCCTATGGTTGCACTTCGGGCATCTAAACACCTTTGCGCCACCCAACTTGGTGTGGATGTGCCCGCACTTGGTACAGGTTTTGCTGGTGTACGCTTCCGATACTTCCACGACAACCACGTTTTTCTTCTTGGCTTGAAACTTCAGGAACTGCTTGAACCGATAGTGCGCCCAGGTGAGCATCGCCCTTGCTGTCTTGCTACCAAACTTCCTCCCTGCCTTGGCAACCATCTGGGCTGACTCGAAAGTGGGGAGGAATATCAATCGGTAGTTATCCGTTAGGAACGCCGCTACCTTGCGATGGCACTCGTCCACCAAGTTCCTGATTCTCTCCCGCAGACGAAACGCCGCTTGCCGCATTCGCCTACGCTTGGGTCTCGGCGCTTTACTCAGGCTGGATTGCAGATCGTCTAGGTGGTAGCACAGCCGAACGATCCTGCCAAAGTCTCCCTTGGCGATATCTACAAAGCCCGCCCCATCAAACCCTGTAAGGAAACTTCTTACTCCAGGATCAAGTGCGATCACCCCCTTTGCTAACGAACACTGCTCGTTCACGGGCTCAGGAAAGATGGCATACCATCTGTCTTTCACCCGCATTAGCTCAGTTCCACGTGCCCATTCTCTGGGCATCTCCTCGGATGCACGGAACGCCAAACCTCGGGTGAGTTTCGGATACCACGTCCCATTGCGAAAGTTGCCGGCGTTGAATTGCAGCGTATGCGACCTGTCCCGCACACTGCGAAACCTCGCGTCTTTGCTTCGGCGAAACGCCAACCACGCCTCGACGACCGCGTTCTGCTTGATGTGGCAGGGGGCGTCCTTCACCCACCCGGGCAGGTCGGAGCGCAGGATGATGTCCCGCAGCTTTCTGGCCGTTTTTGGGGCACCATGCTGGCGCTGATAGGCAATCGCTTGGTTGTAGCAGTACCGGCACGCCGCTTGCCACCGCTTCCAAACTTTAGCCAGCGCTGGCTCCGGATAAATCCGTATCTTTCTCGATTGCAGCCCGGTATTTTCTGAGTCCGTAGAGCCGACTGCTGAAGCAGTGCAGGATGGTGAGGATATCCTCAACCAGTTCCTGTTGGGGAGAAAGGTGATCGTCATCGAGAACCAAGATTTCGCACCCGTATTGACGGCAGTACCACTCAACGAACTCAAATCCAAACCGGCAGAGTCGATCCCTGTGAGCGACCACAATTGTTCCGACATCTCCCGCACGAACTCGTTCCAATAAGGCAAGGAACTTTGGTCTTTTGAAGTCGAGACCGCCGCCAATCTCTCCGACCACCTCGGCTCTAGGATAGAGGTCAACCAGTCTTGCAATCTGTCTCTCCAAGTCTGGTTTCTGCCCTCGACTGCTGACTCGGGCGTACAAAACGACTCGTTTGGCTTTCTTTGGCGTTCTGATGTAGCTGTCGAGGTCATACCTTCTTGCCCTACCAGATGGAGTACGTATTGCTTTGATCCAGCCTTTCTGTTCCCATCGCCTCAAGGTGTGGAGACACACCCCAAAATAATCCGCCGCTTCTCTCGGTTTTACATACCTAGCCATGCCAAGCAGCCATACTGAACATACTGTACATTATTTTCAGTATAGTCCAGCATATCATTGACTAGAGTCATGCTCTTCTGGGGAAACCTCTTGATCGGCTGCGACGGCATTGAGGATCTGCTGTTGTTCAGCGCGGGTTAAGACCTTATCTGCCAAAGCCCGGTCGATCAAAGCTCTGAGCTCAGAAGGTTGAGGGGGTTCCACCGTTTTTCTCCTAGCGCTAGAGGGCAAGGGATCCCATAATGGGTTTTGGATCCAAGCAGGCACACCCGTCAGTATAGCGAGACAGTGGTGGAACCCCAGGTATCCCCAAAAAACCAGAGCTTCCAACCGGTGGGGGTGATCGGCGGTGGGCAGTTGGCGCAGATGTTGGCTTTGGCGGCTCGCCCATTGGGGATCCCGCTGATTGTTCAGGCTGCCGCTCCTACCGATCCGGCGGTGGCCGTGGCCGACGGCGTGGTCTGGGGTGCCGTGACCGACACCCAGGCCACAGCCCAGTTGCTGCAACGCTGCCCGGTGGTAACTTTTGAGAACGAGTTCATCCCGCTGGCGGAGCTGCAAAAACTGGATCCGCAGGGATCCCGCTTTCGTCCTCGCCTGAGCACGCTAGAGCCGCTGCTGGACAAGTTGCACCAACGGCAGTTTCTGGCAGAGCTGGGGTTGCCGGTGCCGGCTTTTTGGCCGGCAGAGACGGCAGATCTATCTAGCCTGAGCTTTCCCTTGGTGCTCAAGCGGCGGCGGCAGGGCTACGATGGGCAGGGCACCCGCATCCTGCCCGACCCAGCAACCTTGCAACAGGCTCTGGCTGAGTATGCCGGGATCCCGCTGCTGGTTGAAGAGTGGATCCCGTTTGAGCGGGAGCTGGCGGTGATGGTGGCGCGAGGGCTGACGGGAGAAATCCAGATCTACCCCGTGGTGGAGACGGTTCAAGTTAACCAAGTCTGTCGCCACGTCTTGGTGCCCGCCCGCATCCCTTCCTCTGTTGAGGCCGAGATCCGGGATTTGGCGGTCAAGGTGATGGAAAAATTGGATGCGGTGGGCGTGTTTGCCATCGAGCTGTTCTGGGTGCCGCCGCCCCACCCCAAGGCCGGGATCTGGATCAACGAAATCTCGCCGCGGGTCCACAATTCCGGCCACTACACCCTGGAAGCCTGCCACACCTCACAATTCGAGCAACACCTGCGGGCCATCCTCGGCCTGCCCTTGGGGGATCCCTCCCTCAAGTGTGGGGGGGCAGTGATGGTGAACCTCTTGGGCTATGAGCACTCCACCAGCGACTATGCCGAGAAGCGGCAGCGCCTGGCCCAGCTCCCCAATGCCACGGTGCATTGGTACCACAAAACCCCCGCCCGCCCAGGGCGAAAACTGGGCCATGTAACCGTCTGTCTGCCGACTGCTCCCTCTCCTTTCGAAGCAGCAGCCCTTGTTCGCACCCTCGAATCCCTCTGGTACCCCCAGCCATGAGCCAAGCGCAGGATCCCTCCTTCTCCCCAGACATTCAAGCCCTGATCCAGGCGATGCAACGGCGGGATGTGCCCGCGGTAGCTCAGCAGGTCAACGGCCTCTCCCCTCAAGAGCGCCCCGCCGTGTTGACCCCTGCCCTTCGATACCTCGCTGGGGTGGATCCCGCCAGCGCCCAGTGGTTTGTTCGCCACCTCATGGCCCCTGCCGTCAAAGCGCAACTGCGAGAAGGGATCCTCAAAGCCGCCCAAGATTACCTGCAAGAGGCCGGCTTCCAAGAAGGGATCGATTACGAGCTCAAGCCCCATCCCCAATCGGGGGGTCAGATCTTAAGCCTTAGCCGCCGAGCCCTGCCCTATGCCGCCCCCGATGACGATCCCTTTGGGCAGTTGTTGCTGGCCGAGTTCTGCGAATTGCGGGACTAGACCACCATGAGCGGTACGAGTTATCGGCTGCAGGTGCTCGACCTCACCGCCCTGCCCCAATTGCTGGAGCTGGATCGCCGCTGCTACGGCGGATACTGGGGAGAACAGGGCTATCGCGCGGAGCTGGAAAGACCCAGCAGCACGGTGATCGGGGTTGTGGCGGAACCGGCTGCCGCTGGCGCTTCCTGTGGCTTGGGCCGAACGGAGTTCCCCCCTCCCTCTCCAGACCTCGCGACGCAAACGACCCAAGCGCTCGTGGGCTTTGGCATCCTCTGGCGCATCGAAGAAGAAGCCCACATTATCTCGTTGGCGGTGGATCCCGACCATCGGCGGCGCGGCTTGGGCCGCAGGATCCTGGAGGAGCTGTTCAATCACGCTCGAGCCGCAGGCTGTCGCTGGGCCACGCTCGAGGTCAGAGCCTCTAACCACGCCGCCATCCACCTCTACGAATCGGCAGGGTTTCAATTGCTGGGACGCCGCAAGGGCTATTACAGCGGAGAAGATGCGCTGGTCTATTGGAAAAAGCCAATCTAGAAAAGCAACAACACTGAAAATTTGTGGAAGTTCGCAACCAGATCCCTAGACAAACCGGCAGCCAAGTCTGGCAATCCTACAGAAGATCAATATCGACAGAGCTTTAACTGCCCGGCTGAACTTGTCGTTATTTTGTAGGTTTTGTAGATCATTCAGATTTCCTCTTCTCCTGGACGCAAGCTGCCAGATGTAACTTTTTTAGGCAAAATTTGGCTACAGCCAATTAGGAGCATCTTTTGCGATTTAAGATTGCAATTAGATAAATGGCTGCGGACAATCTGACGATAGGCCAAGACATACTACAACCTAAGCAGACCCCCCTGTTCAGTGGCACCCCTGGAGCCTCGGCCAATTTCCTAGGCTGATGTGAATAAACGTAAAGTTTTACATCGAGATTCAGCACTCCTGCTTAAATTCGTGCTTTCCCCCCCCCCCCCCTGTCGGGCCAGCTTGCCTGAAAAAGCGCTTCAGGCTAACCTACTCTTATCATTTGTGCATCCTGAGCATTTGCAAGCTGTGAGGACAGTCATGGACACCTCGAGAAACACCATTGGGGATGAGACCATCTCTTTTTTCGTGAGTCTTTGGTCTAGGCTTATCGACTTTATGCCCAATCTCCTTGCGGCGATTGTCATCTTAATTCTGGGTTGGATAGTGGCCATGGCAGTAGCCTTCGGCGTTAGAGGACTGCTCAAAAGGACGCAACTGGGCAATCGCTTGGCTGCTTGGGTTTTGGGCCAAAAGCCCGGCGAGAAGCTGCCCCAAACGGAGCGCTGGGTGGCCGCTGCCGTCTACTGGGTGATTCTTGCTTTTGTGTTGGTGGCGGTACTGAATGCCCTGCAGCTTCAAGCTGTCTCCGATCCGCTCAACAGGTTTTTGGGGGAAATCTTCGTTTATCTGCCACGGGTGGGTGGGGCGCTGGTGCTGCTGGCTGTGGGCTGGGCGGTGGCTACAGTTGCCCGGCTGGCAGTCATCCAGGGGCTGCGGCGTTTCAACCTCGATGAGCAGTTGGCCCGGCCTCTACAGCAGGAAAGCGCTGCCGGTGAGGCAGGCGTAGAAGGAACCCCGACCGGCCAAGAGGGAGGTACAGAGGTCACCCCTTTCCTACTGAATGAAACCTTGGGCAATGCCCTTTACTGGCTGATTCTGCTGTTCTTTCTGCCGATCATCCTGGATACCCTGAACCTACAGGGGCCGCTGCAGCCAGTGCAAAACCTGCTGGATCAAATCCTGTCGATGGTACCCCGCATTTTGGGAGCGCTCATCATCGGTGTGGGGGGCTGGTTTCTAGCTCGCATCGTGCGTGGGATCGTTTCCAATTCCAATTTGTTTAACCGCTTGGGGGCACGCTTTGGCATTCCCCAGCTGGCCCAAACGGTGGGCACAGTGGCCTACGTCTTGGTGTTGATCCCGGCAGTGATTGCCGCCCTCAAGGCCCTGGAAATCCGGGCCATCTCCGATCCAGCGGTGGCGATGCTGGAGCAGGTGTTGCGGGCCATTCCCCGAATTGCAGGATCTGCTCTCATCCTGGCCGTGTTCTACTGGCTGGGGCAGTTTTTGGCTGGCTTGGTGACCCAGTTGCTGCAGGCAATCGGTTTCGACCGCTTGGCTGCCGGCCTTGGTTTGCCCTCGGCCCCTGCTCCTGAAGCTCCCGCCGCCGAAGGGGATCCCTCGGCGTTGGCGAAGCGGCGCACCCCCTCTGAGATTGCCGGCTTGGTGGTCTGGGTGGGCGTGGTCTTGTTCGGGGCGGTGCCGGCGGTGGAGTTGCTGCAGTTTGCCGCTTTGACCGACATCGTCCAGGGGCTGTTGCTGATTTCCGGTCGGGTGCTCATCGGCGCCCTGGTGTTCGGGATCGGCCTTTACCTGGCCAATTTGGCCCATTCCATGATCAAGAGCTTGGGCAACCCCTCCTCAGGGGTGCTGGCCCAGGCGGCGCGGGCGGCCATCCTGGTCTTTGTCGGCGCCATGGCCTTGCAGCAGATGGGCGTGGCCACCGATATCGTGGTGCTGGCCTTTGGCTTGGTGCTGGGCGCGATTGCCGTCGCGGTGGCCTTGGCTTTTGGCTTGGGAGGTCGCGATGTGGCTGCCGAGCAAATCCGGCAGTGGCTTAAGCGGGAGTGAAGTCTTGGAGACGGTTAACCCTGTCTAGCTTCCCAGAGCTGCAAGATAAAAGCCTGCCCCGCCTGGCAAAACGTCCGGCGGGGTTTCAATTGGATTGCGCTGAGACCTTTTAAGCTGCTTCCGGAACTTTGGCCTCTTCTGCTGCTGCTTCCTGCACCACAATTTTGCCGCGGAACACCACGTAGTTGTAGATGTTGTAGGACAAGATAACCGGGATCAAAAAGCCAATAAAGGTAAGCATAAACACCAGCGAACTGGGAGAAGCTGCTGCCTCGTAGATGGTGACGCTGGGAGGAATAATGTTGGGGAAAACCATAAACCCCAGGCCAATAAAAGAAAGGGCAAAGATGAGAAAGGTATAAACCAACACGCTAGTTTCTTCTCGCCGGCGCAGGCTGCGCAGCAACAGAGCCACCAACAAAAGCCCCAAAACGGGGATGGCAGCAAAGATATAGAAAAGAGGAGGCGAGAAAAGTTGGGAGCGCGCTTGCTCCGACATGATGGGGGTGCTGATGGTGATAAACACTGCCCCCAGCAACGTTGTCCAGGTGGCGATGGTTGCCGTTTTGTAGTAGGTTTTCTGGAGTTCCCCCGTGGTCTTCACAATTAAGTAGGCCGAGCCAACTAAGACATAGCCCTGAATCAGGGTGAGGGCCACCAACACTGTCCGCCAGGTCAGCCAATCCCAGGGGCTGCCGGCAAAGTGGCCGGCTTCATCAACGCGGATCCCTTCGAAGACGCTGCCCAGGGCAAACCCCTGGCCCAGCGCCGCCAAAAAGCTACCCACCCCAAAGGCCAGGTTCCAGACCAGCTTGTTGTCGGCGTTTTCCCGAAACTCGAAGGAAACGGCCCGCAAGATCAGGCCCACCACCATGATCACCAGCGGAATGTAGAGGGCATTGAGGATGGTGGCGTAGGCGAGGGGAAAGGCTCCAAATAGGGATCCCCCCATGAGTACCAGCCACGTCTCGTTGGCATCCCAAACATTGCCCAAGCTGGTCATGAGAATGCTGCGGCGCGTCTCGCTGGAAGCCGTCAGGGAGAGGATGCCCACTCCCAAGTCAAATCCATCCAGCAAGACATAAAGGAATAGGAATAGACCGAGGATAAAAAACCAGACTTGCGGCAAAAACTGCTGTAAAGGCTCGAAGGATTCCATGGTCCTTCCCTCCGCTTTAGGTATTTCTAGCCAGGCTAGTTCGAGACAGTTCCCAACTGCGATGTCGCCTGGGCAGCGGCGCTACCGAGCTTCCGCCGGACGGCGATCCGGCTCGTGGCGAGCAGGCTCGATCACGATCACCGGCTGGGTTGCCGGAACGGGGGCAGGCAGCTCCAGATTAGGCCCTTTGCGGATGATGCGGCTGCCAAAGTAAAGAGCGGCCACGAAAAACACCGTGTACAAGGCGCTCAGGCCGACCAAAGAAAACAGCACCTCTCCTGGCGGCAGCGGCGAAACCGATTCCGCCGTGCGCAGTTGCTCGTACACAATCCAGGGCTGCCGGCCCACACAGCGGACGATCCAACCGGTCTCCACGGCAATGTAGCCCAGCGGGCCAGCGAAGACCCAGGCCCACATCAGCCACTTCTGCTGGGAGAGGGCCTCCGCCGACAGCTTGCCCCTCAGCCACTGGATTAAGGTAACCCCCATAAGCCCGGCCAGAAAGAGGCCAATGGCCACCATCGTCCTAAAGGAGTAGTAGATCAGGCCAATCAGGTGAGGACGATTTTGCGGCTCCCAAGCCTTCAAACCATAAACCGGTCGATCCAGCCTGGGCTTAAACTCCAGCAGATAGCCCAGCGCGCCAGGGATCTTCACCTCCCACTCGTTGCGCTCCTCTCGGTCGTTGGGCAAGGCCAACAGGCTCCAATCCGCCCGCTCGCCGGCGGGGATCGTCTCCCACTGCGCCTCCATGGCCGCCAGCTTGGCCGGTTGATAACGATACACTTGCTCCGCGCTCAAGTGGCCGATAAACACCTGCAAGGGGGCCACCACCAGAGCCATCGCCAGGACCACTTTGAGGGAACGGGAAAAAAACTCGCCATGCCGCCCCTTGAGGATGTACCAGGCACTGATGCCACCAACCACAAACAAAGAAGTCTCCAGGGTGGCAAAGAACATGTGGAGAAAGCTGTTGAGCATAAAGGGATTAAAAATGGCCTGCAGGTAGTCGCGCACCACAAATTTTCCATCGACAAATACCCCACCTGCCGGCGTCTGCAGCCAAGAGTTGGCCGTCAGGATCCAAAAGGTGGATAAGTTGGCGCCAAAGGCCACCAGGATTGTCGAGATCCAGTGAATCACCGGCGGGACACGCTCCCAGCCGAACAGCATGATCCCCAGAAAGCTGGCCTCCAGCATAAAAGCCATCGTGCCTTCAAACCCCAGGATGGTGCCGAAAAAATCTCCCACTGCTTCGGAGAAGGGCGCCCAGTTCATGCCAAACTGAAAGGCCATCGGCAAGCCTGAGGCCACGCCAATGCCAAAGTTCAACACATAGAGTTTTGACCAGAAACGAGCGTGACGATAGTAATCTAAGTTGCGGGTTTTTAGCCAAAGCCCCTCAATCACAACGAGATAAATGGCCATCCCCGTTGTTAAAACCGGCCACAACATGTGAAAAATGGCCGTGAGGGCAAACTGTAGACGAGAAAGGGCAACGGTATCTAGAAACATGATTTGTACCAAGCTTAGATGAATTGGCCAATACAGCTTTTTCCGACAACATCCTCTGCAGTTGACGCAGCTACACCTCTTGCATGAAAAACATCTTGCTCCCTAGCAGACATTGGATGAGGCCGGGAAAGCCCTGATTTTTGTTCCTTCTAACATCGAATCTTGGCTAAGACAATTGACAGGCCGTCCGACTCTAAAGGTTAATTTTAGGATTCTGGAAGTGTGAACCCTTTTTTGTAATTTAGACTACAAGACAAAGAGCGCACTGCGAACCTAGCGGCCAAAGCCTGGCAGGCCGCTAGTATAGGATTTTGGTCTTTTTCGTCTTTAAACAACAAAACTGTTGTCTTGTTGTATAGATCCAGGAGCGCTTCCCGGCAAGGGACGACTGCCGGTCTACAGTGGCGGCAGACGGCTGCTGATCGTCCCTGGAGCTTGCCAGAATTGGGATCCCAGTTTGCAGTGTGGGGTGGAAGATGTCGTTTATCCCGCTGGTGCGCTTTCTGGCCCAATCTGGCTTGATGCAAGAGCTGGCCGCCCGGTTGAGATCGCAGCGACAGGCAGATCTGCAGGGGGCAGGGCGGATCCCGAAGGGGTTGATCGCCTCGGCTTTGGCCCAGCAGGAGGGAAGATCCCTGCTGGTGGTGACTGCCACTTTGGAAGAGGCGGGCCGCTGGACGGCGCAACTGGAGGGCATGGGCTGGGAGAGCGTGCAGCTTTATCCCACCTCCGAGGCTTCCCCTTACGAGCCGTTTGACCTGGAGCCGGAGCTGGTGTGGGGTCAGTTTCAGGTGCTGGCCGATGGTCTCCAGGGGAAGAAGGGCATGGCCATTGTGGCCACGGAGCGGGCCCTCCAACCCCACCTTCCCCCTCCAGAGGTGTTTCGGGCCTTTTGCCTCAAGCTGGAACCCGGCCTGGAGATGTCGCCGCAGCAGTTGGGGCAGCAGTTGGCTCGTCTGGGCTATCGGCGGGTAAGCCTGGTGGAAAGCGAAGGGGAGTGGAGCCAGAGAGGCGATATTCTCGACGTTTTCCCGGTGGCCTGCGAGTGGCCGGTGCGCCTGGAGTGGTTTGGCAACGAGCTGGAGCGGCTGCGGGAGTTTGACCCGGTGAGCCAGCGCTCTCAAGACGGGATCCCCTACGTCTGGCTGACCCCCACTGGCTACGGACCCATCCTCTGGCCGGCTCTGCAGGAAAAAGCCGATCAGCTCTCCCAGGGCCTACGGCAGCAGTTGGAGCAGTCGCCCACCCCCCCGGAGGGCTTGCGCCGTTTTCTCGGCCTGCTCTACACCCCTCCCGCCAATCTGCTCAGCTATCTGGATCCCACCACCCTCATCCTGATCGACGAGCCGGAGCAGTGCCAGGCCCACAGCCAGCAGTGGCTCTACCACGCCCAAGAACAGTGGAAACAGGCCCAGGTTGCGGAGCCGGCTCTGCAGCCCTTTCACCGCCCCTTCGATCTCCATGCTCCCGACTGGGATCCCTTCCCCTGCCTGTTGGCCCGCACCTTTGCCCCTGCTGGCGAAGCCGAAGCTGCCCTTGACCTGAAAAGCCGGGCCGTTCCCGCCATCCCCCACCAGTTTGGATCCCTGGCCAAAACCCTGCGCGAGTACCGCAAGCAGCAGTTGCAGGTGTGGATCCTCTCTGCCCAGCCCTCCCGCACCGTGGCCCTGCTGCAGGAACACGACTGCCCGGCCCAGTATGTGCCCAACCCCAAAGACTTCCCCGCCATCGAGCGCCAGCTCCAGTCCTACACGCCGGTGGCCCTGAAGTACTCCAGCTTGGCAGATCTGGAGGGGTTTCTCCTGCCCACGCTGGGGTGGGTGGTGCTCACCGACCGGGAGTTTTTCGGCCAGCACAGCCTGGCCACCCCCACCTATGTGCGCAAGCGCCGCCAGGCCAGCTCCCGCCAGGTGGATCCCAACCTGCTCAAGCCGGGGGATTTTGTTGTCCACAAGGCCCATGGCATCGGCCAGTTCTTACGGCTGGAAAGCCTCACCATTGGCGGCGAAACCCGAGAATACCTGGTCATTCAATACAGCGATGGCTTGTTGCGGGTGGCTGCCGACCAGGTCAACTCCCTCTCGCGCTACCGGGCTAGCAGCGATGGGCCACCTGCCCTGCACAAAATGTCCGGCAGCACCTGGGAAAAGACCAAACAAAAAGTCAAAAAGAGTCTGAAAAAAGTGGCCTTTGATCTCCTGCAGCTCTACGCCAAACGGGCCGAGCAGGAGGGCTACGCCTTCCCCCCGGATTCCCCTTGGCAGCAGGAGTTTGAGGAGTCTTTTCCCTACCCCCTGACGCCGGACCAAATTCGCGCTGTCCAGGAAATCAAGCGGGATATGGAGTCCCCTCGCCCCATGGATAGACTGCTGTGTGGCGATGTGGGCTTTGGCAAAACGGAGGTGGCCATCCGCGCCATCTTTAAGGCCGTAACCGCCGGCAAGCAGGTAGCTCTTCTAGCGCCAACCACCATTCTCACTCAGCAGCACTACCACACCCTCAAAGAGCGCTTTGCCCCCTACCCCATTCAAGTGGGCCTGCTCAACCGCTTCCGCACTCCCGAAGAGAAAAAAGAGATCCTGGCCCGCCTCAAAAGTGGCGAACTCGATGTCATTGTGGGCACCCACCAACTTTTGGGCAAGGATGTGCAGTTTCGCGATTTGGGTCTTCTGGTCATTGACGAAGAACAGCGCTTTGGCGTCAACCAAAAAGAGAAAATTAAACTCCTCAAAACCCAGGTGGATGTGCTCACCCTTACGGCTACCCCCATTCCCCGCACGCTGTACATGGCTTTGTCGGGGTTGAGGGAAATGAGCCTGATCCAGACTCCCCCGCCCTCGCGGCGCCCGATTAAAACTCACCTTTCTCCCTACAATCCTGAGGTCATTCGCACGGCTATCCGCCAAGAGTTGGATCGCGGCGGGCAAGTCTTTTATGTGGTCAACCGCATTGAAGGGATCGAAGAGACCAGCGCCAAATTGCGGGAATGGGTGCCCGGTGCCCGCATTGCCATTGCCCATGGGCAGATGCCGGAAGGGGAGCTGGAAGCGACCATGCTGGCTTTTAACAACGGAGAAATCGATATCTTGGTCTGCACCACCATTATTGAATCCGGTTTAGATATTCCCCGTGTCAACACTATTTTGATCGAAAATGCCCAGGAGTTTGGTCTGGCTCAGCTTTACCAATTGCGAGGACGGGTGGGCCGGGCCGGGATCCAAGCTCATGCTTGGCTGTTCTACCGAGAAGATGGCATCCTCACCGAAGAGGCCCGCAAGCGCCTGCAGGCCATTCAGGAATTTACCCAACTGGGATCCGGCTATCAGTTGGCGCTGCGGGACATGGAAATTCGCGGCATTGGCAACCTCTTGGGAACTCAGCAATCCGGACAACTCAACGCGGTGGGCTTTGATCTCTACTTGGAGATGTTGCAAGAGGCGATTCGAGAAATTCGCGGCCAAGAGATCCCGCAGGTGGAAGACACGCAAATTGACCTCAATATAACGGCCATGATCCCGCAGAGCTATATCCCTGACGAAGATCAAAAGATGCAGGCCTATCGCCAATTGGCGGCTGCCGGCTCTCGGGTCGAACTGTTGCAAATTGCCCAGGAATGGCAGGATCGCTTTGGCCCCTTGCCCAAGCCCACCCAGGAGCTGCTGCGGGTGATGGAGCTGAAGATTTTGGCCCGCACGCTGGGCTTTTCCCGCATTAGGCCGGCCAAGGAGCATGTGCTTTTGGAAACCCCCATGGAGGAGCCGGCCTGGAACCGCCTCAAGGAAGCCCTGCCGGCCCATTTGCAGTCTCGCTTTGTCTATCAGCCGGGCAAGGTGACGGTGCGGGGCCTGGGAATGGTGCCTGCGGCCCAGCAACTGGAGAACCTTTTGCAGTGGCTGGACAAAATGAGCTTGGCCCTGATGGAAGCCCGGATCCCAACAGCCACCTAGTCCTGGCTGCGGGGGGGCTGGGCTCTGCCGTGAGAAACTGGGATGGATGGCCGGCCCTTCTCGGGTGGAACTTTTGCACTCCCTTTTGCCTCGTGTTTGCCCCATGAAGGTTCTAGAAGCCCACCACCTTCAGAAAACCTACCGGCAGGGGGGCAAGGAGGTTCGGGCAGTGGTGGATGTCTCCCTGGCGATTGCGGCAGGGGAGATCCTGGCTTTTCTGGGGCCCAACGGGGCCGGCAAGACCACCACCATCAAGATGATCGCCGGGCTGATCCAGCCCGATGCCGGCAGCGTGCGCATCCTGGGGCGGGATCCCCACGCCGATCCGGGTGCGCTGGCCCAGGTGGGAGCGGTGCTGGAAGGCAATCGCAACCTCTACTGGCGGCTTACCCCCTTGCAAAACCTGGAGTACTTTGGCGTGCTGCGGGGGTTATCCCCCAGAACGGCTCGCCAACGGGGGGCAGAGCTGCTGGAGACCTTTGGCCTGGGGGAGAAGCGGGATGTTGCCGTGCAAACCCTTTCGCGGGGTATGCAGCAGAAGGTGGCCATTGCTGTTGCCCTTCTGCACCAGCCGGCTCTGCTGTTGCTGGATGAGCCTACCTTGGGGTTGGATGTAGAAGCCGCCCAAGCGGTGAAATCCTTGATCCGCCAAATTGCCGCTTCAGGTCGGGCCATTCTCCTCACCACCCACCAACTGGATATAGCCGAGGCGCTCTCAGACCAAGTGGCTGTGATCGAGCGGGGGATAATTATTGCCCAAGCTCCCACGCAGGAGATGATCCGGCAGTTTGCCGGCGCCGCCGGCTCTTACCGGATTGAGTTGGAGCAGAAGCTGGATCCCAGCCGGGCGGAACGCCTGGCCCAGCAAGGGGTGGAGATCCTGGGATCCCATCAGCTGCGCTTCAGCGGCTCCTCGGAGACTTTGTATCAGGTGCTGGAGATCCTCAAGCCCTTGCCCTTGCTCAGGATCAAGCGCGAGGAAGCGGATCTCACCCACATTTTCCTCAAGCTGTTGAAAAGGAGAAGGGAGCAGGGATGAGGCCACTGCTGTACCTATTTTGGGCCGAGCTGAAGCGGGCCTGGATCCAGTACATCCGCTATCCGGCAGAAGCCCTGGGCGGGATCCTGATCACCACTTTTTTCTTCTATGCCCTCTTTGCCGGCGCTCAGTATGTGGCGGGGCCGGCCTCGCAGTTTGGACAACGGCTGGATGCGGTGGTGATTGGCTATGTGCTCTGGACGCTGGTCATTTTTGTGGTCAACGACATTGCCCTCAACCTGCAGGTGGAAGCCCAGACAGGCACCTTGGAGCAGGTGTTGCTCTCGCCCTTTTCGGCGGCCACCCTGTTTTTGGCGCGGGCCTGCGCCAGCTTGGTGCTGCGCTTTTCAACCGTTGTCGTTATCTTGGGGATCATCCTGTTGCTTACCGGCAGCCGGCTGCACTTTCCCCCCACCCTGTTGTTGCCGTTGGCGAGCGTGGTGCTGGGGGCCTATGGCTTCTCGTTTTTGCTGGGATCCGCCGCCTTAATCTGGAAGCGCATTCAACAGCTGCTGATCCTGAGCCAGTTTGGCCTCCTCTTTCTCCTGGCTACCCCCACGGAGGAGTGGTCGGGATCCCTGAAGTGGCTGGGACAGATGCTGCCCATGACGGCGGGGGCCGGCTTGCTGCGAGATGTGATGGTGCGGGAGGCGGGTTTGGATCCCTTGCGGCTGCTCATGGCTCTGGCCAGCGGCGTGTTCTACTTCGCCTTGGGGCTGCTGGCCTTTCGCCGGGCGATGCAGCTAGCCAAACAGCGCGGCATCCTGGGATCCCAGTAGGACGTTGTCAGAGGGAGCGTCGGTCGCCAGGGGAGCGCAACAGGTGAGGGAAGTGGTACTCCACGGCGCCGGTGGTTAGGTTGTTCTCGGGGGAGGCGATGCCCCGGCGGCTCAGCTCTCGCAGCGCCTTTTCAATCTCGTCAAAATCAGCAGGCAGTTCGATGGCGATCTCCGAGAGGGTGAGGATCCCCTGCCGCTGCTGCGCCAGCCGCAGGATCTCCCGCATCAAAGCCTGACCCTTCAAAGGCTGAGGCGGCGCCGAGACCCCCTTGGCGGGAGCCGGAGAGGGGCGGATCCCCTGCAAGACGGCCAGCTTGAAGTTGTGGTCGTCCACCATGCCTGGGATCAGAAACAGGTCGATCAACTGGCCAAAGCCCAAGAGCCCAAAGGTCAAAAGCCAGAGAAGGCCCGTCACAGTCTTGCCCAAGTAGAGGCGATGGACACCGCAGATGCCGAATATGCCCAGCGCCCAGAGGAGCATGACTCTAGTCAATAATAAGCTCAACTATACTGAAAATAATGTATAATATGTTCAGTACGGATTACTACCAGTTGATCTTTCTGTTTACTTTCGAGTCTGCCAACATGGTAGCCAAAGCAAAGCAGAAAATTGGTAGTAAGACGACACGGAAACTGCGCTTTGGGTATTCTACTCAAAGCTTTGCGGGATACCGCCATTCTGTTTGGACTCCGTCCCGCTAACGCGAATGGAAACAAGCAGAATGCTATCGCTGCATAGTTGAACAGTGATGTTCAGCAGTGTTCAGTGTAAATGTATCAGATAGGCAATACCGACCGATTTGGGCTCGGCGGGGAGCAGCAGGTAGCGAGAGCTCATAGGGACTCGTCCAGAAGAGGTGGGGCAGGTAACCCTAGTCTGCCATCTTTTGCGTTGGACAACCCTCCTTCCCCTGTCCTAAAAAGCAGGCCTGGATGTGGCTTCAAGCAGAAAAGAGCCTGAAAATGGGATCCAACCCTTCCATCTTGCAAAACTTCGTCACACTGAGGAAGCGGGGGTCACGCCTACCGAAGGCCAAGGAAGCTCGATGCTTGAGCCCATCTTGATCGGGTTGAGTGCTGTGCTCTGGGGCCTCCTCTGGGGCTACGCCACGCTGCTGGTCCTGCTGGTGAACTTCAAAGAACAGGGATCCGTTTACGCCTACCCCATGCAGGCCGTGCTGGATCGCTTTGTGGAATCGCTGGGGCTGGGCTGGCTTAAGGATCTACATGCCATGCAACTGCAGCCGCTGCGCCGGATTAGCTACGCCCTCTTTGCCGCCGTTACCCTGGGCGTCGTCTTGATGCTCTGGGTCTTGGGGTAAGAGGCCTCCTCAACAATCCTGGGTCTGCCCCCGAGGGAGATGGAAAATAGACTGCAGCTTTTTCAGGCAAGCCTGGATCTGGGCCATCTCTTCTGGATCCAACTTCTGAAAGCGCTCCTTTAGGTAGGCCACATGGGCCGGGAAAACCTGCTCAAACAGTTTTTCCCCCTCTTCGGTAAGCACGATCTTGAAGCAGCGGCGGTTTTCTGGGGGTACCTCGCGGCGCACCAACCCCTTCTGCTCCAGGCGATCCACGATCCCGGTCAGCGTCCCCTTGGTAACCAGTGTCTTCTGGGCCAGGACATTCATCGTCAGGCCGGGGGTGTTGCCGAGGGTTACCAACACGTCAAATTGGGGGGCAGTCAGCCCCATCTGCCGAATGTGAGCGCCGGCGTAATTTTCAAAGGCTTGGTAAGCCCGTGCCAGATCCCTCAGCAGCCCCAAAAAAGGCTCCCGCGCCGCCACCACCGAGGGCTTGAGGGCCTCGCCTTGGGGAAGCGGAGAGGACAGAGACTCAGCAGAACTGGGCATCACTGCAGATCGTCGAACGAGACTAATCCATCCGACAAGAACAGTTTTGGCTTCATGATAGCCGACTGCAATATAGTCCTAATGCAAATTGACGGCCATTACGCCAACTCCATGAAGCTATTCCATCCCAAGGCAGCGTACAAGAGCTCTCTCCATATCCAGAGGGGGCTTAGGGAAGCGGGGCGAAGACCGGAAACGGCCCAGTGTGTTTCCAGCTTATTTTCAGCGACCTCGAGCCTCAGCCCTGGGGATCCCGGCTGCGTCTGGGCGGATCCCTCGGACGAGATGTCGCCATCTGGCTGCTGCGGCTGCGGAAGTTGGATAGTAAACTACCCGACTCCGACCGCCCCCCTTCCCCCCGTATACGGGGGGATGTAGGGCGGCTGGTTTACAGCAGCCCCCAAAAGTGCAATGACATAGGCGCTACGCTTCGCTGATGCTAACGCTCCGTTGTAGTCTGCGTCCCACCACAACCTTCACCCCAGCCCGCAGCGCCTTGTAGTACACAAACTGCCTCAGTTGATAGAACGCCCAACTATTGGACCGCCGACGCTCGGTTTTGTTGCGCGGCTGTGAGTTGACACGCTCTCTGATTCCAGTGAGGTCTGCCCAGGCAATCGTGCTATCGGTCGCCTTTGCCCTGGAAACAATAGCCTTGGAGATGCAGGGATTGACCCAGGTTTGCAAGCGTCTCTCCTGACCAGACAGCCGTTGCAGCAGTTCCCGACATCTCCGCCGTGAACTGCGTCTGCCCTGACTGGCTTTTTGTTGGAGGATCGCTCTCAACCAGAAGTAGTGGTCTCTGACCTGGTTCAACGGCTGTCCATGCCAGTTATCCCCCTCTGAGGTGTGTGCAATGTCTTTTCTACCCAAGTCCACCCCCATGACCTTGGCGGTGTTTTGCGGCTCCGGCAGGTCATGCTCCACACAAATCTGGATGGAGTAAGAACCCTCTTTGCGTTTGACCACCGTGGCCGATTGGGGATTGGTGCCGGCCAGCATCCCTCGTTGATAGTTGCCGATGGACAGCTCCAACCGTTCCCGCCCCTCAACGGTGGTGAGCGATACTGTCCAGTCTTTCGCTCGGAAGGAGAAGATGCGGGCAGCGTAGGTCACGAAGCCCGCCTTGAAGGCTTTGACCGGACGGTTTTTTCTGGCTGGCAGTCTTGCGGGCAGATACCACCCATCTGCATACCTGTTGTGCCAGGTTGCTGGATAGGCCAAAGCGGGCACGGATGTCGCGGTAACCCAGAGATTGGAGCTTAAGGGCGTTGAGGATCTTCTCCGGCGTGTTTTGGTTGACCCAGTTCAAGGCCTGCACAAAGGCGTCCAGAGTCGCATCCAGCTTGGCGGCTTGGGAATTAGATACCTTGAGCTTGCAGGAGATGGTCAGGACTTGAGTCATGCTGTGATGGTACATCAACAGACCGCATTTCTCCCGTCACTGACCGGCCCGGCCCCCGGCCCCCCAGTCCCCCCGTATACGGGGGGGATATAGGGGGGTACGGAGCAGGGCTCCTGCGGCTTCTAGCTGAATGGAAAATCACCATCGAGGCTCAAACGGCAAGGTACCCATGGCACACGCTGCAATTATCCTTACGATCCTGCTGGGCTTTTGGGGAGTGGTGGTCAAGCGCAATCTGATCATGAAAATCTTGGCCATGGATGTGATGAGCACCGGGGTCATCGCCTTTTTTGTCATTTGGGCCGCCCGCACCGGCGTGTTCACTCCCATCTACAAGCCCTGGCGCCAGGTGGACTATGCCGACCCGGTTCCGCAAGGAATCATCCTCACGGCCATCGTCATCGGCCTGTCGGTACAAGCCCTGATGTTGGTGGGGGTGATGAAGCTGTCCCGCGATCATCCCACCTTGGAAGTGGAGAGTATTGAGCAGGCGGTAGCTGATGACTGAGCTGACGACCGAACTGACGTTGGTCTGGGTGGCACTGCCCTTTTGGCTGGCCTTTGCCACCTACTTGCTGCCGGCTTTGACCCGTCCCAGCCTGGTCATCATGGCTGGACTGACGATAGCCTACGCAGTGCAGCAGGGAGGCCTGCCAGGGGCAACTGCTGCGCCGTTGGAGCTCCAGTTGCTGGATCACTTCGGGGTGACGTTGCGGATCGATGGCAACGCCGCGGCCATGCTCCTGGCCCATGGCCTGGTCACCCTTGGGGTGGCCCTGTATTTGGATCGGCGCTTTGTGGGCAGCCGCTTTCTGGCCATGCAGTTGCTGATCGTCCACGGCAGCGCCAACGCCGTCGTCATCAGCGCTGACCTGATCAGCGTCTATGTGGCCCTGGAGGTGCTCAGCATCGGCGTGTTTTTGCTGCTCACCTACAGTCGCCGAGCAGAGTCCCAGCCGATCCTGGGGGAAAGCGCCCCGCACCGCTCTCGCGACCGTCAGCTCTGGGTGGGGCTGCGCTACCTGTTCATGAGCAATGTGGCCATGCTCCTCTACCTGGTGGGATCCATGCTGGTCTATGTGCGCACCGGATCCCTGGCGATGAGCGGCTTGGCCCTGGCCGACCCCACGGCTCTTGCCTTGATTGCCGTTGGCCTTCTGGCCAAGGGGGCAGTCTTCGTCGCCGGCCTGTGGCTGCCCCTCACCTACGCCACTGCCGATCCTGTCATTGCGGCGGTGCTCAGCGGTTTTACTACAAAAGCAGGCGCCATGGCCCTTGTGCGCTGCAGCGAGTTCTCGCCCGTCTTGGCGCAGGGGCTGCCCTACTTCAGCGCAGGCGCGGCGGTCTTTGGGATCCTTCTGGCTTTGATGGCCAGCACGCCCCAGCGCCTTTTGGCCTGGAGCTCGGTGTCGCAGATGGGATTTGTCATCGCTGCACCCCAGTGGGCGGGTTTGTACGGCCTGGCCCATGGGCTGGCGAAGCCCTTGTTGTTTGTCGGGGCTGCGATAACCAATCGCTGGCGCTGGTCGCTGCTGATCTTGGGGACGGCCTCGCTGGCGGGGGTGCCCGGCACTTTGGGCTATGCAGCCAAGGCCCTTAGCTTGTCAGCTCTGGATCCCTGGCACGAGTGGCTGCTGGTGGGGGTTACTGTCGGCACCACCTGCATAGCCGTGCGGGTGCTGCGAGCTTTTCCTTCTCAAACAAACGGGGACACTACCCCGGCAGCCGGTTGGCCAGACAAGGTGGCCCTAGTCCTTTGGGGCGGGGGCTTGCTCTGGTTCTGGCTGCCAGCGGCCTATGACGTCGATAATCTCATCAAGGCGTTCCTTAGCTTGGGCCTCGGGATCCCGCTGGGCTGGTTTTGGGAGCGAATTCCTGTGAAGGGATGGCGTCTGGATGAAGGGCTAGAGGCAGTGGTGGGCGGCTTGAGCGTGGTGTTGGTGCTGGCCTGGATTCTGCTAAGTGGAGTGAACCATGTGGCGCTACCCTGAGTTGGGCTTGCTGGAAATTGGCCTGCGGCTTTTGATTTGGTTTTTGCTGACGGGTAATCTGAGTTGGGACAATGTGGCCATCGGGGTGGCGGCGACGCTGCTGCTGCCTCGGCAGGCCTCTGCGCCGGTGCGGTGGCGGGATTGGGGGCGGGTGCTCAGGGAGATCGTTTTCGCCGTTCCGAAAGCTTACTGGGAGGCCTTTGAGATGATCCTCAGACCCCACACCGTAGAGGAGGTTGTATACAAACAAACTCTCCCCAATCGTTCGGCGGGACTAGTGTTTCTCGACATCTTTTTGATTACTTTTACGCCCAAAACCATTGTGCTCAATTGCGATGCCCAAGGCACCTACGAGGTGCATCTGCTCAAGCCGCGGGAGGAGGCGTGAATCTACTGCTGTTTCTGCTGACTTTGACCCTATGCCTGCCGCTGTATGCCGCCTGGCTGAAGGAGGATATTTGGCAGACGATGCTGGCTTTTGCCAGCTTATCGACCAAGACGGCCATCCTGGTTTTGGTGGTATCTGTGGTGCGGGATGACTGGATGATCGGGATTGTGGGGGTCTTGATTTTGTCGGTGGGCAATGCAGCCCTAATGCTGCTGGCCCACGTGCTCAAGCGCTTGGAAATGCTTTAAGGGGAATCAACATGGAAGTTTTGGTGGAGGCTCTCAGCTATCTTCTGTTTGGGATCGGGGTGCTGTTTTGGCTGTGGGGAACAGCGCCGCTCCTTGGGGATCGCTCGATTTTGTTTAAGCTGCACGGCCTTTCGGTGTCGGACACGCTGGGATCCATGAGCATCATGCTGGGGCTGTTGCTGCGGATCCCAAGGGAGTGGCCTCTGCTGGTGTTGGCCCTGATTTCCTTGGCCATTTGGAACACCATCTTGGGCTATGTGCTGGCCTTTTGCTCGCAGCGCAAGTCCCTATAGGAGGACAGGATGGAAGAGACTTTGTTGCTGGTGATCGCCCTGCTGTTGCCCTTGACGGCTGCCTTGGTGGTGACCCAGACCAATCCCTATCATGCCTTGGTGATGCGCGGCATTCTGGGATCCATCGCTGCTCTGATCTATGCCTTGTTTGGGGCGGCGGATGTGGCGCTTACTGAGGCGCTGGTGGGCACCATGCTGTCCATTACGCTCTATGCCATCGCGGTGCGTTCCTCGTTGAGTATGCGCTTGGGCGTTCTCGAAGACAGTCCTCTGTTGGCGGCCAGGACCTCAGCAGCACAGCAGTTGTTACAGCAGATGCGCCAAGGGCTACAGCAGTACCACATGCGTCTGGAGTTGGCCGTCTATGGAAGTGCAGAGGCGTTGTTGGCTGCCCTTCACAGCCGGGAGGTGCACACCATTGCCCTTGAGCCCGATGAGGAGGTGGCAGAGTATCGCTTGGTAACGCGCGTGCCCCGCCTGCAGGCCATCTTGACGCAACAAGCCCTGCTTTCTGAGGTCCTCCTGCCATGAGGTGGTTGTACGGGGTGGCGGCGCTGCTGGCAGCCTTGCAGCTCATGGTTGCCGACGCGGGAGCTGTTTCTCCTGCCTTTGAGCCTGTGGCGGTTCTGGCCGGAGAAAGCGGCGTGCCCAATACGGTGACGGGCTTGATCCTGCGCAACCGCCTTTACGACACCGTCTTTGAAGTCGTCGTGTTTTCTACGGCCATTCTGGGCGCGCAGTACCTGCTGGCGGATGAGCGACCGACGGCCAATGTAGCTCAGTTTACCGATATTCCCTCAATTGTGTTGGCGCGGGTGGGGGCCACCATCTCCGCTCTGATTGGGGTGGAGCTGGCCATTCGGGGTCACCTGACGCCGGGCGGGGGGTTTGCTGCCGGCGTGGCGGGAGGAACGGCGATTGGCTTGGTGGCGATCACCGCCTCTTCGACCTGGATGGAGGCCATCTACAAGCGGTGGCAAGCCGCGATGTGGGAGAAGCTGTCGGTGGTGACGTTTATCGGGGTGGCTGTAATCGCCCTGGCCGGTTGGGAACTACCCAAGGGCGAGCTGGGGGCACTTTTTAGCGGCGGCTGGATCCCAATCCTCAACATTTTGGTGGCCATCAAGGTGGCGCTGGGATCCTGGGCGGCGATTTTAATTTTTATTCGCTACCGCGGCTTGTTATGAAGGCTCGAACGGGTTGATAACGCTCGTGTCAAGCCAATACATCGTGGGCGGTGTTATCTTCTTGCATCCGCTCGAAGTCCGAATCTTCACCAATGTTTGGGATCGATCCGAGCACTTGGCAAAGGACTTTTTTGCAAGTTGGAGTAAGACTTGCTTGAGGATTTTGCGATGTTCGGCTTCTGCACTCCCACCGTCAGGCCTAGCCCTTTCTTTCAGAACTTTGACAATGGCCCCATCAACGTTGCGAACAATTGGAGTGGCCGTAGAGCGTCTCCTCGATCGGCAGATCCATGGATGGCTTTGCCGCAAAGATAGCGTTGACAGCAGGACGTTTCCCTGTCCGTTGAGCAACTTGACCTGCAGGCGACCTCTACAATAGAAGGCTGACCCTGCCACCCCTGGGATCCCTATGCCGCGCCGTACCGACATTCACAAGATCTTGCTCATCGGAGCGGGGCCGATCGTCATTGGCCAAGCCTGCGAGTTCGACTACTCCGGCACCCAAGCCTGCAAAGCCCTGCGAGAAGAGGGCTACGAGGTGATCTTGGTCAACTCCAACCCGGCCACCATCATGACGGATCCCAGTATGGCGGATCGCGTCTACATCGAGCCGGTGACGGCGGACTTCGTGGCCCAGATCATCGAGCGGGAGCGCCCCGATGCCCTGCTGCCCACCATGGGGGGACAGACGGCCCTCAATGTAGCGGTGGAGCTGGCCCGGCGCGGGATCTTGGACCAGTACGGGGTGGAGCTGATCGGGGCCAAGCGGGAGGCCATCGAAAAAGCCGAGGATCGGGAGCTGTTTAAGCAGGCGATGCAGCGGCTTGGCCTGGCGGTGCCGCGCTCGGGGCTGGCCCGCAGCCTGGCCGAAGCCAAGCAGATCGCTCACGAGATCGGCTATCCCCTCATCATCCGCCCCGCCTATACCCTGGGGGGCACAGGGGGGGGGGTGGCCTACAACCAAGAAGAATTTGAAGAGATCTGCGCCGCCGGCCTGGAGGCCAGCCCGGTCTCTCAGATCCTGGTGGAGGAGTCGGTGATCGGCTGGAAGGAGTTTGAGTTGGAGGTGATGCGGGATCTGGCGGACAACGTGGTGATCATCTGCTCGATTGAAAACATCGACCCCATGGGGGTTCACACTGGCGACTCCATCACCGTGGCCCCGGCCCAGACCCTCACCGACAAGGAGTACCAGCGGCTGCGCGACTACGCCATCGCCATCATGCGCGAGATTGGGGTGGAAACCGGGGGATCCAACGTGCAGTTTGCCGTCAACCCCGCCAACGGCGAGGTGCGGGTGATCGAGATGAACCCGCGGGTTTCCCGCTCTTCTGCTTTGGCCAGCAAGGCCACTGGGTTTCCCATTGCCAAGATCGCCGCCAAGCTGGCCGTAGGCTACACGCTGCCGGAGCTCCCCAACGACATCACCCGCAAAACCCCGGCCAGCTTCGAGCCCACCCTTGACTATGTGGTCACCAAGATCCCCCGCTTTGCCTTTGAGAAGTTTCCCGGCTCGGAGCCGGTTTTGACCACGCAGATGAAGTCGGTGGGGGAGGCGATGGCCATTGGCCGCACCTTCCAGGAGTCCATCCAGAAGGCATGGCGGTCTTTGGAGATCGACCGCCCTGGCTTTGGCAGCGACAGGCCGGAAGTCTTCCCAACCCCAGAGGAAGTGCGGGCCAACCTGCGCACCCCCAACCCCTTCCGCCTGTTGACCATCCGCACGGCCCTGCTCATGGGTTTCTCGGTCCAGGAAATTGCCCAGCTTACCCACATCGATCCCTGGTTTATCGACAAGCTGAAGGAGTTGGTGGAGGTGGAGCAAGCCCTTAAAGGGCGGGAGTTGGGATCCCTAACGGCCGAAGACCTGCGCCATCTCAAGCAGATGGGCTTTAGCGACCGACAAATTGCCCACCTGACCGGCTGCACGGAAGCCCAGGTGCGGGATCGCCGCAAGGCCCTGGGGGTGATCCCCACCTACAAAACCGTGGACACCTGCGCTGCCGAGTTCGAGGCGGCCACCCCTTACCAGTACTCCACCTACGAGAGCGAATCCGAGACCTTCCCCACCGCCAAGCCAAAGGTGATGATCCTGGGGGGCGGTCCCAACCGCATCGGCCAGGGGATCGAGTTCGACTACTGCTGCTGTCATGCCGTCTTTGCTCTCAGACGCCTTGGCTATGAGACCATCATGGTCAACTCCAACCCCGAGACCGTTTCCACCGACTACGACACCGCTGATCGCCTCTACTTTGAGCCCCTGACCTACGAAGAGGTGATGAACCTCGTCGAGGCCGAGCAGCCGCTAGGTCTAATCCTGCAGTTTGGCGGCCAGACCCCCCTGAAGCTGGCCCAGGGGCTAGCCGCAGCCCAAGCGCCTATCTGGGGTGCTGCTCCTGACTCCATCGACATAGCCGAAGATCGCGGCCGGTTTGGGCGCCTGCTCGAGGAATTGGGGATCCGCCAGCCAGCCCACGGCCTTGCCCGCAGCGTGGAGGAGAGCCTGGAGATTGCCCGGCGCATTGGCTACCCCGTGGTGGTGCGGCCCAGCTATGTGCTGGGGGGGCGGGCCATGGAGATTGTCTATTCGGATCAAGATCTGCGGCGCTACATGCAGCTAGCGGTGGCGGTGGATCCCAACCGTCCCGTGCTGGTGGATCAGTTCTTGGAGGATGCCGTGGAGGTAGATGTGGACGCCATCGCCGACCACACCGGGGCTGTAACCATCGGCGGCATCCTGGAGCACATTGAGCAGGCCGGGATCCACTCGGGCGACTCCGCCTGTGTCTTGCCCAGCCGCACTCTCAGCCCTGCTGTGCTGCAGGTGATCCGCGACTGGACGGTGAAGTTGGCCCAAGCTCTCCAGGTGGTGGGGCTCATTAACGTCCAATACGCCGTCCAGAAAGAGCAGGTTTACGTTCTGGAAGCCAACCCGCGCGCTTCCCGCACCGTGCCGTTTGTCAGCAAAGCCATTGGCCACCCCCTGGCCGGCTACGCTGCCCAGGTGATGAGCGGCAAAACCCTGGCAGAGCTGGGCTTTACCCAGGAGGTGATCCCGCCCTACGTGGCTGTTAAGGAAGTGGTGCTGCCGTTTCACAAGTTCCCCGGCACCGACACGCTGCTGGGGCCGGAGATGCGCTCTACTGGGGAGGTGATGGGCATTGACACCGACTTTGGCCGCGCCTTTGCCAAAGCGCAACTGGCTGCTGGCCAAAACCTGCCCCTAGGGGGCACCGTGTTCATCAGCGTTAGCGACCGCGACAAGCAGGCGGTGATCCCAGTGGCCCAGGAGTTGGTCAGGCTAGGCTTTCGCCTGCTGGCCACTGCCGGAACCCAGAAAGTTTTGGCCGAGCACGGGATCCCCGTCGAGAAGGTGCTCAAGCTGCACGAGGGCCGGCCCCACGTCATCGACACCATCAAGAACGGCCAGATTCAGCTTATCGTCAACACCCCTTCTGGCGGCGAAGCCCAACAGGATGCGCAGAAGATCCGCCGCACCGCCCTGGCCTACAAGATCCCTTTGGTCACTACTCTGGCTGGAGCCAAGGCTACTGCTGCTGCCATCCGCGCTCTGCAGTCAGGATCCCTGGGGGTGAAGTCCCTGCAGGAGTTTCACGCCGAAATTGGGCGATAGGAGCCTGCCGGGGTTGCTTTTCTGAAGAAATCCTTAAGACCTCCACCTTAAGAAATCCTGAAGTTCTCGACTGCAAAAACTGGCTCTTGAGGCCTGGGAAAAGGGGTGGAATATAAACTGCAATACTAATCTGCATGTTTGTATCGATAAATCAATTTATTTCACATTTTGGCTGCAGACGTTAGGTATCCTTGGCAGTTTTCTTGAGACTGTCTAGCGTGGAAGGAGAAGAATCCCCAGGACAAGGCTGAGTCATTTCCTGAGGTCACTCTGCCAAGCGCAAGTGGAAGAAAGCTCTCTTCAAATTTTCTAGGAGTTGGCCTATGAGTGTGGTTGTTCGGCGCTCCGCTGCCGCACGGCGGCTATGGAGCTGGGAAAGTTTTTGTCAATGGATCACTAGCACCGAAAATCGGCTTTACATCGGCTGGTTTGGCGTATTGATGATCCCGACCTTGTTGGCGGCAACCTTTTGTTTTGTGATTGCCTTCATTGCTGCGCCACCGGTGGATGTGGACGGGATCCGCGAGCCGGTGATTGGCTCCCTGCTGGGTGGCAACAACCTCATTTCTGCGGCGGTGGTGCCCACCTCAGCCGCCATCGCCTTGCACTTCTACCCCATCTGGGAAGCTGCCTCTTTGGAGGAGTGGCTCTACAACGGCGGCCCCTACCAGCTCATCGTGTTTCACTTCCTCATCGGGGTGTGGTGCTACCTGGGCCGGCAGTGGGAGCTGAGCTATCGCTTGGGCATGCGTCCCTGGATTGCGGTGGCGTTTTCCGCTCCGGCGGCGGCGGCTACGGCAGTGCTCCTGGTCTACCCCATTGGCCAGGGCAGTTTCTCAGAGGGGCTGCCGCTAGGGATTGCCGGCACCTTCTACTTCATGCTGGCTTTCCAGGCGGAGCACAATATCCTCATGCACCCTGCTAGCTGGCTGGGGGTGGCCGGCGTCTTTGGCGGCGCTCTGCTGGCCTCCCTGCACGGCTCCCTGGTGATCTCCAGCCTAATCCGCGAGACCTCGGAAGAAGAGTCACAAAATGCCGGCTACCGCTTTGGCCAGCAGGAGGTCACCTACAACTTCCTGGCCGGCCACTACGCCTTCTTGGGGCGGTTGGGGATCCCCAGCCTTGGCTGGCGCAACAGCCGCTCTGTCCACTTCTGGATGGCGGCCCTGCCTACCTTAGGGATCTGGGCGGCGGCAATCGGCATCGGCCTCATGGCCTTTAACCTCAATGGCTTTAACTTCAACCAGTCCATCCTGGACAGCCAAGGCCGGTTCATCCCTACCTACGCCGATCTCCTCAACCGCGCCAACTTGGGGATCCAGGCCATGCACGCCCCCAATGCCCACCACTTCCCCCTGTTGCTGGCGGCCAAAGCGGACTAGGGTTGGCTCCGTCTTTAGCCGGTGTGCCCGGTATAGCAAGGAGCAACTACCTGCAGCTCGCGGGGAAGTCACGCCTGTGGAGATCCCTCTGGCGGGGTAGTAGAGGTAAACTCTGCCACTAGCCACGGGTCGTGGAAGCAGGAAGAAAGCGTCAACCTGGAGCAAAAGTCCGCTTTTGTCCAGCGTTGTATGAGTCTTTCAGAGCGGCCGGTCGAGTTCAAAGGCACGGTGGACAGCTTGGAGAGCCCGGATCCCCTGCTCCCGTCGCACCACGCAGCTTACCTTAATCTCTGAGGTGCCGATCATCTCAATGTTGATCCCGGCGTCGGCCAAGGCAGCAAAAAAGCGCGCCGCCACGCCGGGATACGTTTCCATGCCGGCGCCGACGATGCTGACTTTGGCAATGTCGTGGTCGGTTTCAACCCCAGCTGCCTGCAGCTCCTCGGCCACCTGACAGCACACGGCCTCAGCCGCCCTGGCCTGATCCTGAGGCACGGTAAAGGCAATGTCGTTACTGGGAAGGCCGTTGTGGTAGCTCCGCTGGCTCTGGATGATGGTGTCGACGATAACGCCAGCCTCTGCCAAGCGCCCAAACAGATGGGCAGCCGTCCCCGGCCGATCCGGCACCTTGCGCAGGCCTAGCCGCGATTGCTTCAGATCCAGGGCAACGCCCCGCACCGGGTGGTGGCGCAGAAGGGGATCCCCGCAAGGCGCTGCCTTGACTCGATGCAGCTGGGGAATCACCTGAAACGCTTCCCCCAGCGCCAGGGCGGCCTCCCCAGCCCGCTCGGCTGCCACCACGCAGCTGACCTTGATCTCCGACATGGAGATCATCTGCAAGTTGATCCCCGCTTCCGCCAGCACGCGAAACATCTCGGCGGCAATGCCCGGGCGACCCATCATCCCCACCCCGGCAATGCTGACCTTGGCTACCGCCTCATCGACAAGGACTTCCCTACACCCCAGCTCCTGGCCAACCTTGCGGGCCACGGCTGCTGCCTGAGCCGCCTGGGCACGGCTGACGGTGAAGGCAATGTCGTTGGTAGGGGATCCCTCCGCCGCACTGAGGTGGAGCGACTGCAGAATTAAGTCGACATTGATCCCCGTTGCAGCAATCTCCTGGAACAGTTGCGCGGCAATGCCCGGGCGATCCGGCACTCCCACCAACACCAACTTGGCCTGCTCTCCATCCAGCTCCACGGTATCGACCGCCCGCCCTAGCTCAATGCTGCTATCAGGGGAGCGGACGCGAGCAGGGGGAGAGACAATGAGGGTGCCTTCTGATCCGGCTTGCAGCGGCTCCAGGCTGGAGCGCACCCGCAGCTTGACACCGTAGTTGCGAGCAATTTCTACCGAGCGGGGGTGCAGTACCTGCGCTCCTAGGCTGGCTAGCTCCAGCATCTCGTCGGCGGTAATCTCTGGCAACAACCTGGCCTCGGGCACCTTGCGCGGATCGGCAGTAAAGATCCCGGGCACATCGGTGTAGATCTCACACAGCTCGGCTCCCAGGGCCACTGCCAAGGCCACCGCTGTGGTGTCCGATCCCCCCCGCCCCAGGGTGGTGATCTCCAGCTCAGTTAGGCTGGTGATGCCCTGAAAGCCGGCCACCACCACCACCTCTCCCCGCTCTAGGTGTTGCCAAAGGCGGTCGGTGTGGATGTGCAGAATGCGGGCCCGCCCGTGATCCCGGGTGGTGACGATGCCCACCTGGGCCGCCGTCAAGGAGAGGGCAGGGTAGCCCAAGCGCTGCAGCGCCAACGCCAGCAGGGCAATGCTGACCTGCTCACCCGTAGACAGGAGCATGTCCCACTCCCGCCACTCGGCCGGCGTGGTCGGGGATCCCTGGAGGATCTGTTCCCCCAGTTCCACCAAGCGATCCGTTTCTTCTCCCATTGCCGAGACCACCACCACCACCCGCTTCCCCTGCTCCACCGTGTGGGCTACCCGCTGGGCTACGGCCTGGATGCGCTCGATGGAGCCGACGGAGGTGCCGCCGTACTTTTGGACAATTAAACCCGCTTGCATAGCCAGGGCTGAGCTGGTTGACGTGGTTTGGATCCTATCCCGAACTAGGCCAGGCCAAGCCAGCTTTGCAAAAAGGGTGGCACCGGCAGCAGGATCAGCACAAGCCAGCTCAAGATTGCCAGCCCCAGCAGCTCCCGGCCCTCATCCAGCTCGGCGACATCGTTGAGGGCTGGCTCGTCGGCACTGGTGATCACAAACAAAAGCAGCGCCCACAATAACAGCCAGGGCTGCACCGTCAAAGCCAGCAGCAGCACCAGCCAGCGAGTCACTCGCCCCACATTGGCCCCCATCTGCTGGCCATAGATGGCGTGGACAATGTGGCCCCCATCCAGTTGGCCCACCGGCACCAGGTTAAAGGCAACCACCACTAGACCCAGCCAGCCGGCAAAGGCCAGGGGGTGCAGATCGATCACCTGCCCCGGCTGCAACTGATCCCCCAGCACCAGGCGCGCCAGAATGGCCAGCAGCACCGAGAGGCGCGGGTCAATGCGATGGAAGCTAATCGGGGTCGGCTGCCCCTCTGGCCCTGCCGGAGGATCCCCGGGCGTCGAAAAGACCAGCCCCACCAGCAACATTGTCAACGCCACCAGGCTGCCCGCCAGCGGCCCGGCAACGGCGATGTCAAACAGTACCTTGCGGTTGGGCACCGGCTCTTTCAGCTCGATGAAAGCCCCGAAGGTTCCCAACACAAAAGGCACCGGGATGAAATAGGGGAGCGAGGTTTTGATGCCGTGGCGGCGGGCCACCCAGTAGCGGATCCCTTCATGGGATCCCAGAATGGCCAGGATCCCAACTGCGTAGGGCAACCCCTTCAGCAGAGACGGGAGATGCAGCAGCCGGTCAGGGCCGACCCCAGCCGCCTGGGCCCCGGCAGTGAGAGTCGTCCAAAAGGTAAACAGCAGCAGCCCCAGCGCCAGCAGAGGCCACTCCTGCTGACGGGTTAGGGAGCGCCGTGCCGCCGGGTTGGGCACCAAGGCAAAAAAAGGCTTGCCGGCAAACCCCTCCTGCAGCACCACCAAGAAGCGTTTGCCAAAAGTGTTTTCTACATTGCGCTGCACCCGCTCATAGGCTTCCGTGGGATCCGCCCGCAAATTGCCGCGGCAGATGATGGCCTGGGGACGGTACTCCACGCTTTGCAAATAAAAAACATTCCAGGGGAAGCAGTGGTTGAGCTTTTCTCGCGGCACCTCCGAGATGGGGGTGTGGACAAGAGTCGCCGAGGCCAGATCTGCAGCACTGTCCTCCTTTTCTTCCTCTGCTTCAAGCAAAGACTCGCGATCCGATCCCGCAACCGGCGAGGTGTTTTCCGCCCCCGGTTGAGAGCCTGCCGTTGGAGGTCGGAGGCGCCCCCGGCGTACCAAAGTCATGCTGGTAAAATAGGAAGCCAGAAACAGCCCCAACATGAGCAGGGGGGGCATTTCGTACTGAAACACCTGACGCCCCAGCACCCAGATCAAAGGGGGCATCATCATCACCAGCCACAGGATCCGCCAGGGCACCTTGGAGAGGCGGGCCACACTTTTTTGCAGCAGCAGGTAGGTTGCAGAACCCACCAGTGCCAACAGGATCCAATCTGCCATGAGTTGCAAAAAACAGAGGAGAACACCTCTACCAAGCTAGCGGCAAACCCAATCTCCCTGCTATGGCCAGCAGGGGGGATCCCTCAAGAGCCAAACTTTTGCTTGGCCTGCTCGTAAACTGCCACTGTGATCTTCTGGATCCCGGCTTCGCGGGCAAACTGTTCAATCTTCTTACGGGCAGCCGGACGCACAAAGAAGGGGATTTCTTTAAGGCGCGCCTCTGCTTCTGGCGTCCACTCTATCGCTTCGTCCATCCCCCCTGCCCTCAACGCAACATCCACGCCGGCAGGAGAGTGTGCCCTGTCATGCCTCGCAGGGTGAAATAGACAAACAGCAGCAACAGCAGGGATCCCAGCACAACCAGGGCTGCCGAGGTCGGACTTTTGCGGTACAGGTTAACAAAAGGCTGTAAGCCAGCCCAGATCCCCCCCAGCAAGACGGTAATGAAGTAGGTAGGGTAGCGGGAGACATTCTCCACAAATTGATCTTCCAGTCGACGAGGAGGCTGCGGCTGTGGCATGGGCAGATCGCAATCCAACAACTTCCCCTCAGTTTGCCACAGAGACCGGTTTCTGTCCCCCCGGCTGAAGAGGGATAGGAACCAGGGGGAAGCCGCCCAGGCTCAGAACCGCGAGAACCTGATATGGTAGGCGTTATCCTGCCTGCTTAGCTCAGCCCAGCCACCCACTCTCTGGCCTGATGCGAGAATTGCCCCCCGATGCCCTCAATCGCGCCGGTGACCTGCTTGGGGAACAGACCCTGGCGCTGATGCGCGTCCAGGAGGCTTTGGATCAACTGGAGGCAGCCATTCTCAGCAGTCCTCGTCTGTTCTGGTCTCGCACCCTTATCGACGAAGAGAAGATCCTGGAGCAGTTGGACTTCATCCGCCTCAACCTGCCCACAGCCTTGGAGGAAGCCGAGGAGGTGCTGCGCCAGCGGGATCAGATTTTGGCCGAGGCCCATCGTTACGCCCAGGAGATCGTGGCCGTGGCCCAGCGCCGCGCCGAGCAGCTCGTCAGCGAATCGACCATCCTACGCCAGGCTCAAGCGCAGGCAGAACAGTTGCTGCGACAAACCTACCAACAGAGCGAGGAGGTGCGGCGACAGACGCTGCAGGAGTCGGAGCGCCTACAACGGGAGGCCCATCATTACGTGGATCAGGTTTTGCAAGACCTAGAGCTGCGGCTGTTGGAGTCTCTGCGGGTGATCCGCAACGGGCGACAAAACCTTCAGACCTAAATTTGTGCTCGACCAGAGAGTGTTCATCGGTTCAGTTTTAGGCCAATATAAAAGGTAGCATCCGGGCTTCTTTACCCTGCGGATCTGTGGTAACCAAACTAACCTCCGCCAGGAAAGACGAAGACAAGTCTCGGATGGGCGGCCAGGAACTCGACGCGCTGTAGATTGCTGCTGCAGGCAAGGAACCTCGAGCTTTTGTGGCAAGCTGGCGCAGTTCTCCCTTCGCTTAACTGAGAGCGTGTGTTCCTCTTCTCAGCGATTGCCCCAACATTGGACTCATCGAGCTACCTTCCGCGGCGGGCTCTGTCCTCAGCCTGCGAGTTCCGGCTTTTACCCCTTTTGGGGAACCACTCAGTCGTCTAGGAGATTCTATGACCATTGAACCGAAAGCCCGTAAGAACCGCGAAAATGCCAACTCCCGTTCCCGCAGCCGTCGCCGTGAATCGGCCAAAGGGATCAAAGGGGCCAATCCAGCCGCCAGCCTCTCCCTGCCGAAGTTGATCCAAGAGAATGCTGTGCTCCAATCTCGCAGCCAGTTGTTGCTGATGTACAGCGACTTCCAAACCGAAATGCCCAACGACGGCAAAACCGGCGTTGGCACCTGGCTGCAGAACCGCCTCAAGGAGTACGGCATGCCCAGCCTGCTGCGTTTTGGCCCGCGCTCCTGCCCCCAGGTTTTCCGCCGCGATGAATTTTCTGAGTGGATGACGCTAGCCCTCAATGCCGTCAGCCCCAAAGACGAGAGCGCCAGCTAGGAGAGGTAGACTCTCGTCGGGGCAGACCTGAACTACGCTGAAGAGACTGCGCCATTGGGTTCAGCCGGGAAAGTTCCTTCTGCCTGCTTCTCTCAACATAAGGATGTCGTTGGGATTTTCCCGGCTTGCTCTTCTTAGTTAGTGGCCGACACTCGCGGGGCAACCCAAAGCTTTTTCCCGGAGGCTGGTCTTGTTGCCCCGCAGAGCAGAAAGGTTCTGGTCTGTTCAGCGCAAGGGGAAGGTCAGGCAGCAGCAGGTTTTGCAGCTTTCATCGGCCCAGGGCTCCCGTTGTGCCCGTTTACGGGCTTTTTCTCATCCTCCGACAACAATAGGTCGCGGATAAGCCGGGCTGCCGAGCGTTGCAACCAGCGGGAGGCCAATTGCCGGCCCAGTTGCTGGGCTTCCGGCTTGGTGGCTATCTTGGCGACGATGGGCAGAAGCTGCAGCGGCTGAAAGGTCGGGTTGCGGCTGAGGAGTTCCCACAGACGTTGCAAATGAGCCAAGCCGTCTGAGGTGCCGTTCCCCGAGCTGGAGAACAGCACATCCACCAGCCGCTCCCGCAAGAAAGCCCCCCGCTCGGAAAAGATAAAATCGACGGCCTTTTCCAGGGATCCCTGCAGGTCAAAGTCTTCGCTGTTGGCGGCGTTGCGCAGCAGGTTCTCCAGGCGGTTCCAGCGGAATTGCCCCTGGTTAAACAGCAGCTCCCGCAGGGCGGCGCGTAGCTCTGGAGCCGGGTCGGTGAGCAGCCGCTGGGCCACATAGGGATAGGCCACGCTCAACACCTTAAAATTGGGATCCAAACTGATGGCGATCCCCTCCAGGGTGAGCAAAGAGCGGATGATCAGGGCGTAGTAGGCAGGCACGCGGAAGGGAAAATCGTACATCACCCCCGAGAGCTTATCCGTGATGCTTTTGAAGTTCAGCTCGGCCACGGAGCTGCCCAGGGCCTCGGCAAAGACAGCTTCCAAAGCGGGAATGATGGGGGTGAGATCCGTATCGGGATCCAGGAACTCCAGATCCACGTAGTCCTGCGCCAAGGCAACAAAATCCCGGTTCACCAAGTGGACGATGGCCTTGATCAGGCCGTAGCGCTGGTGGGGCTGGATGGTGCTCATCATGCCAAAGTCGATGTAGGCCAGCCGCCCGTCGTGCATGGCCAAGAGGTTGCCCGGATGGGGGTCAGCATGGAAAAAGCCATGCTCCAAAAGCTGCTTAAGGGAGCAGTTAACCCCAATCTCGATCAGGTGCCGTCCATCTAGCCCTGCAGCGGCAATTTTGTCGAGTTGGGTCAGCTTGATGCCGTCGATCCACTCCATCGTCAGCACCTTGGTGCGGGTGTACTGCCAATAGATTTTCGGGGCGTAGATGGAGGGGTGGCGGTACAGCTCCAGGAAGCGCTCAGCGTTGCGGCCCTCTTGGGTGTAGTCCATCTCCTCGTAAAGCCGCCCGGCAAACTCATCCACAATGCCCACCAAGTCGCTGCGGATGCGGCGGAAGGTGCGCTTGGCCCAGGCGGCCAGGCTGCGGATGATGTACATGTCCAGGGAGATGCGCCCGATCAAATCGGGCCGCTGCACCTTGACGGCAACTTTCTCCCCTGTGTGCAGATAGGCCTGGTAAACCTGCCCCAGGCTGGCAGCGGCAACCGGTTCCGGGCCGATCTCGCGAAAGATCTGCTCTACCGATTGGCCGATCTCCGACTGGATAAGGGCAAAGGCGGTGGCATTGTCGAAGGGGGGCAGCTCATCCTGAAGCTTGGCCAGTTCTTCTAAAAAAAGAGGCGAGACCAGGTCAGGACGGGTGGAGAGAGCCTGGCCAATTTTGATAGCTGTCGGCCCCAATTCCGTGAGGATCTCCCGCAGCCGCGCCGCGTGCTTGGGCCGATTTTTCAGCTCCACCCCTCGCCAGCGATCCCAAAACACCCAGGCCAACAGACCCAAAAAGGGGGTGATCAACTGGAATAGACGCCCCAGCACCAGATCCCAGCGCCCCCGGTATTGCTCGGCCAATTGCTCCGGATCGTAGCGCAGGGCTGGCTGCGACAGGGTAACCTCAGCCCCCGCCGCTGCCGAAGCCGGTCGAGGCTGGGTTGCCACTGGTTTGGTTACTGCTGCTGTTGACGGTATTGCGCCCATAGAAGTCCCGACGGATCTCGTAACACATCTTAACTTGCTAGCTCGGGTGCGGTAAAAATGGTCTTCTCGACAAACCTGCGGGCGAACTCAGGCGAAAAGTAACACCCAACCGCTCAAGGGAAGTCGCGTAGAAAAAAGCTTTGGGCCTGAGGCAGACCCCTTACGACTGCTTTCCTTGAGGACTTGCAACCCCTGGGGGGCGTCTTTGAGGCAGTCTTCCTCTCCTGGTTCACTTGCAAGCCCAAGACTGTGAGTGGGCCAGCCTCAAAAGGGTCTTTACGGCGCTCTTTGATAAGGATTAGGATAAGGGTGCAAACTGATACAAATTGGTGCGATCCTGGGCAAGGGATCCGCCACTATGCATGACAGCTTCCTCCCCCACAGTTTTATTGGTTGACGGCTACAACATCATCGGAGCTTGGCCCACCCTAAAGAAGTTGGCACGTCGCTCCCTGCTGGACTTGGCGCGTCTGCGCTTGGTGGAATCTTTGGCCAGCTACGTGGCTTTCCGCGGCTACCGGGCGACTGTGGTGTACGACGCCTATACCCAGCCCACTCCTGCCCGACAGGAGCGTTCTCCCTCCGGCATCGAGATTTTCTACACTGCTTACGGGGAAACTGCCGACGCCTGCATCGAACGGCTCTGTGCTCAGTTGCAGGCAAAGGCTTATCGGGTACGGGTGGCCACCTCAGATCGCGTCCAGCAGTGGGTGATCGGCGGCTACAACGCAGAATGGCTCTCGGCAGAACAACTGTGGGCAGAAGTGCAGCAGGCTCAAGAGCAGATCCGGCGCATCCAGCCCAAGCGGCTGCCGAGCAGGCGGGGCATTGATTTCTATTTGAACCCGGAGACCTTCTCTCGCCTCAACCGCTGGCGACTCTCCGGTCGGGATCCCGTACATTAACTGGCGAGGTGCTCCGAGGCAAACCTGATACCGGAGCAGGGTCTTTCTCACCCTGGCTGATATGGGTTGCCAAAGCCCTTCTCAGGGTAGGCAAAGGCGGGATCTGGCTTCAGAGATCCAGATCTGCTTTAATGTAGCGAATGTAGTGACGCCCCTGTTCTCTCCTTGGGGGGCTCATTTCAGGGATCCGACTATGGCGGATGGCGAATACAGGCCGGGGCTAGAAGGCGTTCCGGCCACGCGCTCTAACATTAGTTTTGTCGATGGCCAGGCAGGGATCCTGGAGTATCGGGGCATTCCCATCGAGGAACTGACGGCCCAGAGCACCTTTCTGGAGACGGCCTATCTGCTGATCTTCGGCAAGCTGCCGACGCAAGCCGAGCTGGACAACTTCGATCAGGCCGTCCGCAGCCATCGGCGGGTGAAATACCGCATCCGCGACATGATCAAGTCGTTTCCCGAGTCGGGCCACCCCATGGATGCCCTGCAAACCTGTGTTGCCAGTCTGGGGATGTTCTATCCGGTGCGAGAGGCGGATCCCGACTATGTGTTCGGCACCGTCACCCGGTTGCTCTCCAAGCTGCCGACGATGGTGGCGATGTTTCACCAGATGCGCCAGGGCAACGATCCCATCCCCCCCGACGACAGCCTGGATCATGCCGCCAATTTCCTCTACATGCTCTCCGGCAAGAAGCCGGATCCCTGGCTGGCCCGCATCTTCGATACCTGCCTGATCTTGCACGCCGAACACACAGTCAATGCCTCTACTTTTGCCCTGCTGGTGAGCGCCTCTACCCTGGCCAGCCCCTATAGCAGCCTGGCCACGGCGGTGGGTACCCTTTCGGGGCTGTTGCACGGCGGGGCCAACCAACAGGTGATGAGGCTGTTGCGACAAATCGGCTCGGTGGAAAATGTGCGCTCGTTTATCGAAGAGAAGCTGGCCAAAAAAGAGCGCATCATGGGCATGGGCCATCGCGTTTACAAGGTGAAGGATCCGCGGGCCACCATCCTGCAGCGGCTGGCAGAGGAGCTGTTCGAGCGCTACGGCCACGACAAGTACTACGACATTGCCCTGGAGGTGGAGCGGGTGTGTGAGGAGTTGCTGGGGCCGAAGGGGATCTACCCGAATGTGGACTTCTACTCAGGGTTGGTCTACGCCAAGCTGGGGATCCCAGAAGATTTGTTTACACCGGTGTTTGCCATTGCCCGAGCGGCGGGTTGGCTGGCCCATTGGCGGGAGCAGTTGTCCGATAATCGGCTTTTCCGACCCACCCAGGTGTACACAGGCGAACGCCAGCAACGCTACATCCCTATAGAAGAGCGGGGTTGAGAGCCGTTTGACAGGGCGCTGGGCCGGGATCCCAACTCAATAGAGCCCAAATTGGTGTGAGGTGGTGCGTTGAGCCTTTTGGATTCTCCTCTCTGGCGCGATGGGTTCACCCTCTTTTTGAGCATCGTGGTGCAGGCCATGCCCTTTTTGCTCTTGGGGGTGTTCCTTTCGGGGCTGATGGCGGTGTTTGTGGAGGGATCCCAGTTGGCCCGTTTCCTGCCCAAAGGCAAAATCGGCAGCGCGGTGGCCGGTGGCGCTTTAGGATTCTTTTTCCCGGTGTGCGAGTGTGGCAACCTGCCGGTGGCCCGTCAACTGGTGATCAAAGGGATCCCACCCCACGTGGCGGTGGCCTTTCTGTTGGCGGCGCCGGTGTTTAACCCGGTGGTGATCTTTTCCACTTGGATTGCCTTTCGCTCCATGCCGGAGCTGGTGATCTACCGAGTTCTCTTTTCCTTCGGCATTGCGGTTGTCGTCGGCTTGATCTTCAGCCTGCAAAAGGATTTCCAGCCTCTGTTGCAGCCGTCAGTCTGGCGGGAGCTGCAGCGCAATTGCTCCCAAGAAGCTGATCCGAAGAACATCTCCCGCTCGCCGTTGTTGCAGGGGGGCACCTTCTGGATTGGATCCCAGAGCCCTGCTCAAGGGGCCTCTGGCGGATCCCTGGCCACTTTACAAACGGCTGAAGATGTGTATCGCTCTGCTCTGGCCGCTGCGCCTTCTCCCTCCAGGGGACAAAAAGGAGTTCTCCTGCTGCAGACCTGGGCCAGGGAGATCCGCGAATTGGGATCCGTGCTCATCTTGGGCTCGGCGATGGCGGCCCTGATTCAAACGGTGATCCCGCGTTCGTTTGTGCTGGATTATGGCCAAGATGCATTGCTCTCAATCCTGATCATGATGGCCCTGGCCGGGATCATCTCCATCTGCTCGACGGTGGATGCCTTTTTCGCCCTCTCCTTTGCCGCCACCTTCACGCCGGGATCCCTGTTGGCTTTTATGGTGTTTGGGCCGATAGTAGACTTGAAAGCCATAGGCTTGATGCTCACTCTGTTCAAGCCCCGCGCCATTTTCTACTTCGTGATCTTGGTCTTTCAGCTTACTCTGGTGGGAGCTTTAGCCATCAACTACTATGGCAGTTAAAGCGTTTGTTTGAACCTTTCTCCACAGGGACACCCTCTCCATCCACTCTCCGTCAAATATTCGTCAAATATAGTTGCTTCAGTTTAGGGTAAGACGCCTGGGCTCCTGATCGCGCCAGCGGGACGGAGTCCTTGAAAAGCCTTCCGGCTCGGTGCACTTTAAGTGTGGGTGCAGTGTCCTGCTTTAAATCGAAATGACTATAGAAAGAGTTGCCTGGATAAGGTTTATCACCAGAGGACTCTGCTCCCAGACGGTTGAGAACTCAGGTGTTACAGGTTTTATTGTAGTAAACTCAAGAAGGACGTAGTCTGGATTTCATAATTATCGCGACCCTATTTTTCAGCAGGACAAAGCTATGAGCAATCTATACTCGACAGACTTTAACTTGTGGATTGACCGAACAACCCGGCTATTGCGGGAAAGGCGCTGGCATGAAATTGACCTAACACACTTAATTGAAGAGGTTGAGAATTTGGGCAAGAGCGAACGACGAGGGATTACCAGTCAATTAACTCGCCTTCTGCTGCATCTACTCAAGTGGCAATATCAACCTCAGCGCCGTTCAGATAGCTGGCTAGATTCCATTACAGATGCGCGAACCCAAATCGGATTGGCCATAGAAGATAGCCCCAGCCTAAAAGGTTATCTGATAGAGCAACTTGAAGAGAGTTATCAACGGGCGCGCCGCCAAGCAGCCAGGCAAACGGGGATAGAAATCTCGACATTTCCAGATGTCTGTCCCTACTCTCCAGAGTTGGTGCTTGCAGAAGATTGGCTGCCGGAAGTTTGACAGTCCACACCACAAAGCATTTAACGGTGGACAGCATTCCCACAGTACTGACCCCACAGTTCTGGCCTGGTCTTGTCTCACACAGGCAATCGATTATGCATTAAATACCGGCAACATAGATAGACCAAGGCCAATTGCTGTGCTACTGTTGCTATTCCTCAAGCAGAGGCGCGCTCCTGCCAGGTGCGCATCTTGCCCGGATTAAGCAACCCATAGGGATCCACTTCTTCTTTAAAACGAATCTGGCGCGGATCCATCACTTTGCGCCCGCCGTCTTCGATGATGAAAGTGTGGGGGTTGGCAATAAATACTCCCTGCTCTTCGTGGTAGCGCATGATCTCGTTCAGGCGCTCTTCGGTGGTAAAGCGGACAATTTGCAGGCCGACAGGGGTAGCTTGCCCGTTGATGCGAATCCACTCCAGGTGCATCAGCACTTCGTCGCCAAAATACTCGTACATGTGCTGCACCAGCTTCAGCTCCCGATCGGCGGGAAAAGCCGATTGTAAATAAGTCAGGCTGGGATCCACGCTGCGGCAGTGCAAGGTGGTGTGGTTCCAAGAAAATTCCCCCAGCGAGATCCCCTTGCTGGCCTCCTGGGCCGTTTTGTTGTAAACCACTTGGCCCCCATGTTCCCGGATCAGCTCCAACAGCGGCTCCACACTGCATTCGGCCACCATCAACAGGGCCACAGCGGATCCTTCTGGCAAATGACCCCGCAGCGGTGCAAAGTAGCTGGGGATCGGCCAAGCGTGCAGGCTGACCAATTTCTTGAGGATCCCATCGGCATCGCCCAGGGCTTGGCCAAAATGGGCACAGGGCATAAAGCCCACTTCAGGGGGAAAGGCCACCACCAGCTCCGCCCAAGGATAAGCAGGCGCCAGCGGAATCTCCACCTCGGTGATGATCCCATTGAGGCCCCAGGCATGGCTGACTTTAAACACGTCGTCTCCCCGCAGCTCCAGGGCCCGCGGCTCCTCTTCGACTGTGATCACCCGCAGCCCCAAGATGTTGCCCCGATCCAGCAATTGGCCGTAGGTCACAGAGCCAATGCCGCCGCTGCCGCCGGCAATGAACCCCCCGATGGTGGCCGTGCGATAGGTGGAAGGAGCCATGCGGATCTCCCAGCCCATCTCCCGGGTGTGTTTGTCGATGGCCATCAACTTGGCCCCCGCCTGCACCCGCGCCAAGCCCGGCTTTGCCCAAAGCACCTGGTTGAGCTTGCCCATGTCCAGGATCACACCCCCGGCCAGCGGGATACATTGGCCGTAATTACCGGTACCGGCACCGCGCACCGTAACCGGGATCCGCAGCCTGGCACAGGCCGCTGCCACCCGCATCACCTCGGCCTCATCGGCGGGGCGCACCACCAAATCTCCCCGCTTGTCGCTCAGTTGTCGGCTCAGCACGGGGCTGTAGTGGTAAAAATCCAACGACAACTTGGCCACCTGAGCCGGATCAGTGATGATCTCAATACCCTCTAAGTCAGAACGCAAAGCCTGCAGCTTGTCAGGAGCGGCAACGATCATAGGTATCCGTATTTGGGTGCAACGGTTCTTCAGACTCCATCATCGGCAGAAATTGCCTGCAAAAGGGTTTGCAGAGAACAGTATGGGAAGGATCCCTGTCCGGCCAGGTCGATTAGCCGAAGCGGCCCTCCACATAATCTCTTGTGGCTTGCTTGGTGGGGCTGTTGAAGATGACTTCAGTTCTGTCAAATTCAATCAGCTCGCCCACACGGTTGGATCCCACCAGCTCCACGCTGAAGAAAGCCGTCATATCCGAGACGCGGCCGGCCTGCTGCAGGTTGTGGGTGACAATGATGATGGTGTAGTCCTGTACCAGCTCCTTCATCAGCTCCTCAATGCGGCGGGTGGAAATGGGATCCAGTGCCGAACAGGGCTCATCCATCAAAATCACATCCGGCTGCACCGCCAGAGCGCGGGCAATACACAAGCGCTGCTGCTGCCCTCCCGACAGCGACTGACCATTTTCTTTCAACTTGTCTTTGACTTCATCCCAGAGGGCAGCCCGTTTCAGCGAGGTTTCCACCACCTCGTCCAAGTCTACCTTCATCCCCAGCACCCGCGGGCCGTAGGCCACGTTGTCGTAAATGCTTTTGGGGAAGGGATTGGGCTTTTGGAAGACCATGCCGATACGCCGCCGCACCGCCACCGGATCGACCTCTTTGGCGTAGAGATCCTTGCCGTGGTAGGTGAGCTTGCCCTCTACACGAGCACCGGGGATCAAATCGTTGGTGCGGTTGAAGCAACGTAGGATCGTGCTTTTGCCACAGCCGGAAGGGCCGATAAACGCAGTAATCTGTCGGGCTGGGATGTCCAGAGTAACATTTTTTACAGCCAGATTGGAGCCATAGTAGACATTCAGGTTCTCGGTCCTGAAAACGTAAGAGGTCTGGTTAAGAGATTGAGTTTGCATGGCAGCACTCACAGAAAGAGCTAGAGTTCGACGAAGAGTTCGATTCAAGACTTTGTTGAGAATCCTCAGGCTATTTCCTGGTCTTGTACACCAAAAAGCGAGCGATCAAGCTGGCCGCCAAAACAGTGGCTAACAAAACCAAAGCGCCCGCCCAAGCCAGCTGCTGCTGCACCCTGTAGGGAATGATGGAGAAAAAGTAGACCATCACCGGCAAGGTAGCCACCGGGCCAAAGAGATCAGTAGACCAGAAATTGTTGTTAAAGGCGGTAAAGAGCAGAGGTGCAGCCTCGCCTGCCGCTCGGGCCAAAGCCAGGATTAGCCCGGTTACGATGGCCGGTGCCGCTGCCGGCAAAACAACGCGCATTGTGGTCTGAAAGCGAGTTGAGCCCAGGCCAAGGGAAGCCAAGCGCATGTCGGGCGAAACCAGCAGCAACGCCTCCTCGGTGGAGCGGAGGACAATCGGCAGCATCAGCACGCCAAAAGCCACCCCTCCCGAGAAAGCCGAAAAGCCGGATCCCCTCACCACCACAGCATAGGCAAACAGGCCGCAGAGAATGGCCGGTACCCCCGTGAGCACATTGCAGGAAAACTTAACCAGATAAGCCAAGCGGGTGCCGCGACCGAATTCAGACAAGTACACTGCCGCCAAGATGCCGAAGGGAAAGCTCAAAGCCGCCCCCGTAGCCAGCACCATTAAATTGCCGACAATTGCGTGACCAAAGCCCCCTTCCGCCAGGCCAGGGGCAGGGTAGCGGGTCTGGGTGAGGACATCCCAATTTATCCGCTGGATGCCTTCCTTGCCCACATCCCACAGCACCCAAGATAGGGAAGCTATGATCACCGCCACAGAGAGGCCACTCAGCAGGGTTAGGACAATGCCTGTGTAATTGCGGACAGGGGCAATGGCGGCACGAGTAATGTCGATGTCAACCTTCTCAGGGGCAAGCTGTGCTGAGTCGGACATGATAACAGTGCTCCTTTATCTTCTTTCTGCTTCCCAAGTTACTGCTCCAAGTTTTGAAACTTGCGGATGATGATCTCGGCAACAATGTTGACCAATAACGTCAGCACCATCAGCACCACGCCGGCATACATGAGAGCCGAAACCTGCAAGCGTCCTGCCTCGCCAAACTGAGAGGCAATCAAGCCAGTAATGGTGGATCCCGGCTGCATTAGGGAGATATTGATGCGGTTGGCGTTGCCGGAAAGCATGGCCGCTACCATGGTCTCTCCCAGGGCCCGTCCCAGCGCCAGCATGATCGAGCTGACAATGCCCGACAGGCCGGCAGGGATCATCACCGTTAAGAGGGTCTCCCAGCGGGTTGCCCCCAGAGCCAAAGCGCCCTCTTTTAGGCTGCGTGGTAGAGATTCAAAGGTACTGCGGGTAATGGAGATGATGATGGGAGAGATCATGATCCCCAGCACCACAGCCACTATCAACAAGCTGGGCCCCCGCGGAGCCGGGCCACCCAAGAAAGGGATCCAACCCAGCGTCTGGTTAATGGCTCGAAAGATGGGCCGCACTGCTGGAATCAGCACAAAGATCCCCCATAGCCCCAGCACCACACTGGGAATGGCCACGATCAGCTCAACGGCAAAGCCAATCGGCGCCGTTACCCACTTGGGGGCAAAACCTTCCGTCAAAAAAATGGCAGTGCCAATGCCCAGAGGGATGGCAAAAATCAAAGCCACCAGAGAGGTTACCAAACTGCCATAAATCTGTGGTAGCACCCCGTAGATGTTTTCCACCGGGTTCCAGCGGGTAGTAACCAGGAAGCCCAAGCCAAACTGCTGAATCGCCGGCAGAGCCGCTTCGGTGGTTTGAAGAATCACCCAGATGAGGATAATGCCGGCAAACCCTGCCAAGGCCAGCGTCAGGCGGACAAAGCCCACATCAACAGCCCGAGACAGGCTCGCCTTTTTCTCAATGTCAACATCGATATCCGGGTTTGGCGGTGAACCATAACCCGTAGCCGCTGAAGTCATAGCCTCTCTCCCATGATCATCTTCGGTTCAAAATCTTTCCTAAAAATCCCACCGTGCAAGGTAACCCCAGCAGCCGACCGAGAAAGCCTCATCTGCCTCCTCAGCCGGCCACCAGCTCCACTCTAGTGGAGTTCAGGCTGCAACCCAGTCATCGCACCGCATTGGGGTTAACGGTGATGGAATCCAGCTCTGCAAAGATCCGCTGGATAACCGCCTCAGGCATAGGGATGTAGTCCAGCTCCTTGGTGATGGCTTGACCCTCTGGCCCCTGGGTCCACTTCAGAGCCTCCACCAGCTTGGTCAGCTTCTGCTGATCGGGATACTCGCGGTACAGCATCACCCAGAACAAGCCCACGATTGGGTAGTCATTTGGCCCTTCAGGGTCGGGCACCAACAGCGCAAAGTCATCAGGAATGGGAGCATCCAGCGCCGAGGTAGCTGCCTCAGTCGAGAACTCAACAATGTTGCCCGCTTTGTTTTCCAAGCGAGCAGTGGCCATCTTTTCCAGCTTGGCATAGGACTGGTTCACGTAGCCAATCGCCCCTGGCTCCTGCTTGATGGTGGCGGCTACGCCCTCATTCCCTTGGGCTCCAATACCAACAGGCCACTCGACAGAAGTACCAGCACCGGCTGTCCAATTAGGGCAGACAGTTCTGATGTGGTTGGTGAACACAAAGGTAGTCCCAGAACCATCAGAGCGGTGTACCCAGGTGATGTCCAGGGGTGGCAGCTTGTTTGCTATACCTGGGTTCTCGGCCTTGATGCGAATGTCGTCCCAGCGAGTGATCTCGCCGGTCACGATGCCGCAGTAGGTTTTCCGCTTCAGGATGAGCTCTCCGTCTTCAATGCCGGGCAGGTTATAGGCAAACTCGATGGCCCCTCCCGCCAGAGGCAACTGTAGGGGATCATAGCCGTATTTAGCTCGGAAGCTTTCCAGGCGAGCACCGGAGAAAGGCGCCTCGGAAGCGCCGAAGTCCACAGTGCCATTGATCACCTGCTCTAGGCCAGCACCACTACCGACAGACTGATAGCTGACTTGCACAGTGGGGTCTACGGTGCGGTTGTAGGCGTCAAACCAACGTTGCAGCAAAGGAGCCGCAAAGGTCGCGCCCGCCCCGGAGATTTGCACGGTTTGGGCTTGAGCCGAGGTCGCTGTTAGAAATCCTACTGTTAGAGCGGTGAGGGAGAAAGCAGAAAGCAGGGTTCGCATGGGTAATATCTGTGGCGAATCAACACCTTCAACCCTATAACCTCAAAGTTAACAGAAGGATATCTAAAGGTTAACTTTGGGTTAAGTCAAGAGAAAAATCGATATTTTTGAGTGTGCTGGCTCGTTTCCAAACCTCGATTTTCCATCTGGTGGTCTTGGCCAGTTTGGATTTCAGCAAAATCAGGATCCTGGAGCCCAGGATCCGCGAAAAGGCTTATGCTGCTGAACTTCTATCTCATTTGACAACCAATCAAACGGACACAACTTGAATAAGAGCTAAGCTTAGACGGCTGCAAAAAAACTCGATCCAGATCCAAGATGTGTAAAATTTGATACAAAGATGTTACCCCCCTCTCGGCAAGCTTGGACATGATTTCAGCAGGGCGGGAAAAGCTCTGGCCAGAGCTTCTTCCGACTTTTGACAGTTTTGACAGAGAGAATTAGCTAGGAGATGGACTTCAACACTCCAGACGTGGGGCAGCTCTACATGTTCCCCGAGCAGAGAAAGATCTGGGCTCTAAGCTGGGATCCGCCCGCCCCCCATGAGGTACAGCAGGGCCATGCGCACCGCCACGCCGTGGGTGACCTGCTGCTCAATCAGGTTCAAGCCGGGATCCTCCATCACCTCGGAGCTGAGTTCCACACCGCGATTGACCGGGCCGGGGTGCAGAAGCTTGACATCCGGGTGGCACAGGCGCAGTCGTTGCCGCGTGAGGCCGAAGAAGTGATGGTACTCCTGCAGGCTGGGGAGAAGGAACTCGCCCATGCGCTCCTGCTGCAGGCGTAGGGTGATAACAAAACGCGCCCCTTCGAGGGCAGGCTCCAGCTGCCAATGGACAGGGAGCGTGTGGCCGGGCACAAAATGGGCAAAATCTTTGGGCAACAGGGTGGGAGGGCCGGCTAAGTGAACCTCAGCTCCGGCGGCCACCAGGGCGTAGATATCGGAGCGGGCCACTCGCGAGTGGAGAATATCGCCGACAATGGCGATTTTGATCCCTTGCAGCAACTCCAGGCGGGGACGCCGGGGATCCAGATGGCTGCAGAGGGTAAACAAATCCAGCAAACCTTGGGTGGGATGTTCGTGCAGTCCATCCCCGGCATTGAGAACGCCCACAGGGGATCCACGGCGGTCGATCTCGGCAGCTAATTGTTGGGGCACTCCTGCCTGGGCATGGCGAACGATTAAGAGATCGGATCCCATGGCCAGAAAGGTGCGGGCCGTATCCAAGAGCGTCTCCCCTTTGCTCAAGGAAGAGGTGCCTGGGGAAAAGTTGAGCACATCGGCCGAAAGGCGCTTGGCCGCCAGCTCAAAACTGGAACGGGTGCGGGTGGAAGGCTCGAAGAACAGCGTCACCACCACCTTCCCCTGCAGGGTGGGCACCTTGGGCAACCGCCGCGTCAACACCTCCTGGAAACTGGCGCTGGTCTGCAAAACCATCTGGTATTCTTCGGGAGTAAAATCCGCCAAGCCCAAGACGTGCTGCCGCTGCCAAACCATAGGGGATCCTCAAATGCCCAGGCGGGCAAAGATCTCGTCTAGGTGAGTTAGGTGGCGCTGGGGATCAAAGCAGTCCTGCAGTTCTGCCTCGCTCAGGTGGGCCATCACCCGGGGATCCGCCAGCAGATTGGCGCGAAAGTCCCCCTGCGGCTGGTTCCAGGCGCGATGAGCATTTTCCTGCACCAGGCGGTAAGCTTCCTCCCGGCTCAAGCCCTTCTCCACCAAGGCTAGAAGCACCTGCTGGCTGAAGATGACGCCGCCATAGATGTTGAGGTTGCGCTCCATGTTGCCGGTGTGAACCTGCAGGTGGCGCACCAGGTCGGCCATGTTCACCAGCAGGTAGTGGCAGAGAATGGAGGCATCGGGCAGGATAACCCGCTCCACCGAGCTGTGGGAGATGTCCCGCTCATGCCAAAGGGGGATGTTTTCCAGAGCCGGAAGGGCATACCCCCGCAGGAGGCGGGAAATCCCGGTTAGCTGTTCAGATTTGATGGGGTTGCGCTTGTGGGGCATAGCAGAGGATCCCTTTTGGCCGGGGGCAAAGTACTCCTCAGCCTCCAGTACCTCTGTTCGCTGCAGGTGGCGGATTTCAGTAGCAAAGCGCTCTAGGGAAGAGCCAATCAAAGCCAAGGTTTGCACGTATTCAGCGTGGCGATCCCGCGAGATTACCTGTGTCGAGGCTGTATCGGGCTTCAGGCCCAGGCGAGCGCAGGCCAACTGCTCCACCTGGGGAGGCACGTTGGCGTAGGTGCCCACTGCCCCCGAGATCTTGCCCACTGCCACCACCTCTTGCAGGCGTTCCAGCCGCTCCTGATGGCGCAGGCACTCGGCCAGCCACCCTGCCAGCTTAAAGCCAAAGGTAATCGGCTCGGCGTGAACACCGTGGGTGCGGCCGATCATGAGGGTGTAGCGGTGCTGCCGAGCTTGGTCGCGGATAGCAGCGATGAGGTCGGCCAGGCGGGCTTGCAAGATCTCCACCGAGGCCACAAGCTGCAGGGCCAGAGCGGTATCCAACACATCCGAGCTGGTCAGGCCCAGGTGGATGTAGCGCCCTGCCTCGCCCACGTGCTCGTTGAGGTTGGTTAAGAAGGCAATAACATCGTGCTTCACTTCCGCCTCAATTTCCAAAACCCGCGCCGGGTCAAAGGCGGCTTTGGCTCTGATCTCCTGCAGGGCTTCTTGCGGGATCCGCCCCAGCTCCGCTTGCGCTTCACAGACAGCCAGCTCCACCTGCAGCCAGGTCTGGAGCTTGTGGGCAGTGGACCAAATCTGGCCCATTTCGGGCAGAGTGTAGCGCTCGATCAAGGTGCCTTTTCCGTCGGTACAGTAGGATGATCTAAGCCATTTTAGCCTTTGGCGTCCCCCCTCGAGGAAAAGCCGCTGGGGGATCCCTGCGGGCTTGGCTTGCGGTGTCGAAGGAGCAGCAAGGAGTTTGCAGATGACCGTCGGAGCTGTGCCAACTCAGGGAAAAAGAGCTTGGACAGCCGAAGAATTCATGGCGTTGTCCAGGGAGGGACATCGCTACGAGATTGTTGATGGGAAGCCAATTGATATGGGAAGCGCGGGGGCACTCCATGGTTATGTCTGCAGCCTCCTATTGGCAGCTTTGACCCCCTACGTTTTGTCCAACAAGCTGGGGATCGTTTTAGATTCCAGCACTGCTTTTAAGATGAAGAGTGGAAATTGGCGCTCCCCTGACATCTCTTTTTTTGCTAAAGAACGCTTGCAGGGCATGGCTGAACTGCCCACAGGATTTTTGGAAGGCGCTCCAGATCTGGCTGTTGAAGTGCTTTCCCCCCGCAATACGGTTGAAGAAATTCATGACAAGCTGGTGGAGTACTTTGAAAATGGCAGCCGCCTGGTTTGGCTGGTTCACCCCAGCGAGCACTACGTCCTGGTGTATCGCAGCTCTCAAGAGCCTGACCGCCTCCTGAAATCGGTTGATCTTCTAGAAGGTGAAGAGGTTATTCCAGGATTTGCCCTGCCGGTGGCTCATCTATTCCAGAAGCTTTCCTTGTAACATCCCCCCGCCCTCACTCTAGCCAATAGACCTCCTCCTGAGAAGACCTCGGCCCCAAACACCGCTTCCGAGTTCAACTGGCAGGGATCCCTCAAGTTGCTGCGCGGGGATCCCGTAGCTGCCCTGGCGGATCTGGATCGGGCGGTGCAGTTGGATCCCAGCTATGCGCCGGCCTATGTGAACCGCAGCTACGTCTACAACCAGTTGCGCCAGCCGGAAGAAGCTCTGGCCGATGCGGAGCGGGCCATTCAGTTGGATCCGCGAATTCCAGAAGCCTACTTCAGCCGCGGCGTGGCCTATCTTCAGTTGGGGGATCGAGAAGCGGCGATGGCCGACTTTCGCCAGGCGTTGGCTCTCTTCTCCAAGAGCGGCAACTTTGCCAACCAGGCCATCCTGCAGCAACTGCTGCGCCAGTTGGGGGTGGATTAGCCTTGAGTCTTTAGAGACTTGCGTTCTCCCAACCACTCTGATAAGGAAACTTCCTGAGCTTGCAGCCCAAAGACCTGACAAAAGGACTTCACCAGCACCGGAGCTACGGCAGCCATCGTTACCTCTGGACAAAAGTGCACCAGGGATCCCACGGGCCGGTCAGGGATCCCACAGGGCACGATGGCTTGGAAGGCAGCTAGATCCGGACAAACGTTGAGGGCAAAGCCGTGGTAGGTCACCCAGCGGGAGACCTTGATGCCGATGGCCGCCACCTTGTGGCCTTGCACCCAAACCCCTGTTAGGCCAGGGATCCGCTCCCCCTGCAGGCCGAAGTGGGCCACAGTCTGGATGAGCACCTCTTCTAGGTGGCGCAGGTAGCGATGCAGATCCGGCTGGCCGTGGGAGCCGTAGACAGTCCTATGGCGCTTTAGGTTGAGCAGGGCATAACCCACCCACTGGCCCGGCCCGTGGTAGGTCACTTCGCCGCCCCGCTCCACCCGCAGGATCTCCGGCCCCTCAGTAACAGGGGACTCTGGCTGAGTGTCTGGAGATCCTATCTGTCCAGCCAGGCTTTTGAGAAACTTGGGATCGGCCCCCGCCCCCAGGGTGTAGACCGGCGGGTGGGTGAGCAACAAAAGCCCATCTGGCACCTGGGGATCGCGGATCATCTGGGCCAACCTGACTTGCTGCCAAGCCCACGCCCTGCGGTAGGGCACCTCTCCCGCCTGGTGAACTTGGAGAACCGGCCCCGCCTCAAGCTCCTGCCAAAACGCCCTCAAGGTCTATCTGCCCTTAGCTGACCGGCAGGCCGATCTGCGCCCGCAACCGCTCCACCAGGGCGCGAGGCTGCAACAGCCCCTCGATGCGGTCAACCGGCTTCCCGTCTTTGAACAGGATGAGAGTCGGCACAGCGTAGATCCCCCAGCGGGCAGCAATGTTGGGGTATTTATCTATATCCACCTTCACGAAGGAAATAGCATCCCCCACCTGCGGCTTCACCTGCTCCAACACCTGAGCCATCACCTGACAGGGACCACACCAGGTAGCGTAAAAGTCCACCAGAATGGGAGTTTTGGATCCCTGGATCATGTCGTCAAAGCTCTTGAACTGCTGTTTTTGGGCCATGGGCAACCTCCAAAGGATGCGGCAGAAAACTTAGGGTGCAATCTATTTTTAGTCTAACTGTTTGAGATGAAGGTGTAGATAGGGATCCCGCTACAGGGTGCTGGCGGTTTCCCGGTAGGATGGCTAGGGCTGGGGAGCGTACCTGTAGTCTAGGGTGCAGGCCTGAAGGAAGGGGCAGACTTGAGCAGGGTTTAAGGAGTGGGATCCCAATGGCAACCATTCGGATGGTGAGCCGAGGTGTGGTGGCTGGCGTATTGGCTGGCATGGTCTTGAGCCTCTGGGGGATCGGGCGCTGGCTTTGGGATCCCTCGGCCTGGATCCAGGTGGTGGCCGGGCTGCTCCTAAGTGTGGCGACGTTGCTGTACTGGCTGAAGACCCGCCCCGCCGACTGTCTGCTGGTGGAGCCCCAGAGCTGGCGCCTCAGCCGCCTCAGCCCTCATCGCTGGCTTATCCAGGCCGAGTTTGTGGCCCGCAACCTCAACCCCCTTTTTGAGGTCACCTTGGCCCAGGTGCAGCCGCGGCTGCATCTGCTCAGCGCCGGCTCCCTCGAAGGGATCCAAAGTAGGATCCGCCTGCGCTCCCGCCATCCGGATCTGCCCCCCCGCCCAGACAACTACTGGCAGGCCTACATCATCTCCCCCCAAAGCCAGACCGGCTTAGAAGTCGAGATCGAGCTAGAGGGGGAAGGGCTGGCAGATTTGCGCTCGGCCTGGCTGGAGTTGGACTACATCCAGTACGGGCGGCAACGGCGCACCCTGAAGACCAGCCACCTGATCCTGCCCTTGCAGGAAGTGGAGCCCTTGCCGGAGCTGGCCTGGCAGCAGCAGGGGCTGGTGAGTTGGGCTCCTGTTCCCACCCATCTGCTTACCCCCAGCGACGACCTAGCCGAGGTGCTGCGGCACTACGTAGGCCCCCATATCCAGCCCGGCGATATTGTGGCCATCTCGGAAAGCGCGGCGGCCATCGTCCAGGGCAACTTTCGCCATCCCCTGCAGGTGCAGCCCGGCTGGCTGGCCCGCACCCTCTGCTACTTCTTCCCTTCCAAAACCAGTCTCTCAAGCTGCTATGGGATGCAGACGTTGATCGACTGTTCGGGGGCCTGGCGGGTGTTGGGGGCTTTTGTCGTCGGATCCCTGGCCAAATTGCTGGGGATCCGCGGAGCCTTCTACGCCCTGGCGGGGGAGCAGGCGGCCTTGATCGACGATGTCACCGGCACTTTGCCCCCCTACGACCAGTTCATCGTCTTGGGGCCGCGGGATCCAGCCAAGCTGGTGGCCGAGCTCCACGCCCAGACCGGCTACGAGGTGGCCATTGTGGATGCCAACGACCTGGGCGAAGTCAACGTCTTGGCGGCCAGCCCAGGTGTGGAGCGGGAGCTGGTGGAGCAGGCTCTGCGCAAGAACCCGGCGGGCAATGCGGCAGAGCAAACGCCGATTGTGCTCATCCGGAAGCGGCTGCCGGCATAGAGTTCGTCTGAGACTTGAGAACCTGCATCGCCTGGTGGGTCGACAAGAAGAAGCGCTCGGCGCCCACTTTCTCCACAAACCCAGCCCTTTTGAGGCGATCCATCACCGGCCCCTTCACCTCGGCCAGGGCAAAGCCCACCCCCATTTGCTGCAGACGTTCTACCAACTGGGCCAGGGCCTCCAAAGCGCTGCCGTCGACGAAGTTAATGGCGCTGGCCACCAGCAGCACCTGTTCCACTGCTGGCCGCGCTGCTACCTCCTGCAGGATGGACTCCTGCAGGTAGGCCGCGTTGGCAAAAAACAGGCTTTCATCCACCCGCACCGCCAAGATGCGCGGATCGGTAATCACCTCATGGCGCAGCACGTTGCGGTAGTGCTCGGTGCCCGGCACCTGGCCAACAATGGCGATGTGGGGACGGCTGGCCCGCCAGAGGAAGAGGAGGATAGACACCAGCACTCCCAGCCCAATCCCCGGCTCCACCCCGATCCCCAGCACGCTGGCAAAGGTGACCAGCCAAACCAAGGCATCGCCGCGGTCGTAGCGCCAGCTCTGCAGCAAGGGGTGAAAATCCACCAACCCCAACACGGCTACCAAAACAATAGCTGCCAAGGTCGTCTGGGGCAGGAAGGTAAACAGGGGCATCAGCCAGATCACGGCCAGGGCTATCAGGGATCCCGTGACCACCGAGGCCAGGCCGCTGTTGGCCCCGGCCTGAAAGTTAACTACTGAGCGGCTGATCCCGCCGGTTACGGGGTAGCCACCACTTGTGGCTGCGGCCAGGTTGGCCACCCCCAGGGCCACTAGATCCTGGTTGGGATCCACTTTCTGCCGCCGCTGGCTGGCCAGCGACTGACCTACCGCATAGCTTTCTGTAAAGCCCACCAAGCTAATGGCCAAGGCTGTGGGCAGCAAAGCTCGCCACTCTGGCCAGCTCAGCCAAGGGAAGGTCAGGGGGGGCAAACCCGCCGGAATGGATCCCACCACCGCCACTCCTGCTCTTTCCGAGAGGTTCAACCCCCACACCAGCAGCGTGGTCACGAAGACGGCTCCCAGCGGCGCGCCCTTGGTGAGAAGTAGGCCCCAGAGGGGTGGGATCCCCCAGCGGCGCAGTTGAGCGGGGAGCTTCTGCTGGGCGTACACCAAGAGGGTGATGGCCAACAGCCCCAGCCCCAGGGTGACCCAGTTTACCCCCTCCAGGCTCTGCCAAAGCCGTTGCAGCAGCAGCCAGAAGGACTCGGTGTTGGCGATCTTCACCCCCAACAGATGGCGGAGCTGGCTGAAGGCGATGATTAGGGCTGCGGCGCTGCCAAAGGCCGTTACCACCGAGCGGCTCAAGAAATTGGCCAAAAACCCCAGCCGCAGTAGCCCTACCCCTACCTGGATCAGGCCCGCTTCTAGAGCCAAGCCCAGCGCCAACCGGCCATACTCCGGGCTGCTCGGCTCAGCCAGCGGCTCCAAGCCCGCGGCCACCAGCAAGGAGATGATGGCCACCGGCCCCACCGACAAAGCCCGGCTGGATCCTAGAAAGCCGTAGGCGATGACCGGCAGGATAGAGGCGTAGAGACCTGTCTGGGGAGGCAGCCCGGCCAGCAGCGCATAGGCCATGCTCTGGGGCACTAGGAGAAGGGCTGTAACCAGTCCGGCAATGAGATCCCCTGGCAGATCCTCTGGTCGATACCGAAGCCACCACAAGGAATCCCTGGTAAAGGGCAGGTAGCGCGCCGGGATTCTCTGGGGGGAAGGGATCCCGCTCATAGGGCCTGACCTCGGTTCCAGGGCATGCGAGCCAAGAGCAGAGCCATGCCACAGGTGTTGGTTACACCCGCAAACACCAGCCCGGCGCCCACAAAGCCACTCAGCAGCAGCCACCAGGGGTTGACAAAGGCCCCCAGAAGGGTTCCGGTGAGCACCAGGGATCCCGCCGCAATCTGCACCTGCCGCATTAGCGAAATGGGCGCGTTGCGGGTGCGGGTGGTGGGCAGCTTGGCAGCCTTCCAAGCCTCAATCCCGCCTTTTAGACTAAGCACCTCCGGCCAGCCGTGGTCTAGCAACTGACAGGCAGCGCGGATGGAGCGACTGCCCATGCGACACTGCAACACCACCGGTTTTTCCGGCGTCGAGGCCGGCACCCTGGCCGGATCAAAGCTAGACAGAGGCATGTTGATCGCCCCTGGGATCCGCTCATCGGCATATTCTCCCGGCTCCCGCACGTCGATGAGCTGTACCCGCCCTTGATCCAGCCACTGCTTTAAGGTCAGGGTGTCGATCTCCTTAAGACGGGGATCCCGTTCCTGCTGAGCGGAAGGCGTAGGATTTTGTCGGGCTACAGTCATTGGTTTCCTCCTCGGGTAACTAACCTTCTTCCTCAAGCAACCTGCTGGGCTCGCCGGGGTAAAACTGGCTATCCAGGATTTGCTCGGGAGAATAAGGACAGGTCTTGGGAAAAGTCTTTCTGGGCAGCTTTGTCTCTTCCAGGGCCAGCTGCAGCGCCCTCAAGTAAGACTTGGAGATGGCCTCCGGCAAATAGGGCCTCAAGCTGGGGTTTTCTTCCAATAGATCCAGAACTTCCTGTCGCTGCACCTGTAGGGTAAGAAGCCAGCTTACAGATCTAGCCTGCGGCTGATACTCCCATTTCAGAAGGTGCCCCACCAAAACCCCTAGCCGGTTGCGCAGCTCTTGCCGCTGTTGCCTGCCCAACGATTCCATCTCCTCAATCAAATGGGGCAGGTCTAGCTTCTCCCAGGCCCGCTCCCGCAGAAATTGAGCTTGTTGCTGAGTCCAAGCATAGAAATCCTTCTCATAGAGACTTTCTGGATCCACTCTCAACCCTCCCATTTCTGACCCGCCGGCTCAGAGAAGTCTAGCTAGCCCCGCAGGCTTTACAGCCAGGCTCTCCCACCCAAGAGGGTTTGCCCCACTAAACCGCGGCTGCCACTTGGCCGCACTGCTCGTTGGCGGGCACTGCTTCCTGGATCTTTTTGGGCTGAGGCAGGTTGAGGCTGTTCATCAGGGCGATGAAGCTCTCCCGCGAACGCAGCTTGCCCGTCTGTAGATCCACAAAGCGGGGGTTCCAGCGCTTCTCTTCGCCAATGGTGGAGACGGTGTGCCCACGGTAGTCGTGGCCGGGATAGACCAGCGTCTCGTCTGGCAGGGTAAACAGGTGCTGCGTAACGTGGTCGTACATCAGGCCGGGATCCCCACTTTGGAAATCCGTGCGCCCACAGCCGCGAATGAGCAGGGCATCGCCGGTAAGAACGCGATCCCCATTGACGCGATAGGTCATGTGGCTGTCGGTGTGGCCCAGGGTGGCGATGGCCTCGATGACAATGGATCCCACCTGCAGCGTTTCCCCATGGCCGATAAAGCGATCCGCACATTGCGCCTTGGCCTGAACCGGCACCACCCCTTGGCAGCCGGTCAGCTCGCGCAGCTTGCCAGTGCCGGTGATGTGATCGGCGTGGACGTGGGTTTCCAAGCAGTACTTCAAGGTCAGACCCAGCTCTCGAATTAACTTCAAGTCCCGCTCCACCTGCTCCAAAACGGGATCCACCAGAGCTGCCTCGCGGGTGTCTGGGTCTGCGATTAAATAGGTGTAGGTGCTCGTCTCGGTGTCGAACAGTTGGCGAAATAGCATGCTGCCCTCCTGTCTGTTGGCAAAACCCGAACGCGATCCAATTCGGGCCTCTAGATCTACTGTATAACTATTTAGTGTTAAAATCAAGCCAGCGCATCCCTCAAGACAGGCTATGGATTGGGACGAGCTCGTGAAAGGTGGCAAAGACGAGTGCCAGTTGACTCTGACGCCGGAAGTGCTGACCAGCGTAGCGGATTACTTCAAGGTTTTGGCGGAGCCCAGCCGGCTGCAGATCCTGTGTCAGTTGCGCTCGGGACCCAAGAACGTCACCCAGATCTTAGAGGCCACCGGCATGGGCCAGGCCAATGTTTCCAAACATCTCAAGATCTTGGCGCAGGCAGGGATCGTCAGCCGCGAGCCCAGGGGCGTGAGCGTCTACTACCAAATTGCCGATCCCATCTGCTTTGAGCTGTGCGAGGTGGTGTGCAAGCAGTTGATCGAGCGGCTCAAGCAGCAAGCCCGGCAATTGCAGCCGCTGGCAGCCCTTCACTCCGGCAGGCTGAGCCGGGAAGGCTCCTGAGGGCGGGGGCGGCGCAGCATCAGGGGAAGGCTCAGCAGCCCAAACAGGGCCACCACCGCAGCCATGATCCAGACGAGAAAACGGCTGGGGCGAAAGTTGCCCGCCTCGATTTGCCGCATCACCTGGTTGTAGCGCCAGGTTGAAAGGCCAATTGTCAGGATCCCAAAGATCACCAACAGGAGGCCCAGGTTCTGGGTACTCAAGAGGCCGTGGCTCGGGGAGGGCTGCTCGGGGGAGCTGGAAGCTTCGATCTGCTGCAGAAAGAGGCTGAAGCGGGTGAGGGCAAAACCAAAGGCAATGAGAGCCACAGAGGTGCGCAGCCAAGCCAGAAAGGTGCGCTCGTTGGCCTGGTGTTCCCGTTGGCGATCCGGGGGCAGGTTCATGGGCTGAAGGGATCCCTCAGGGGCTAATTTTAAGGCAGCGGGGATCGGGCAAGCTGGCCTTTTCCGGCTGGCGGGGGAAATAAAAGGCGGTACGCCGGCAGATCTCCACCAACATCAACATCACCGGCACCTCGATCAACACCCCTACGACGGTGGCCAGGGCGGCCCCTGAGTTCAAGCCAAACAGCACCACCGCCGTTGCAATGGCCACCTCAAAGTGGTTGCTGGCGCCGATTAAAGCTGCCGGAGCCGCATCCTCATAGCACAAGCCCAGTTTCTGGGCTGCCACATAGGTGATGCCGAAAATGAGGTTGGTTTGAACGAAAAGAGGCACTGCGATCAACAAAATGTGGAAGGGATTTTCCACAATGAGATCCCCTTTAAAAGCAAAAAGAAGCACCAACGTCACCAGCAAGGCGGCGATGGCAATGGGGTTGAGGTAGCGCAAAAAAGCTTTTTCAAACCATTCCCGGCCCTTGGTTTTGAGAATCCAATAGCGGGAGGCTGCTCCTGCAACTAACGGTAGGCCCACATAGACGGCCACCGACAGCAAAATGGTTTGCCAGGGCACCGTTAAATCGCTCATGGCCAGCAGCCAGCGGCCCAGCGGTGCGTAGAGGAAGAGCATGGTTAAAGAGTTCACCGCCACCATCACCAGGGTGTGGCCCTGGTTGCCATAGCTGAGATAGCCCCACATCAGCACCATGGCTGTACAAGGAGCAATGCCCAACAAAATGGCCCCGGCAATGTAGGAGCTGCTGAGGCTAATCTCTGTGCCGCGGATGATTTCCGTGCCGGTTATCCAAGGGGCAAACAGCCACCCCAAAAAAAACTGGGCGATCACCACCATGGTAAAGGGCTTCACCAGCCAGTTCACGGCCAGGGTCAACAGCACTGGCTTGGGAGATTTCAAAGCATAGGCTGCCTGGCCGAAGTCAATTTTCACCATGATGGGATACATCATGAAAAACAGGCAGACGGCAATGGGAAGGGAGACCTGATAGAGGCTCAAGGCATCCAAAGCCTCGGCCACGCCCGGAAACCATCGCCCCAGGAGGATCCCGGCAACAACACACAGGGCCACCCAAAGGGTGAGATAGCGCTCAAAAAAGCTCAGGGAGCCGCCGCTGGGGAGAGCTTTGGGGTCAGATGCGGTTAGGGCCATGATCAAAAGCCGCGTTCCTGTGTGCTCTGTCAGGATACATCAAAACAACTTGTTTGGTATGCCCCCAACTTACCCAGAGTCGGGATCCCTCCGGAGAAAGGTAGTGGCAGCGGCGTAAAATGGAGCTGGCAAGCGGAGGAGAAGCAAAAAGTGATCAAACCCCACTCTGCCCATCTGTTGACCCCCGACTTCCGCCTCAGCTTGGCAGTGCTGGCTTTGGCGGTGCCGCTGTTGTGGCTCTCGTTTTGGCTAGGGTTGGGAGTGGGGTTGTTTGGCCTGTTTTTGCTGGTACAGACCTGTCTGATCGGGCTGGCCTTTACCCGCACGGCGCTGCAGGTCTACAGCGGCTCCCGGCGCATCCGCGAGTTCCCCTACAGCGAGTGGCAGGACTGGCAGATCTTCTGGCGGCCGGTGCCGATTTTGTTTTTCTTCCGAGAAAGCCGGAGCATTCACTTTTTGCCGATGCTCTTCAACCCGGTCGAGCTGCGCATCTGCCTGGAGGAGCGGCTAGGCCACCTGCACGCCCGACGGCAGGGATCCCCTTTCCACCCATCAGGCCGATGAGCGGTTCCGGGGGCTGGGTTTGGCAAGAGGCAGGGAGATGGCGTTGGCTGCAGTGTCAACTGCTGGCGGGGTGGCCCCATGCTTTTGGCTGTCGTCAAGCTTCCCCCTATCAACCAGCCGATATGGCCGACCAGTTGCAACTCCTCCCAGAACGAGCTGCGTGGGGCCACCAGGTGCATGGCTGTCGCTGGACGTGGGCGGATGCAGTTGTCTTCTCCCAGGGGAGGGCTTCAGGTTCTCACGTCGGGGAAGGGAGTTTCGCCCGTCCCGAAGCAGATGCCGTGATCGCCCGTCGCCCAGGGGACTCGGCCTGGGTTTGCACTGCCGACTGTGTGCCCATTTTGGTGGCCAGCCCCCACTGGGTGGCCGCAGTTCACGCCGGCTGGAGGGGGACGGCTGCCGGTATCCTGACTAAGGTGCTGCAGGCCTTTCTCCAGGGGGGGATCCCTGCCAGCCAAATCCGCATTGCCCTGGGGCCGGCCATCTCCGGGCCAGCCTACCAGGTTTCTCAGGAAGTGGCCGAGCAGGTGCTGCAGTCGCTGCCTTCAGGGGTAGACCCACAACCTGCCCTCTGGCCAGATCCTCTGCCGGGTAAGGTGCGCCTGGATCTGCGCTGGATCAACCGCGCCCAGGCCGAAGCTCAGGGGATCCCGCCGGAGCACATCGCCATCAGTCCTCATTGCACCTTTGGCCAGCCTCAGGATTTCTTTTCCTATCGCCGCGAGGGGGCCTTAGAGGATGACCAGGGCCGTCGTTGCGTGCAGTGGTCGGCGATTGGCCTGCCAAAGGCGGCTTTTGACAAATCCTAGCTGCCAAAAATAGCAGCTATAATTGCCCTCAAAACTCAACCCTATCTCGCGGGGGAGGGATCCCATGCTTTGCCGGCTTGCCCTTCGGGGGTTGGTTTGGGTGGCTTTGTCTTTCCCTTTTGCCTTTGTCGGAGAAGCCCCTGCCCAGACCTCTCTGACGGGCATCAACCGCGACAACGTACTGCAACTGAACATCGGGCCCGGACGCCGCCTGGCTCCAGGGCCCGCAAAGGGTTCCGGCTCCGAGCAAGGCCAGGATCCCACCGTTCCCTCGGCGCTGATGTGGGCAGAGTGGCATATCCGCGCCAATGTTTGTACCGGCAACCTATCTGCCGAAGAATTGGCGGAGCTGTTTCCCTTGGTCAACCAAGAGTTAGTAGATGCCGTTTGTCAAGGGGGAAGTTAGCCGGCTTGCCCAGGCAAGCGGTAAGGTGAAAAGAAAGCTCTCAGGTTGCTGCTGCATGGATTTTGAGAAGCTCTTGGAGGAATGGGTGGCAGCCTTCACCCAGGCGGCGGAAGAAAGCCTCACCGCTTTGGAAGCCGCCCTGACGGAGTTGGCGGAACACCTGGCCGCGCCTCTCCAAGAAACCCTTCGGCAGTGGGAAGCCTTCTGGAGCCTGGAGGAGGAGCCGCAGCCCGGTTCAGAGCTCGATGAGGAAACGTTCAACCCTGCTGGGGGGGAGTCCTTCAGCACCAGCCGTTTCTTCGTCAGCCCACTGGGGTTCGGGGGTGTAGTTGTTTATACTTATGTCGCTTCGCCGCCTGGCTGGATTGGGGATCCCACCTGTCGCTACAATGCGCTTTCCCCGGAGTTGCGCTGTGCCGTCAACCCCTATGGCCCCTGTGAAGGCTGCTCCCACTATGAGCCGCGAGAGCGGAGCCCTTCGCGTTAGCCGGCCTGAGGGCTTTCGCCATGCAGGGTAGCCGCCTCATTGTTGCTCTAGATACCGCTTCTTGGGAGCAGGCCCTGAAGTGGGTGGATCGCCTGCCCCAGGTGCTGTGGTGGAAGGTGGGCCTGGAGCTGTTTACGGCTGTTGGCCCTCAGATTTTGCAGGCCCTTAAGGAACGGGGCAAGCGCATTTTTCTCGATTTAAAGCTGCACGACATTCCCCACACAGTGGGGCGGGCCGCTCAGGTGGCCGTTGGTTATGGGGTGGATCTGCTCACCGTTCATGCCGCTGGCGGCAGTGCCATGTTGCGGGCAGCAGTGGCCGCCACCCAGGGCAGTTCTTGCCGGCTGTTGGCAGTTACTCTTCTCACCAGCCTTGGCCCCGACCAGGTGCGGCAGGAGTTGGGCGTTGAACGAGATCCCGGCGACTATGTGTTGCAGTTGGCGCGGCTAGCTCTGGATCAAGGCGTGAGCGGGCTGGTCTGCTCCCCCCAGGAAGTGGGACGGCTACGGCAGGCTTTGGGGCCGGAGGTGCTGCTGGTAACCCCAGGGATCCGCCTTGGGGATCCAGAAGCGGAGGACGACCAGCGGCGGGTCTGCACCCCCGCGGCAGCGCTGCGGGCGGGGGCCGATTATTTGGTGGTGGGCCGCCCCATCACGGCGGCTGCGGATCCCGTTTCGGCCTGGCAACGCTTTCAAGCTGTAGAGGAAGCGATCGGCTGAGGATTGGGGCAATGCCGTTCCTAGGCTGGTGTAGCCGGCGAAGAAGACAAGCGGGCGGGTATCTTTTCCCCCACCCCGCCCGAGGGGGGTGGCGGATAGGTTTGTCGGCGGCTTTGGGGTTGTGCTGCCTTACTGCCACAGCAGCCAGAGGAGAAGTTTGTGCTGCCGATCCGCAAACCTGGGCTGAAGCCCTGACAGAGCAGTTGCCCTTGTTTCTCAATTTGGCCTTGAGCCGCGCCCGCTCAGACTTTCAGGTGGTGTTGGTGGGCCGGCCAGAGGCCGAACTCCTCTCTGCCGAGGAGCTGGCCCAGCTTCTGCCGGATAGCCCAGCCGCCTCGGCTTCCCAAGGCTTTCGCTTGTATTTCACCACGCTGGAGCGCCGCTTGGTTCTGCCCCAGCAGCCCGAGCGGGAGGATAACCCCCTAGCCGGTCGGCGCAGCGAAACCCTGCAACTGGCTTATGAAGCTTATGTGCTGCGGGCTACACCTGGGGATCCCTGGCAACTGGTGCGCCTGCAGGTTACCGGCGCCGGTGTTCCTGTCCGCGACGTCACCGAAGGACTGACCGCCCAAGCCATTCGTCGCTGGCAGGAGGCTGGGTGTCCCTTGACGGGCGATCTAGAGTTGACTAGGCCTACCCTATGAAGTTTCCCCCCGCCATGCCTCCTCAGGGCAAACGGCTGTCTCGTCCCTCTTTTCCTCAACTGAGCCTGTCCAGGGCGGACAAACGTCGGCACCACCGCCCAGACGGGCTCAGTTGGGTGAGCCACTGGCTGCTGTGGGGAGGGATGGGGTTGCTGCTGGGTCAGCGGCTCCGCTTTGTGGGGCAACCGGCTCAGATGCTGTGGTGGCGCGCTGTGCCCATCAGTGGCCCTGAGGGATCCCTGCCCCCTGTCCAAGCGGAACTGCCTCTCTACCATTCAATTGCAAACGGGCTACTGCCCTGGCTGGCTGAGGGAACCGGGATCCCCCCCGAAGGGATCCTGCGAGCTGTCTCGGCCCTGGCCTGCCTGGTAATCCTGCTGTTGTGCTGGAGCTGGGGCAATTTCTGGAGCGCTGGCCTGTGGGGACTCAGCCCCTGGGTGCTGACCCAGGGTTTGGAGCCGGGCAACGAGATCTTGGCCAGCCTGGTCTTGTTGGTCAGCAGCGGTGTTGGACCGGGATCCCGCCTGCGCTGGGGGGGTTTGGCGCTGGCCTGTGCCTTGAGCTACAAAGTTTGGCTCTTGGCCCTGCTCTGGGGGGCGCTATGGACTAGCCAACACTGGCCGCGGCAGCGGTTGCAAGGGCTACTCTGGCTGCTGCTGGTGATTGGCCTCTCCTGGTTGCTGCGGGTCGAGCTGCCCGCCGATCCCTTCACCGGGACAGAGCGCTTTCCTACGGCGACGGTGTCCTATTCGCTCACCAGCCAAAGCGGCCTGGCTGTTCTGGCCACCTTGATGTTGCCCTTGGGGCTGGCCTTGGTGCGGCTGGGTTGGCCCTGGGCGGAACGCCAACAAACCCTGCTCAGCTTGGCTGGTTTGGGCCATGTCCTGTGGATGGGGGTGCTAGCAGCTTGGCTTTGGGATCCCCAGATGAACCTGTTGCAGCAAAGCGCCCGTTGGGGCCTGGTGGCCCTGCCCTTTTTGTGCCTGAGTGCCGGTGGCGTCTTGGCGGAGATCCCCTGCCGGGGCTGGCGACAGTTTTTGGGATCCCTGCTCTTAGCCAGCTCGTTCTTGTTATCGTGGCAAGCGTTGGCCTGAGTTCTTCTCCTGCCTTGAAGATTCGGATGCGGCCCCTCTTAGAGACCCTGTTCGCCCGGCGGGCCCAGGCGGTGATCCCGCCTCCTGTTGGCGCGGAGATCGCTGGGGCGGTGCCGGTAGTAACCAGTTTTACCTTTGGCCTGGCGGATCCGCGGTTGTTTCCCAAGGCCGACCTGGCGCGGGCGACAGCGGAGGTGTTGGCGGAAGATGGGGATGCTGCCCTCAATTACGGCGGCACCTTTGCCGGGTTGATCGAGGTGGTGCAGCAGTTGATGCGGGCCAGAGGGGTGGAGGCGCAGCCGGAAAACCTCTTGATCGGCTATGGCTCTGGGCAGATCCTTGGCCTCTTGCCCCAGGTCTTTGTGGAGCCGGGGGATGTGGTGATCGTGGAGGGGCCCACCTTCATGGGGGCGGTCAGCCGTTTTGCGGCGGCAGGGGCGCGTCTGATCTCGATCCCGGTGGATGGGGAGGGCATGGTGGTGGATCGCCTGGAAGAGGTGTTGCGCGAGCTAGCCCGCCAAGGGATCCCACCCCGCTTTATCTACACCATTCCCACCTTTCACAACCCTAGGGGCTGCACCCTCTCTTGGCCGCGGCGGCAGAAGCTGCTGCAGTTGGCGGCTGAATACGGCGTGGTGGTGGTGGAGGACGAGGCCTACTACGACCTGCGCTTTGTCGGGGATCCCTTGCCCAGTTTGGCCGCGCTGGATAAAGAGGGCTGGGTTCTGCACGTGGGCACCTTTTCCAAGATTGTGGCGCCGGGGGTGCGGGTGGGCTGGGCCTGTGGCCATCCCGAGATCATCCGCCGCTTGGAGATGTTTCGCAGCGAGGGATCCCTGGGGCCTTTTTTGGGCCGGGTGGTGGCCCGATACTGCGGGGAAGGCCGCCTAGAGAGCCACATTCAGCTTTTGATCCGCCGTTACCGAGAAAAGTGCCACCTGATGTTGGAGGCCATCGCTCAATGTTTTCCCCCTGAAGTCAAGGTGGAGGCCCCTGGGGGTGGATTCTTTATCTGGTGCGAGCTGCCCCCTCCCCTGAGTGCCAACACCTTGCTGTAGGCCACCCGAGCGCTGGGGGTAACTTTCTTGCCGGGTACCCACTGCTTTGCTGATGGCCAAGGGGATCACGCCCTGCGCCTCGCCTTCAGCTACCAACCGGAAGAGCGCATCCTCAGCGGCATCCAGATCCTCGGAGAGCAACTGTACAAACTCATGGGCCAACGATCAATATAGGAAAAAGAATCTGCTAGGGCAGCCACAAAGCGGCTCTTAACCTTCGGGGATTAGTAGGTTGGTCGCTCCAAATTGCGTTGAAACCGTTTGCCTTGATCCCCAGCTCCTTTTGTCCTTCGGGAGAGAAGTTGGGGGTGAGGGGAAAGTAAGAGGAATCGAGACAAGCTATTTCGCTGCTCTTCGGAGCAGCCATATTTGAATGGATGCAGCAGCGCTGCAAGCTCTTTGCTGTGCCGGCAGAGGAACTCTTAAAAACCTGCCACTTGCCGTCTGGGACGTCGCCCCAGCACGTTGAGGATGAAAACTCCCGCCACACCCAAACAGAGGAGCAGCGCCACCGGATTATGCACTATCGATGAGACTAAAATAGTCGTCCCTATTAAAACCAAGGCTATGAAAAAGGTGACCACTCTCGTCATAGATCGCCCCAGGCCGCTTAGAAAAGGAAAGATGCTGAGCATCGTATGAAGGGGGACGAAGAAAGAGTCGGCCCCGATCCACATCATCAAGAATCCCACAAAGCGCAGGATCCAAGTCAGGGCATTGTGTTCGGCAGCAAGACGCTCAATGGCTGCAAATCGATCGCTGGCAAATAGCCGATAAAATCGAATGCTGCGCGGCCCCAGGTAGCTCTCTAGGCTGTTAGGGGTGGCCAAACGACCAAAGACAGTTACTTGAGTTCCGCTGTACAAGGCAGTGTACGAAGTTCGCATATCGCCAATTTGTGGATTGGCCAGGGTTCCCCGCCCCTTGAAAACATAAGAGCCTTCCACCCTAGCTGGGATCCCCGGGATCAACGTTTGGGGCTCCAGAGGAACAGCGTAGGGAGTTTCGATCTGCAAATCTTGCATTCCAATTCGGTAATTCCCAATTTGAGCCTGGCTGACTCGAAAGAGTTGGCTGGAAAAAGCCATCGGTGGGTTGACGTGCTCACTGCTGCGATAAAACCGGCTTGAATCTTCGGGGTTTTCCGTCCAGACTTTGGTGTAAGTATAGATTGTCTCTCTGACTTCCGATCCGCCAAACTCCTCTTGAGTGCGAGTTTCTTTTTCCTCTTCCCAAGCATACATTTCCGCCTTGCGCCTGACGGCAATATACGGCCCTGGCCGCAGGAAGAGATTATCGCCCAAAAGCTCATTGCTGGTAATTGGGCCTGTGAGCGATACTAAGCTTCCAAGAGGCGCAGAGGGCGAGCCCAATGGACTGATTTCAATGGCCCCAGTTGCCACTTGGGCAAGGTTGACCCGCCCCTCATTCCAAAACAAAAGCCAGAACGATCCCAAAAATAAATCAATCCAACAAACACTGATACAAAAGAACTGGCCAGCCGCGAGCCAAACCCAACCCGCTCTACCTGTCTATAACGCTCAGCCATAGCCCTGTCCCCAGCGATGGCTTCAGTCTAGCACAGCCCCTTCTATTTATCCATGAAATCTAGCCGTTTTATAGAATTATAGAATTCAGAGCAAGTTTTTAACTTTTCCAAACTTATGTCTATTCCAGAAGTAGATTGCACCTCGTACAGGTTATGAGAACCCTATTTTTCAGCTAAGAATTGATTAAGCAATGTCCCCCCTTACAGCCTTGACCAGGCGCCGGAAAAACTGCCCCACGCCCTTCACCAGATGGGGTGCCGATTCTGGGCGAGGCGGGATCCCTGCCATTAGGGTGTAGTAGTCATCCAAAAGGTCGTGCTCTTCCGGAGAAACGGCGTTGTCGGCCATCATCAGGTTGCCGATTGCCCCCAGAAGTTGTAGGCGCTCGGTTTCGGTGGCCTGGGCGAGATAATCGGCCATCCAGCGCTCCGTTTGCGCCATCGGAATGGGCTCTTGGATCAGCTCTCGCAGCTCGGCATCGTGCTCCAAACCATAGCGGCGCAGCAGGGATCTCAGATAGGCCAACTCCTGCGGCTCTAGGTGCCCATCGGCCCAGGCGGAGCCGGCCACAATTTTGAGGATGAGCCGATGTTGGGTTGTCGGGTTCATGGCGGGATCCCTTGTCGCTAGAGGTGCCGCTGGCGGTCGGGGTTCTGGGGCCCTGAGCGAGCTGGGAAGGGGCTGGCCAGGGGCAGTCTCACTCGGCGAGGCCGCAGGCGCGTTTTAACCAGGCGGCATCTTGTTCTGACAAGGTGGCGTGGTGAATGGCGTAGACCTGGCGGTGATACTCCTCAAGCCAAGCCCGCTGTGCCTCGTCCAAGAGATCCCAATCGATCAGCCGCCTATCGAAAGGGATCCAAGTCAGGGAGCGAAAGCCCATCCAGCCCTCTGGCTCCGGAATTGCAATCACTTCGTAGAGGTTCTCTAGGCGAATTCCACCCCAGCCCGGCTGGTAGTAGCCCGGCTCGATACTGGTGATCATGCCTACCTTGAGGGGGGTGCTGGCGCGGCGGTGGATCCCGTTGGGCCCCTCGTGGACGTTCAAAAAGGCGCCGACACCGTGGCCGGTACCGTGGCCGTAGTCCAGCCCCGCTTGCCAAAGGCTGGAACGGGCAATGCCATCCAAGGAGACGCCGTAGGTATCGGGGGGGAAGATCTGACGGGCGCAGTGAATGTGGGCTTTGAGCACCTCGGTGTAGCGCCGCCGGCACAGGGGATCCGCCGGTTGCGGGCCAATCCAGAGGGTGCGGGTAGCGTCGGTCGTGCCCCCCAGGTAGTGGGATCCGGAATCCAACAGAAACAACTCGCCTGTCTGCAAGAACTTCTGGGGATCGGGGGTGCCGTAGTGGACGATGGAGCTGTTGGCGCCGGCCCCAGCAATGGTGTTGAAGCTCAGGCCCACCCAATCCCCTTCCTCGCGGTAGTGGGCCTCCATAACAGCGGCCACATCGGCTTCGCTGATGGGGATCCCTGCTTGGATTTGCCGGTCAATCCAGGCCAGGGTGCGGATCTTGGCCCGGCTGGCTTTGCGGTTGGCCAGGCGCATCTGCTCCAGCTCGGTGGGGTTTTTGACCGCCTTGAGGAGATCCACGGGGTGATCCAACTCGCGACAGGTTGCCCCCCGCAGCAGCTCTTGCGTGCCCTGGGTAGTCTGCTTGGGATCTACTCCCACTGGCCCGTAGCGCTCGGCCCACTGGGGCAGTTGTTCCCGGTAGGCCTCGTAGGGCCAGAGCTCTACCCCTGCCTCAGCCAGCACTTGCTTTGCGGAGGGAGTGAGGCGCTCCAGATCAGTAAACAGGGCAACCCTCTCCAGGGCAACTAGCGCATAGGCGCGGAAGACCGGGTTGTAGGGAATGTCGGAGCCGCGCAGGTTAAACAGCCAAGCTACCTGATCCAGTTTGGTTAGGGACAACAGTCCCACCCGCTTGCGGCGCATCTCCTGGCGCACCTGGGCCAGCTTGTCGCTGGGGGGGGCTCCGCAGAGCTGGGCAGGGACAGGGTAGATGGGTTGCTCCAAGAGGGCTTGGCTAGATTCCTTGGCCAGCTTGTCCAGTGGGTTTTCGCTAACCGGCACCAACAGCACTCCTCCGGCTTGGGCGTGGGCTTGCAACTGGCGGTAGGTGGCCACCGACACCGTAAAAGGATCCACCCCCAGGCGAAAGCCGGATCCCAGCTCTTCCACGATCTCCATCAGGCTGGGCTGATCCGGCAGGCCGCCTTTGATCACCGTAAACAGGTTGGGATCCACCTCCCGCTCCGCCTGCTCGTGGTAGCGGGGATCCACCCACAGCCAGGCGCGGTCTTGGCTGATTAGGGCATCGCCCACCGAGCCGGTAAAGCCCGTGATCCACTGCCGCCGCTTGCGATATTCCAGCAAATACTCATTGAGGTGCTCATCAGCCGAAGGCACCCAAAAGCCATCGAGATTTTGTTCCTGCAAAAGCTGGCGCAACTGCTGCAAACGAGTGGCAATATCCAGGCGGGGCAGGGTTTGGAGCATGGTGGGGATGAGAGGGAGATCTGGGCTGATGACCTTAGAGACCAATATAGTTCTCTTTACCTTGGGAAAGCAGATGGGAAGAGAGGAACCGGCTACCTAGGCCGCTGGTCAACTGCGAAGCAGTAGCCAAGGGCTTCTGCGTTATTGCTAGGCGACGCGGTTGCGAACGCACCGCTCTAACTCCCCTCTCCCTCTGGGAGAGGGGCTGGGGGTGAGGGCGCTTCTGGGAGAGGGGCTGGGGGTGAGGGCTGAGATTCGGGAAAGCCGGCCTCTCGCCAAGCGCGGATCCCGCCGTCCATGGAGATCACGCGGCGGTAGCCCATCTTTTGCAGGTTATCGGCTGCCAGCGCCGAACGAAAGCCGCCGCCACAATAGAGGACAATCTCGGCTTCTTTGTCTGGGATCACCTTCTCGATGTCCCGCTCGATAATGCCTTTGCTGAGGTGAATGGCGCCGACGATGTGGCCGGCCTGCCACTCCGACTCTTCCCGCACGTCGACCAAATAAAAGGGATCCCCTTGCAGTTGTTTCTGCCTGACTTGCTCGACTGTCAGCTCTTGGATGCGGCTTTTGGCCTCGTTGACCAAAGCTAAGAAAGCAGGGGAGTGGTGGGACGCCATGCACACCTCGCCGAGAACCCAGCTCCCAGGATAAACCCAGGCCCACTCCAGTGAGGCAACGCCAAACCTCAAAACCTCGATCCTCAGCAAGCTAAACTAAAGAAAGGCAGATTTGCCGCCGGAGGCCCCCAGTTTGAGCTTCCAATCCACCCTTTCCCAACTGCTTGGGTTCCTTGCTCTGACTTTGAGCTGGGGGATCCCTTTGCCCAGCAAGGCAGCGGCCCAGGCTGCCCCCTTGCCTCTGGAAAGCGGGATCCAAAAACAGGTCTCCGCCCCGGCACCGGCTCCCTTGGTGAAGTGGCTGCAAGAGCAAATAGAGGCCGCCAACCGGCGGGATCTGGAGGAGGTGATGGCCGGCTATAGCCCCGACTTCCGCCACCGCGACGGCCTGGATCGGCAGGGGGTGGAAAGGGCCATTCGCAAGCTGTGGGAGGCCCATCCCCAGCTGACCTACGCAGCGGAAATTCTCTCTTGGCGGCGGCTAGGCCCTGAGATCGTGGCCGAGATCGCCAGCCAAGTGCAGGGATCCCAATCTTCAGGGCGGGGGGAGTTTCAGGTGCAGGCCTCTGCCCTGGTGCGCAACCGCTACCGCCCGAATGCGGCCAAGCCGGAGCAACTGCTGTTGGTGGAGCAGGAAGTGCTGCGGGAGGCCAGCACCCTCACCTCCGGCTCGGCGCCCCCCACCGTCACCTTCAGGTTGCCGGAGGTGGTCAAGCCGGGATCCCCCTACTCGCTGCAGGCCATTGTGGCCGAGCCCCTTGCCCAATCTTTGCTGTTGGGCGCCGTCGAGGAGCAGCCCGTGGCTGCGGCCGGCTACTTAGAT